>NZ_JANINT010000315.1:0-944 GCF_024509035.1 Nocardioides sp. | reverse complement strand
CTCGAGCTGGGCGGTCCGGGAGACCGGGTCGACGACCAGGTCACCGACGACCACCCGCGGGTCCTCGCGGACCGCGGGCGTCGTACGCCGCAGGACCGCGCGCACCCGGGCCATCACCTGCGCGGCGGAGAACGGCTTGATGAGGTAGTCGTCGGCGCCCGCGTCGAGGAGCCGGACGATCTCGCGCTCGTCGTCGCGGGCGGTCGCGACCACCACCGGCAGGTCGCTGCTCGCCCGGATCAGCGCGAGCACGTCGGCGCCGTCGAGGTCGGGGAGGCCGAGGTCGAGGACGACGGCGTCCGGGCGCTCGCTGGCGACGGCCTTGATCGCCTCGACCGCGGTCTCCACGGGTACGACGGTGGCGCCCTGCTCGGCCAGGCCGCGGGCCAGGGTGCGCCGGATGTCGGCGTCGTCCTCGACGAGCAGGTCACGGTACTGCCGGTCAGCCGCCGGCGCTGCCGGTCTGCGACCACGCGGCCTTCGCGCCGCTGTGGCCGATCCGCGCCACCTGCACGCCGGTGCCGAGCGCGGTGAGGACCGCGAGGACGCCGACGACCGCAACGATCGTGCGGGTCCGGTCCCGGAACTGCTCCGCCTCCGGGGTCGCGGTGCGGCGCCGGTCGAGCCACCAGTACGCCGCGGCGAACGCGAACAGCGCGACCGTGAACCAGATGAGCTGGTCGCCGATCTCGGCGTGCTCCTCGATGAGGTGGGTCTCCGGCAGCGAGTGCTCGAGGTTCTCCCCGGTCGCCGTCGACAGGGGGGTGAGGATCAACGCCACCAGGGCCAGCCCGGCCGGCAGCGGTCCGGCCCACGCCCGGAACCGGGGCACGAGCACCGCGCCGAGCACGGCGAGCACCGCGAGCGGCACCATCACGACGGTGGCGTGGACGATCAACGGGTGCAGCGGCAGGCCGAAGAACGTGGACGGCATGGAGCTCCTC
>NZ_JANINT010000314.1:20735-21695 GCF_024509035.1 Nocardioides sp. | reverse complement strand
GGGGCGCCATGTCGCCGGCTGCCCGGGCGGCACTGCTGGCTCTGGCCGGCAGGATCGGAGCCCCCGTTGCCACGACGCTGCGGGCCAAGGATCTCTTTCGCGGCGAGCCCCACGACCTCGGCGTCTTCGGTGGTCTCTCCCACCCCCTGGCTGCGGAGGTGATCGCAGCGAGCGACTGCATCGTGGCGTTCGGCGCGTCCCTCAACGGACGCACCACCGGCGGCGGCGGCCTGGTCGAGGGCAAGACCGTGGTCCAGGTCGACCTGGACCCCCGCCGGCTCGATCGCGTCTCACCCGGGACGGTGTGCGTGGCCGGCGACGCCGCCGCGGTTGCCGACCGGATCCGCGGGTGGCTCGACGAGGCCGACGTGCCGGCCACCCGCCACGCTTCGCCCGAGCTCGCCCAACGGCTGGCCGCCTCTCCGGGCCCGTCCTACGCACCCAGCGTCGCCGAGGGGACGGTGGAGATGCGACGAGCGCTGGAGCTGGTGGACGCGGCGGTGCCCGAGGACCGGATCCTGGTAGTCGACGGCGGACGCTTCATCTACGACACCTGGGCGATCCTGCACGTCGAGCATCCGCAGTGGTACGTCCACACGCTCTCGTTCGGTTCCATCGGCCTAGGTGTCGCCAGCGCGATCGGTGCCGCCCGTGGCGTCCCCGGGCGTCCAGTGCTCACCGTCTGCGGTGACGGAGGCTTCATGCTGGGCGGGTTGGCGGAGTTCTCCACCGCCGTCCGCGAGAGCCTGGACCTGATCGTGATCGTGCTCAACGACGGTGCCTACGGCGCTGAGTACATCCAGCTCGTGGACCAGGGCCTCGATCCGCGCATCTCCACGGTCACCTGGCCGGATCTCGCCTGCGTCGCCGACGCGTTGGGTGGGACCGGGCTGACGGCTCGCAGCGAGGCCGAGCTGACCGACCACCTCGGCGCGCTCGGCGAGCGGGTCGGGCCGGTGT
>NZ_JANINT010000314.1:0-20725 GCF_024509035.1 Nocardioides sp. | reverse complement strand
GCGCACGTGTGACAAGGCCCCGGATCCTCAGGATCCGGGGCCTTGTCTGTGCGTCGGTGTCCCTGCTGGATCAGCGTGCTGCGCGGGCCGTGGTGACCGAGCGGCCCGGCTCGGAGGCGGGGAACCGGTCGATCATCGCGCGCAGCTCATCGGCGTCGACGTCGGCGCCGAACGGCTCGGTGCCCGGCTGCAGGCGTACGCCGTCGGCGAGCGAGCCGGCGACGACGGGGTCGAAGCCGAGCCGGTCGACGATCTCGGCGACGACGGCCAGGTCGGCCGGGTCGTCGCCGGCGATCGCGATGGCCTTGCGGCCCGCGGTGCCCGCGGGCCGGGCCTCGTCCTCGAGGTCGTGGTAGCCCATGTGGTTGAACGCCTTGACCACCCGCGAGCCGGTGAGGAACGCCTGGACGATCTCGCTGGTCGACGTGGTCGGGTCGGTGAAGTCCTCGCGGAGGCCGTCGACCTCCCACCAGTAGTTCATCGCGTCGATGACCAGCTTCCCGGCCAGGGCATCGGCCGGAAGGGCGCGGTGCTTGCCGAGCGGCAGCGCGAGCACGACCACGTCCGCCTCGAGCGCCGCCTCCTCCGCGGTGGTCGCGGCCGCGCCCGGCGCGAGCACCTCGACGGTCAGCGCGATCTTCGCGGGGTCGCCTGACCCGGCGACGAGGACGTCGTACCCGGCGGCGACGGCGAGCCGCGCGAGCACGGTGCCGACCTTGCCGGCGCCGAGGATCCCGAGGACGCGTGGCGCCTCGGTCACGTGCTTGCTCCGTCGCTCGCCAGCAGCTCGCGCACCCGCGGGATGACCTCGGTGCCGTAGAGCTCGACGGCGCGCATCCGGGCCGCCGCGGGGAACCCGCCGGTGGTGTAGATGAGGTCGAAGCGGCCGACGTCGAGGGTGCGGACGGCGCGCGCGATCTTCTGCGCCACCGTCTCGGGTGAGCCGATGTAGAGCGAGCCGTGGGAGATCTCGGAGTCGAACTCGGCGCGGGTCATCGGCGGCCAGCCCCGATCGGCGCCGATCCGGTCGCGGACCAGCTTGTAGCCCGGCCACACGATCTCGGCGGCCTCCTCGTCGGTGTCGGCGATGAACCCGGGGGAGTGCATGCCCACCGGGTGCGCGACCGTGCCGAACTGCTCGGCGGCGCGGCGGTAGAGGTCGACGTACGGCGCGAACCGGTCGGGCGGACCGCCGATGATCGCGATCATCAGTGGCAGGCCGTAGCGGGCGGTGCGGACGACCGACTGCGGCGAGCCGCCCACGCCCACCCAGGTGTCGAGGTGGCCCGACTCGGTCTTGGGGAACACGTCGGCGTCGACCAGCGGCGCGCGCTTGGTGCCCTGCCAGGTGACCGGCTTCTCCTCGAGCAAGCTTCACGAAGAGCTCGATCTTCTCCTCGAAGAGCACGTCGTAGTCGCGCAGGTCGTAGCCGAACAGCGGGAAGGACTCGGTGAACGAGCCGCGGCCGAGGATGACCTGGGCACGGCCGTTCGACAGCGCGTCGATGGTCGCGAAGCGCTGGAAGACGCGCACGGGGTCGTCGGAGGACAGGACGGTGACGCCCGAGGCGAGCTTGATCCGCTCGGTGCGGGTGGCGATGCCGGCCAGCACGGTGTCGGGCGAGGAGATCGCGAACTCCGAACGGTGGTGCTCGCCGACGGCGATCACGTCGACGCCGAGCCGGTCGGCGAGGACGGCCTCGTCGACGACCTGGCGGATCGCGGCGGCGTACGACAGGCGGTTGCCGTCGGCGTCCTCGGGGAGGTCGCCGAAGGTGTCGAGCCCGAACTCCAGGGACTCGTGGGGCGCGTTCATCGGGGCACTGCCTTTCATCTGGTGCTTCGGAGGCTTCGGGGGGTGGGCGCGGCGGCGGTCAGGGCGAGGGTCAGCTCGCGGAGCGTGCGCAGCTGTCGCTCGGAGAGCGCGCGCGTCATCGCGGTCGCGACGTGCCGGGCGTGGGCGGCGCCGACGCGGCGCTGGACGGTGCGACCCTCGGGTGTGAGCACGATCCGGCAGGCGCGTGCGTCGTCGGGGTCGGCGCGTCGCTCGACCAGCCCGCGCCCCTCCAGGCGCGCGACCATCCGCGAGACCCCGGTCTGGGTGAGCAGGGCGTCGTCGACGAGCTCGCTGATCCGCAGACCCTCGGGGAGGCCGGCCAGCGCGTAGAGCACGCCGTACTCGCGCGGCGGCAGGTCGCCCCACACGTCGGCGCGCTCGAACTCGAGGCTGAGGGTGGCCTGCGCCCGGAAGAGCGCCTCCCACGCCTCGTTCGCGAGTCGCGTCGTCGGGTCCATGCCGCTCTCAACAACATGACTGCGCATGTATTCCCCCGCGAGTCCCGGAGGACCAGAGGTGTAGCCCAGCGGTCAGGGGACCGGTACCTCAGGCGGAGGTGCGGGCGGCGCGCGCTTCCTAGCGTCGAGGTCGTGACGAACCATCTGCCCCGGCTCGGCTTCCGGCCGACCTCCCTGACCGTCGTGCTCGTGCTGCTCCTGGCCGCCGGCCTCACCGCCTGCGGGCAGGACGAGGAGGGGCCCGGCCGGCCGCACGGGCGGTCCGCCACGGGTCTCCTGCAGTCGGCGGACCGCCTCCGCCCGCCGATGCCGAAGGTGCTGGACACCTCCCGTGTCGACATCGCGCGCCTTGACGACGACCTGCGCTCCGCACTCGCGGACGCAGCGCGCGCTGCCCGGGCGGACGGGGTGCGGATCGAGGTCACCAGCGGGTGGCGCAGCCGCGAGCACCAGCAGCGGCTGCTCGACGAGGCCGTGCTGGAGTACGGCAGCCTCGAGAAGGCGCTCGAGTACGTCGCGAGCCCGGACGACTCCGCGCACGTGACCGGCGACGCTGTCGACATCGGCCCGACCGAGGCCGCGGTCTGGCTGGGGCGGCACGGGTCGGCGTACGGCCTGTGCCAGATCTTCGCCAACGAGATCTGGCACTTCGAGCTGGCGACGTCTCCCGGCGGCGAGTGCCCACCGATGTACGCCGACGGGGCCAGCCGGTAGTCCGCTGCGGGCGGCCGTCCAGCCCCCTGGTAGGAACGAACCATGAGGATTCGCAGCATCGGCAACGACACCGTCGGCCGCACGGAGGTCGGCGCCATCGGGCTCGGCCTGATGACCTTCGACCAGACCGGCACCCAGCCCCGAGAGCAGCTGCTCGCCACCGTGCGCGCGGCGCTCGACGCGGGCGTGACGCTCTTCGACACCGCGGACGCCTACGGGCCCGGCGAGGAGAAGGGCGCCCAGGCCCAGGGCGAGAACGAGCTGCTGATCGCCTCGCTGCTCGACGAGCTCGGCGTGCGCGACCAGGTGCTCCTGGCCACCAAGGGCGGCCACGTCCGCACCGAGGGCGGCGGCTGGGGCACCGACAGCACCGACGCCCACCTCAAGCAGGCCGTCGACGACAGCCTGCGCCGCCTCGGTGTCCAGCAGATCGCGCTGTGGCAGCACCACCGGCCCAGCAGCAAGGTTCCCTACGAGGACGTCCTCGCGACCATGCAGGACATCGCCGAGACCGGGAAGGTCCGGATGTTCGGCATCTCCAACGCCAACCCCGAGCAGATCCGCGCCGCCCACGCGGCGCTGGGGGACCACCTGGTCAGCGTTCAGAACCAGTACTCCCCGGCGTTCCGCAGCAGCCGTCCCGAGATCGACGTCTGCGACGAGCTCGGCCTGGCGTTCCTGCCGTGGAGCCCGCTCGGCGGGCTCGGCGACGCCAAGGAGCTGGCGACCAAGCACCCGGCGTTCGCCCGGGTCGCCGAGGCCCGCGGCGTCAGCGCCCAGCAGGTCGCGCTCGCCTGGGAGCTCGCGCAGTCGCCGGTGGTGATCCCGATCCCGGGCGCCAAGCGTCCGCAGTCGATCCAGGACTCCGCGGCCGCCGCCGAGCTCGAGCTCACCGCCGAGGAGCTGCAGGCGCTCGACGCCGACTGACCCCCGACGCCGAGTCGGGAGTTCTGCCCGTCGAGTCCGGAGTTCTCGTCCGGCCGGCCTCCCGGAACTCCCGACTCAACGCTCAGAAGTCACGAATCAACGGCGATGACGGTCTTGTCGCCGGTGCGGGCGACGGCGTGCTCGAAGGCCGCAGCGGCGTCGGCGAGCCGGAAGCGGTGGCTGACCAGGGGGTCGAGGTCCAGGCCGGTGGTGGCGAGCTCGATGGCCCGCGGATAGGTCTCGTGCATCCGGCGCACCATCGCGAACGTGAGCCCCTTGCGACGGGCCACCGCGGCGGGGAACGCCGACAGCGGCGTCGAGGGGATGCCGCCGAGGGCGATCCGGGCACCCGGTCGCACCGCGGTGACCGCCGTCGTGATCGCGTCGTCGACCCCGGCCATCTCGATCGCGACGTCGACACCGCGACCGTTCGTGGCCGACTCGACCGCCGCCGCTGCCTCCTCGGGGGCCCAGGCCTCGTCGGCGCCGAAGCGCAGGGCCGTCTGGCGGCGGTGGGCGAGGGGCTCGCTGAGGAACACCCGTCGCGCGCCGGTACGACGCGCGACGGCCGCCGCGAGGACGCCGATCGGCCCACCGCCGGCGACCAGCACGTCGTCGCCCGGCCGCACGTGCGCGACGCCCACCGCGTGGATCGCGACGCCCAGCGGCTCGAGCAGCGCGCCCGCGTCGTCGCTGAGCCCGTCGGGCAGCGGGAACAGCAGGTGGTCGGGCCACACCAGCGACTCCTGCAGCCCGCCGTCGAGGCCCGCGTGCCCGGCGAACCGGACGTCGGGACACAGGTTCCCGTCGCCGGCGCGGCACTGCTCGCACACCCCGCAGGGGATCGCCGGGTCGACCGCGACCCGGCGCCCGGCGTACGGACCGTCGATCGCGACGCCGGCGAGCTCGTGGCCCGGCACGACCGGCTCGTCGATCGTGACCTCGCCGGTGCCGCCGTCGGTGTACCAGTGGAGGTCCGACCCGCACAGGCCGACCGAGGTGACGGCCACCGTCGACCAGCCCGGTCGCGGGGCTGCTGGAGGGGGGACCTGCTCGACGCGGAGGTCGCCGATGCCGTGGAGTCGGGCCGCTGCTGGCACGCCGTCAACCTACTCTCGGCCACTCCCGACGTGTTGCGCACCCGGACCCGCCAGACTGAGTGCCGTGGAACGATCGACGCTGCGCCGGCTCTTCCCGCGCAGGGTGGCGATCATCTGCGCGGTGGTGCTGGTCGCCCAGGGCGTCGGCCTGGCCCTGCTGGTCCGCGACGTGCGCGAGCCGCGGCCGCACCACGCGCCGGTCGCCGTCGTCGCGCCCGCGATCGTCGCGCAGGCGCTCGCCGACGAGGTCAACGCGCTGCCGGGCCGGCCGCTGGAGGTCACGGCCACCGACGACCGGGACGCCGCGGTCGACGACGTCCGGCACGGCGTGACCGTCGGCGCCGCGCTCGTCGACCTCACCGGCACCCACGACGAGCTGGTGCTCAACGGCGCGACCGACGACCGGCTCGCGCGCGCCGTGCTCGACCAGGTCACCGCGATCGAGCGCTCCCACGGACGCACGCTCACCGTCCGGCACGTCTCCGCCTCGGCGGTCGACGACCACGTCGTACGCCGCCTGGCCGCCGGGTTCGGCGCGCTCGGGTTCGTGCTCGCACTGCTGCTCTCGGCCCGGTTCGGTCCGGTCGCGCGCACCATCCGGCTGGGCACCCGGCGGATCCTCGTGGTCGCGGCGGTGTCGCTGGTGGCCGGGTACGTCGCGGCCAGCGTGCTGCCCGGCGTCAGCGGGCTCGACACCGCGGCGCAGCTGCGGCTCGCCGGCGTCCTGGCGCTCACAGCGGTCGTCGCCGGCACGGTCACGCTCGCTCTGGAGGGCGTCGCCGGGTTCGGCGGACTGGGGCTGAGCGGCACGTTCTACCTCGTCGTCGCGACCCCGCAGCTGCTCGGCACCGACCCGCTGCTCCTCCCCGACCCGTGGCCGCTGCTGTCGGTGTGGACACCGCCGGGTGCCAGCGTCGAGGCGCTCGGCGCGATCGCGCTGTACGGCGGCACCGGGGTCCGCCTCCCGCTGCTCGTGCTCGCGGTGTGGATGCTCGCCTCCGTCCTGGCACTGCTCGTCTCGCGGCGCGAGCGCGCGCGCGAGCAGACCGCGCCGGACGCGGGCCTCGACGAGCCGGTCCTGCTGCACCCGGAGCTCACGCCGGTCGTCCGCCACGGGCGCCTGGTGCGCTGGCGCTGGCGGGTCGCGGTCGTGGTGCTGCCGGCCGCGGTCGCGGCCTTCGCGCTCGTCTCGTTCGTCCCGCGCGACGCCGTCGCCGACGCCGCCGCGGTCGCCAGTCGGGCCAGCGAGACGCAGTGCGTCTCGCCCGGACGCGTGGAGAGCGTGGCCGACCTCAACCGGATCGCCCGGACGGTGCGTGGCGGCCCGGAATTCGAGGGCGGTGACGTCGGCGCCGACACCGAGCTGCAGGACGGGCGCCGACTGATGGTGTTCGGCGACACGCTGCGCAACCCGTCGTTCAACGGCCAGCGCTTCGTGCGCAACTCGATGCTCATCTTCGGTGGCGACTGCATCCAGGCGATCGTCCCGCAGGACCACGGCGCGCTGGTCCCGGACCGACCGAGCGCCCGCTCGACCGGACGGGTGGGCTACTGGCCGATGTCCGCGGTCACCGTGACCCATCCCGGCTACGACCTGGTCGTCGTCACCTGCCAACGGGTGCGCGGCACCGGGGCCGAGGACGCCTTCGGGTTCGAGAACCTCGGTCCCGCGGTGGCCGTGTTCGTCGTCCCGCGCGGTGAGACCCCGCAGCTGGTCGGCGTACGCGACGTCGGCCCGGACGCCGCCGACATCACCCAACCGGTGTGGGGCGCGGCGGCCGCGCTCGACGGCGACTGGCTCTACCTCTACGGCACCGCCAACCCCGACCAGGACTACGTGTTCGGCTTCTCGCTGCGGGTGGCGCGGGTCCACCCCGACGACGTGCTGCGGCCCTCGGCCTGGGAGTACTGGTCGGGCAGCGACTGGGTCGACGACCCCGCGCAGAGTCAGGAGCTCATCCCCGCCGACGGCGGTACGTCGCAGACGCTCTCGGTGTTCCGCGACGGTGAGCGGTGGTATGCGCTGAGCAAGCGCGACGAGTTCCTCGGCAGCGACATCGTCGTCTGGACCGCGCCGGAGCCCTGGGGTCCCTTCGACGACGGCCGTGCGGTCGCGCCCCTGCCCTCCGACGCCGCCGAGGGCCGGCTGCGGTACATGCCGCTGGCCCACCCCGGCCTGCTCCCTCGACCCGGCACCGTCGTGGTGTCCTACAGCCAGAACCGCACGGACGTCGGCGAGGTGGTCGAGGACCCGACGCGCTATCGCCCGCGGTTCCTGCGGGTGCACCTGCCCTGAGGCTCCGGCGGGCAGGGATACTGGCGCCCATGGCGGAGACGAGGGGGACCAGCCGGCGCACCGCGTTCGCGCTCCTGCTGCTGGCGGCGCTCGTGAACCTGCCGCTGGCGCACAGCACGTGGACCGACTCCAGGGTCGAGCGGTCCGGCGTGGAGACGACCGCGACGCTCCTCGCCCACGACGACACCGACCGGCGCGTGAGCTTCACCTTCCCCGAGGACGTCGACCCCGACCAGCGCACCTGGTCCGCCGAGCTCGACGAGACGGCGTACGCCGACGCGGTCGAGTCCGGGAGCCTGGACGTCCGGGTGATCGAGGACGACCCCGCCGCCTACCGGGTCGACGGCGCGGTCGAGAGCCGGGTGCCGCTGGTCGCGACCCTCGTGGCCGACCTGGTGCTCCTGGTCGTCGGGCTCCTGCTCTGGCGCGCCGGCGGGCGGGTGCGGACCCGGCTGCGCAGCCGGCTGCAGGCCGTCGCCCTCGGTGACGTGGAGCGGTGCAAGCCCGAGACCCTGCTCCAACGGCTGCAGGCCGAGGACTACCTCGTGCGTGGTGAGGTGCTCGAGGTCGGTGCGGACCGGGTCGTGCTCGATCTCGGCAACCGCACGATCGAGGTGCTGCTCGACGGGCACGTGAACCCGGTCGGGCACCAGCAGTCCGCGCAGGTGCTGGCCCGGATGGTGGGCTAGCCGGCCAGGACACCCTCGGTCGCCGGGGCCGTCGCGGGCTCGGCCTCGATCAGCGCCGGACGGCGGGAGAGGCCCGAGACCAGCACCGCCACCATCAGCGTGGGCACGAGCAGCACGAAGGCCAGCAGGCCCGACATCAGCAGCGCGGTGATCATGGGGTGTACCTCCAGGGAGTGGGGCTGAGGGTCTTGTGCCCCGGACCGGGGCTGCTCGAAACCCGCGGACGGTGTGATCTCGGCCGCTCGGGCACATCGGCGCGGCCGTCGCTGGGTAGTGGCAAAGCCATGACCCGCTTCACCGCAGGCACGAAGGCCAGCGCCGTCATCGACGCATCCCGCGACCGCGTGTGGGAGGCGCTCACCGACCCCGAGGTCGTCGCGTCGCTGACGCCGTTCGTCACCGCGATCCGGGCGGACGGCGACCACTGGTGCTGGCAGATGACCGGCCTGAAGGTGGCCGGCCTCGGGATCGCCCCGGCGTTCACCGAGCTGATGACGTACGACGAGCCCAGCCGCATCGACTTCCGGCACGACCCGCCGACCGGTGCGACCGAGCGTGCCGGGGTCGAGGGGTGGTACGCGCTGAGCGACGACGCGGCGGGCACCCGCCTGGACACCTCCATGGAGATCACCGTCGACCTGCCGCTGCCCCGAGTGGCCGGTGGCGCGGTGCGCTCGACGATGTGCCGGGTGATCGACCAGATGGGCGAGCGGTTCTCGAAGAACCTGCTCGCCCACCTGGGTGCTCGAGAGGTCGCGTCTCGCGCGTCGACTTCGTCGCCGCGCGGGCCGCGAGATCGATCTTGAGCTGATCAACCGACGGTGTGGTTGCGGTCCGCGAATGGGTTGCGGGCTGCAGCCGCGCGAGCCGGACCGCTTACGACCGCGAGGCCTCCGGCTCCAGGTCGTCGAGCGCGTCGTCGAAGTCGGGGCCGCGCAGGTAGGGGCGCTCGAGCTTCTCGCCCTCGACGTCGACCTCGGGCAGCAGCCGGTCGAGCCAGCGCGGCAGCCACCAGGCGCGGTCGCCGAGCAGGTAGAGCACGGCCGGGATCAGCGCCATCCGCACCACGAACGCGTCGAACACGACCGCGATCGCCAGCGCGAAGCCCATCGACCTGATGATCGGCTCGTCCTGCAGCATGAACGCGGCGAACACCGCGGTCATGATCGCGGCGGCGGCCGTCACCACGCGGGCGCTGTTGCGGAACCCGTCGACCACGGCCTCCTTCATCGGGTAGCCGTGCACGTGCGCCTCACGGATGCGGGTCACCAGGAAGACCTGGTAGTCCATCGCCAGGCCGAACACCACGCCGATCAGGAAGATCGGCATGAAGCTCACGATCGGCTGGCCCTCCATGATCCCGAAGGCACCCTGCTGGAAGACCGCGACGGTCGCGCCGAGCGTCGCGAGCACCGAGAGCAGGAAGCCCAGGGTCGCGGTGAGCGGCACCAGGATCGAGCGGAAGACCAGCATCAGCAGCAGGAACGCGAGCCCGATGACCACGGTCAGGTAGATCGGCAGCGCGTCGCTGAGCCGCTCGGAGACGTCGGTGGTGATCGCGGTCAGGCCGGTCACGCCGGTCTCGGTGCCGGTCTGGCGCTCGATCGAGTCCTGGCCGTCGCGCAGCGCGGTCAGCAGGTTCTCGGTCGCGGTCTCGTCAGGACCCGACGAGGGCGTGACCATGATCTGGGCGCCGGTGCCCGCCTCGTTCATCGCCACGACCTGGGAGTTGTCGACGTCGTCGAGCCCGGCGGTCCAGGCGGTGACCTCGCCGATCGCGGCGCCCCGGTCGGCCTCCGTGACGCCGGTGGCGTCGACGACGACCAGCAGCGGACCCTCGCGACCCGGGCCGAACGCGGCCGACATCAGGTCCGAGGCCTTGCGCTGCGTGGTGTCCGAGGCGGCGGTGCTGTCGGTCGGGAAGGCGAGGTGCAGGTCCTTGAGCGGTACGGCGAGCGCACCGAGCGCCACGACCACCAGCAGCGCGACGGCGACGGGTCGGCGGCCGACGAGCCGCGCCCAGCGGACGCCGTTGTTGAGCACGTGGCCGTCGGGCTCGCGGTGCGGGGCGTAGCGACGCACCCGGCCGCCGAACGCCTTCGACTTCAGCAGGCCGAGGATCGCGGGCAGCAGCGTCAGGGCGACCAGCACCGCGATCAGCACGGTGCCGGCGGCGGCCAGACCCATCGCGGTCAGGAACGGGATCCGGACGACGGCGAGGGCGGTCAGCGCGATGAACACCGTGAGGCCGGCGAACACGACGGCCGAGCCCGCCGTACCGACGGCGATGCCGATGGCCTCCTCGCGGTCCTCGGTGTGGTGCAGCTCGGTGCGGTAGCGGGCCAGGATGAACAGCGTGTAGTCGATGCCGACCGCGAGGCCGATCATCGTGGCGAGCATCGGGGTGCTCGAGCCGATGTCCATGAACGCGGTCATGCCGGTGACGGCGGTGATGCCGAGGCCGACGCCGAACAGTGCGGTGACGATCGGCAGGCCGGCGGCGACCAGCGAGCCGAAGGTCAGCACGAGCACGAGCAGCGCGACCGCGACACCGATCAGCTCCGAGGAGCCGCCGGGCTCGGAGAACGCGCTCATGCCGGTGCCGTTGGCCTCGACGGTGAGCCCGCTCGCGCGGGCGTCGTCCATCACCTCGAGCAGCCGGTCCTGCGTGGCGGGCTCGATGTCCTGCGGGGTCTCGACGTCGTAGTCGAAGGTGATGGTGCCGACCCGGCCGTCCTCGGAGAGGGGGCTGAGCGCGGCCGCGTTCGCCAGTGCCTGCTCGCGCGGGGTGCCGTTCTGCTCCGCGGCGTCGAGCAGCTGCTGGCGCTGCGAGCCGGCGGCGTCGACCGGGTTGGCGAGGGGCGCGTCGTCGGGCACCTGCGGCACCTGGCGCAGCTCGGCGACCAGGTCGTCGACCGCGTTGGCGTACGGCGCCTCCTCGAGCGTGTGGCCCTCCGGGGCGGCGACGACGACGTTCACCGTCGCGCGGTCGAAGGCGTCCACCGACTGCGGGAAGAGCTCCTCCTGCATGTCGGCGGCCTTCTCCGAGGGGATGCCGGGGATCGAGAAGGCGTCGGTCATCGGCTTGGACATCGTGGCGGCGAACGCGCCGACGGCGAGCATGGCGACGAGCCAGCCCGCGAGGAAGATCGGCCACCGCCGGTAGGCGGTCTTGCCGAGACGGTGCAACAGGGTGGCCATGGGTGGCGGGTCTCCTGGTGGGTGGGAAGGGTTCGGGGAAACGGGTGGTGCGGAGCAGGTGGGAACGGGTCAGGCGAGCAGGTCGCGCGCCAGGCGGACGTTCTCGTCGAAGATCTCGGCGACCGGGCGGTCGCCGGGGTTGTCGTTGAGCTGGTTGATCGCGACGTCGAAGACCGCCACGAGCAGGCGCACCAGCAGGCGGGCCCGGGCGGCGCCGAACCCCTCGCCCTCGCGGCGCAGGATGTGGTCGACCAGGTCGCCGGTCACCTGCTCGAAGCGCTCGTGCGCGATCACGATCAGCCGCGGCGTCTGGTGGAGGATGCGGTGGCCGAGCGCCATCACCTCGGGATCGAAGCCCTTCTCGGCGAGGATCGCCGCGGCCAGCGCGGAGAGGTCGTCGACCAGCCGCCCGGTGGGGCCGCCGCGGTGGAAGACCTCGAGCGCCTCGGCCGGCAGCTCGGGCGTGCCGCCGAGGACGGCGTCGACCTTGCCGGGGAAGTAGTTGAACAGGGTGCGCCGCGACACGTCGGCGGCGTCGGCCAGGTCGTCCATCGTCCAGCCGTCGAGCCCCCGCTCGTCGGTGAGCTCCAGGGCGCACCGATGGATGCGCAGCTCGGTCTCCCGCTTGCGGGTCTCGCGGCGGCCGCAGCCGGTGGGCCCGAGATTGCTTGCACTCAACTTCACAAAGTGCAGTTTTGCACGATGCACCTGAAAGTGCACAATTGTGAAGGTCGTCACACGAGCGCCGTCGCGCGCCTCGGCGGCCGGCCGGGTCGTCCGTCATCGTCCCCGGAGGGTCGCCGCCGACTTGCTCGCCGCCACTCCGCCGCGGAAAGGTGCGGTCCATGGCCGCCACCGCGTCGTCGTACTCGATCACCATGCGTCTGCACACCGCCGCCGACAACGGCGTGGTCGGAGCGGTCGCGTCGGCGATCTCCGCCGCGGGCGGCATCGTCACGGGCATCGACGTCGCGGACTCCAGCGCCGCGCGGCTGGTCGTCGACGTCACCTGCTCGGCCAGTGACGCCGAGCACGCCCAGCAGCTCGAGGCCGCCGCCGAGTCCGTGGAGGGCGTCGCGGTGCACCGGGTGAGCGACCGGACGTTCCTGCTGCACATCGGCGGCAAGATCGAGGTCACCTCGAAGGTGCCGCTGCGCAACCGTGACGACCTCTCGATGGCCTACACCCCGGGCGTCGGCCGGGTCAGCCTCGCGCTCGCCGAGAACCCCGGTGACGTGCCGCGGCTGACGATCAAGGGCAACTCGGTCGCCGTGGTGACCGACGGGTCGGCCGTGCTCGGGCTCGGCAACGTCGGGCCCGGGGCGGCGCTGCCGGTGATGGAGGGCAAGGCCGCCCTGTTCAAGCGGTTCGCCGACATCGACGCCTGGCCGATCTGCCTGGCCTCCCAGGACACCGACGAGATCGTGCGGGCGGTCGAGATGATCGCCCCCGGTTTCGGTGGCATCAACCTCGAGGACATCGCCGCCCCGCGCTGCTTCGAGATCGAGCGCCGCCTGCGCGAGAGCCTCGACATCCCGGTGTTCCACGACGACCAGCACGGCACCGCGATCGTGGTGCTGGCCGCGCTGACCAACGCGCTGCGCGTGGTGAAGAAGGACATCACCGACGTGCGCATCGCCGTGTCGGGCGGCGGAGCCGCGGGCACCGCGATCGTCACCCTGCTGCTCGCCGCGGGAGCGCCGGACATCGTGGTCTGGGACCGCGAGGGCTGCCTGTCGCGTGACGACGAGACCCTCCCGCCCGCCAAGCGCGAGCTCGCCGCGATGACGAACCCGCGGCAGGTGCGCGGCGACCTGCGCGCGGCCCTCGACGGGGCGGACGTGTTCATCGGTGTCAGCGGCCCGCGCCTGCTCCAGGCCGAGTGGATCCAGGACATGGCCGACCAGCCGGTCGTGTTCGCGCTGGCCAACCCCGATCCCGAGGTGGACCCCGCGGAGGCGCAGAAGTACGCCGCGGTCGTGGCCAGCGGTCGGTCGGACTACCCCAACCAGATCAACAACGTGCTCGCCTTCCCGGGCGTGTTCCGCGGGCTGCTCGACGCGCGGGCCAGCGAGATCACCCTCGACATGCTGCTGCGCGCCGCCGAGGCGATCGCCCTGGTCGTCAAGGACGACGAGCTGAACCCGGCGTTCATCATCCCGACGGTGTTCCACCCCGACGTGCAGCGCAAGGTGGCCGCCGCCGTCCGCGGCGTCTGATCGGACTCCCCCTGGGGTCATCCCACCTGGCGCGGCCACCAGAACCGGTCGCCGAGGCGCATCGCGATCGCCGGCACCAGCAGCGTCCGCACGAGCAGGGTGTCGAGCAGCACGCCGAGGCAGATGATCGTGCCGAGCTGGGCGAGCACGACCAGCGGGAGCACGCCGAGCACGGCGAACACCGCCGCGAGCAGGATGCCCGCGCTGGTGATCACGCCACCGGTGGCCGACAGTGCCCGCAGCATGCCGTCGCGCGACCCGTGGCCGGCCGACTCCTCGCGGGCCCGCGTGACGAGGAAGATGTTGTAGTCGACGCCGAGCGCGACGAGGAACAAGAACGCGAACAGCGGCACCCCGCTGTCCATCGCGCCGAAGCCGAGCGGGCCGGTGAACAGCCACCACGAGGCACCCATGGCGGCGGCGTACGTCGCGACCACGGTGAGCACCAGCAGCACCGGGGCGACCGCGGAGCGCAGCAGCAGCACCAGGCCGCCGAGCACCAGCACCAGGATCAGCGGCACGATCAGCCGCAGGTCGCGGTCGGAGCCCTCGCGCTCGTCGATGGCCTCGGCCTCGGAGCCCGTGACGTGGGCGTCGTACGGTGCGACCGCGTCGCGCAGCGCCTCGACGGTGTCGGTGTTCTCGCCGGAGCGGCCGGAGAGCACCGCGTCGATGACGCTCACGCCGTTGCCACTGTCGGAGACGCGGGCCGAGGTCACGCCCTCGACCGAGCGGACCGCGTCGAGGACCTTCTCGGGCGAGCCGGTGGTGACCACCTGGGTCGGATCGGCGGTGCCGGCGGGGAACGACTCCGCCAGTCGCGTGGCGGCGCTGATCGCCTCCGGCTCGTCGAGGAACTGCTCGGCCTGGTCGAGGCCGAGGTCGATGCGGAAGAGGCCGATCGCCATCACCGCGAGCAGCAGCAGCGACCCGGTGATCACCGTGCCGGGCCGGCGGGCGACCCGCTCGCCGATCTTGTGCCAGACCGTGCCGGACTCGACCATCACGGTCTCGCCGACGTGCGGCACCCGCGGCCAGAACACCCAGCGGCCGAACAGCACGAGCGCCGCGGGCAGGACCGCCAGGGCGAAGGTCGCAGCGACCACGACGCCGACCGCACACGCAAGGCCGAGGCCCCGGGTGGTGGGCGTGAGCGAGAGCAGCAGCGTCAGCAGGCCGAGGACGACCGTGGTGGCGCTGGCGATCACCGCCTCCGCCGTACGCCGCAGCGCGTGCGCCATCGCCTGGTAGCGCGACTCCTCGGTGCGCAGCTCGTCGCGGTAGCGCGAGATCAGCAGCAGCGCGTAGTCGGTGCCGGCGCCGAACACCAGCACCGAGAGGATGCCGACCGTCGACTCGTCCCAGGCCACGTCGACCGCGGCCATCACCTGCGTCGCGAGCACGGCGGCGAGCCGGTCGGCGATGCCGACCACGGCCAGCGGGACCAGCCACAGGACAGGGCTGCGGTAGGTGATCACCAGCAGCACCGCGACCACGAGCGCGGTGACCAGCAGCAGCCGGGTGTTGGCCCCGTCGAACACCGCGGCGAGGTCGGCCTGGACCGCGGCGGGCCCGGTCACCTGCGCCTCCACGCCGTCGGGTGCCGCCTCGTCCGCCGCCGTGCGCAGCTCCTTCACGGTGTCCGCCACCTCGGTCGCCGACCCGGAGGGCACGGGGATCGCGAGCAGTGCGGCCGTGCCGTCCTCGGACGGGACCAGCGGGCTCGCCTGCTCCCCGGCCGGCGTACCGCCGCGGGAGCCCAGGTCGCCGGCGGCGTCGCGCAACGCGGTCAGCTGGACCCCGGAGAGCTCGCCGTCCTTGGCGGTGAACAGCACGATCGCAGCCGTCGAGACGTCCTCGGGGAGCCGGTCGAGCAGCGCCGTGCCCTCCGTGCTGTCCAGACCCGCCGGCAGGGAGTCCGTGCTGCGGTCCGCGCGATCGGCCTCGCCCACGGCGCCGATGAGCACCAACGCCAGCAAGAATGGGACGAGCGCGACGAGCACGGCCGAGCGGGGTCCGGTGACCAACGCGGCGATGCGGTGCGACATGGGAGCCTCCGAGGCGAGGGTTCGGTATGATCGCTAATCAGGTTAGACATCAAGTGGGTGAAACAAAAATGGCGGAAGCCGAGTCGTCCGGTCCGGCGACCGAGTTCGCCGACGCCTGGCGCCAGACCGGGAGCCTGGTCGCGCTGCGTGAGGCGATCGAGGCCGGAGCCCGGGTGCGACACGTCGTCGCCCGGCGGGCCGGGCTCGGCGACTCCGACCTGGTCGCGCTCCAGCACCTCGTCCGCGGCCCGCTCGGCCCCGCCGAGCTGGCGCGCCTGCTCGAGGTCAGCACCGCCGCCTCGACCGGGATCGTCGACCGGCTCGCCGAGCGGGGACACGTCGAGCGCCACCCGCACGCGGCCGACCGCCGGCGCACCGAGGTGCGGGTGACGAGCTCGGGGCGCGAGGAGGTGCTCGCGCACCTGCTGCCGATGTTCACCGCGCTCGACGCGTGGGATCGCTCCTTCACCGACGACGAGCGGGCGCTCGTCGAGCGCTACCTGCGCGGCGTGCGGGCGGCCTTCGAGCAGGTCGCGGGGCCGGCGCCGGTGCTGCCGGCAACCACTCAGCCGCCGCCCTCGGAGGCGTAGAGCGCCGCGCCCACCACGCCGGCCTTGTTCAGCAGCGCGGCGGGGATGATCTCGGTGTCGAGGTCGAGCAGCGGCAAGAACTCCGCGGAGCTCTTGCTGACCCCGCCGCCCACCACGAAGAGCTCGGGGGAGAACAGCTTCTCCAGTGTGCGGTAGTACGTCGTGAGCCGCTTGGCCCAGTGCTCCCACGACAGGTCCTCGCGCTCACGGGCGCTGTTGGCCGCGCGCGACTCGGCGTCGTGGCCGTCGATCTCGAGGTGGCCGAGCTCGGAGTTGGGGATCAGCACCCCGTCGTGGACCATCGCCGAGCCGATCCCCGTGCCGAGGGTCGTCACGATCACCAGGCCCGACCGGCCCCGCGCCGCGCCGTACCGGACCTCGGCGAAGCCGGCGGCGTCGGCGTCGTTGACCACGTGCACCTCGCGGCCGGTGGCCTCGGTGAAGAGCCGGTCGGCGTCGGTGTCGATCCAGGACTTGTCGATGTTGGCGGCCGAGCGCACCACCCCGTGACGCACGACGCCGGGGACGGTCACGCCGACGGCGCCGGTGCACTCGGGGAACTGGGAGAGCAGCTCGACGAACACCTCCGCGACCCGCTGCGGGGTGGAGGGCGCGGGGGTCTTGATCCGGACCCGCTCGGCGGCGAACTCGCCGGCGTCCAGGTCGACCGGAGCGCCCTTGATGCCGGTGCCCCCGAAGTCGATGCCGAAGGGCTGGAGCGCTGTCGGGGCGTTCGGGGCCATTCGGCAACCCTAAACTGCGTGGCATGTCGGCGCACGAGACCCGGATGCTCATCCTGGGTGCCGTCGCGCTCTTCGAGCCGGTCAACGGCTACCAGATCCGGCGCGAGCTGCTGTCGTGGCAGGTGGACCGGTGGGCGAAGACCAACCCGGGCTCGATCTACCACGGCCTCACCTCGCTGACGAACCTCGGTCACCTGGTCCGCCACGACCTCCTCGACGGCGGCCGCGAGGTCGCTGTCTACGAGCTCACCCCCGCCGGCCGCGACGAGCTGCACCGGCTGTTGATCGAGTCGCTGGAGACCGTCGACGCCTTCCAGCGCACGGCGTTCCACGTCGCCTTCTCGATGCTCCCGCTCCTCGACCGGGCGCAGGTCCAACGCTCGCTCACCGCCCGGCGGGTCGCGCTCGAGGCGGCGGTCAAGGAGCTCGCCGACCACCGGCCCGGTGAAGCCCCGCCGCACGCGACGCGCAGCATGCTGCTCTGGCTGGACATCGCGGTCGCCGAGCTGGCCTGGCTGCGCGAGACGATCGAGGAGGTCCGCAGCGGTGCCCTCGCGTTCGAGATGGGCGAGGAGTGGGGCTGGGCGCCACCACCCGAGGACCCGGGGTGGCAGATGAACGCCGAGCGGGAGAAGTACCGCGCGCTACTCGGCCGCTGACCGCTTGCGGGTCCGGGCCGATCTCGTCGTCGTGGTCACGGTCGGCAGGGAACGGGTCTCGGGGGCGGCGGCCGGGGTCGCCTCGGCGGCCGCTGGCGGCGGAGGCTCGGCGGCGGACGTCCTCGGGGCCGCCTTCTTCGCGGCCTTCTTCGCAGACGTCTTCTTCTCGGTCGTCTTCTTCGCGGCCGTGTCGGTGCCCGCGGCCCGCTTGCGCGGCGGTCGCTGGGAGCGCAGCCGGACCCGGGGCTGGCCGCCGTCGGGGTGATCGAGGTCGAGGTAGGCCTGCGCGCCGGCCAGGGCGCTGAGGCGCGGGAAGCCGTAGTGGCGCGGGTCGAAGGCCGCGTGGGTCTTGCCGAGGTAGGTGCCCACCGAGCCGAGCGACGACCAGCCGTCGTCCTGTGCGGTGCTCCTCACGGCCGCCTCGAGGATCGTGCGCAGATCGGGGAGTGAGTCGGCCTCGGACTCGGCGTCCGGCCCGGCCTCCTGGTCCGTCGTGGAGGAGGCGTCCCGGTCGGACTCGTCGCGCAGCACCTCGAGGAAGATGAACTTGTCGCACGCCGCCTGCAGCGAGGCCGGGGTGCGCCGGCGGCCGAGTCCGTAGACCGTCTTGCCCGACTCGCGCAGCCGGGTCGCGAGGCGGGTGAAGTCGCTGTCGCTCGAGACGATCGCGAACGCGTCGAGGTTGCCCGAGTAGAGCAGGTCCATCGCGTCGATGATCAGTGCGGAGTCGGTGGAGTTCTTCCCGACGGTGTTGGCGAACTGCTGGATCGGCTGGATCGCGTGCCGGGCGAGCTCGGACTTCCAGCCGGTGAGCTGCTGGGTCGTCCAGTCGCCGTACGCCCGCTTGACCGTGGGGACGCCGTACCGCGCGAGCTCGGCGAGGAGGTCCGCCGCGTGGGAGGCGGAGACGTTGTCGGCGTCGATGAGGACGGCGAGGCGCACGTCGGCGGGTTCGGTCACGCCCCACTCCTACCACGGCCTAAACCGGGTGCCGCGCGCCGCGCCACCTGCGACTCTCGAGACGTGCCCACCGAGCTCACCATGGCCCGTCACCTCGACGGCCTGCGCACGGCGATGATCGCGTTCGTCCGGTACGCCGACCGCGCCGGACTCGCCGCCGCCGTGCCGACGTGTCCGGAGTGGACCGTGCGTGAGCTGGTCGCCCACCAGGGCATGGTGCACCGCTGGGCGGCCGCGCTGGTGCGCGGCGAGCAGGACGTCGACCCCGACGCCGTCGAGGCCACCGGGCGCGCCGAGCCGGATCCGTTGGAGTGGCTGCGCGACGGGGCCGTCGACCTCGCCGCCGCGCTGACGCGCGCACCGGCAGACCTGCGCGCGCCGGTCTTCCTGCACGATGCGCCGCCGGCACGGGAGTTCTGGGCCCGCAGGCAGTGCCACGAGACGACCGTGCACGCCGTCGACGCCCTGGCCGCGGCGCTCGGGCGCTACCCGAGCGCCGAGGAGACCTGGATCGAGGCCGACCTCGCCGCGGACGGGATCGACGAGCTGCTCGGCGGGTTCGTGACCCGGCCCCGCTCGCGGTTGCGCTGCGAGGAGGACGCCGTGCTGGTCGTCGACCCCGACGACGTCGCCGACTGGTGGCGCGTCGAGCTGGGGCCGCGCCCCGCGGTGACGACGCGCGGCCGCGGAGTGGCGGACGAGGGCGACTGGGAGCTCGACGGCAGCGCGGTCGAGCTCTACCTCGCGCTGTGGAACCGGGGCCGGGGGCCCGGCGTCGGGCCGGACCTGGAGACCGCCTGGCGCGAGCGCGCCGCCGTCACCTGGAGCTGAACGCGACGCGGAGCTCTGACCCTCCCGACGGTCTCGGAGCGATGAGTCGTGCCGGCCGGGGCGGTCAGACCGCCGGGACGGCTTGACGCCTGCTCGTCAACGTTGAACACTGCTGTTCAAACTTGAACACAAGGAGATGTCCATGATCGAGGCACGGGGACTCGTGCAGACGTTCCACACGGGGCGCGGCAAGGCGATGAAGGAGGTGCATGCCGTCGACGGGGTCGACCTCGACGTCCACGAGGGCGAGGTCGTCGGCTTCCTCGGCCCCAACGGGGCCGGCAAGACCACGACGCTGCGGATGCTCACGACGCTGCTCAAGCCGACGGCCGGCACGGCCCGGGTGGCCGGCTACGACGTGGCGACCCAGTCGGTGCAGGTGCGGCGCAGCATCGGCTACGTCTCCCAGGTCGGTGCGACGTTCTCCGGCGCCTTCGCCGGGGACGAGGTCGTCGACCACGGGATGCTCTACGGGATGTCGCGCGCCGACGCCGTACGCCGCGGGCAGGAGCTGTTCGCCCAGCTGCAGCTCGACGGGCTGTGGAAGCGGATGCCGAAGAACATGTCCGGCGGCCAGAAGCGCCGCCTCGACGTCGTGATGGGCCTGATCCACGACCCGCGCCTGGTGTTCCTCGACGAGCCGACCACCGGCCTGGACCCGCAGGCCCGTGCGAACCTCTGGGAGCACATCCAGGGTCTGCGCTCCCGCCTGGGCGCCACGGTCTTCCTCACCACGCACTACCTCGACGAGGCCGACGTGCTGGCCGACCGGATCGTGATCATCGACCAGGGCCGCATCGTCGCCTCCGACACCTCCGACAACCTCAAGGCCCAGGTCGCGGGAGACCTCGTCGACCTCGAGGTCGTCGACCCGGCCCAGGTCCCGGTGGCCGCGGCGCGCCTCGCGTCGCTGGTGCACGGGTCCGGCGGTGCGGACGGCGTGGAGACCGACGGCCGGCACGTGCGAGCGCGGGTGCCGCGAGCGGGCCGCGTCGTACCGGGCCTGCTGCGCGACCTCGACAGCGCCGGCGTCGACCTGGACTCGATCGAGGTGCTGCGCCCCACGCTCGACGACGTCTTCTTGTCCCTCACCGGCCGGTCGCTGCGCGACGCGGACTCGGCCGACGCCCCCACCCAGCCCGAGGAGGTGCTGGCATGAGCGCCGGCAGCAGCCCCGCAACCACCTTCGTCCGGGAGAGCTCGATCGTCTTCCGCCGCCAGATCCGGATGAACCTGCGCAACCCTGCCTGGGTCCTGATCGGGATCATGCAGCCGGTGCTCTACCTGCTGCTGTTCGGCCCGCTCCTCAAGCCGCTGGTCGGGTCCTTCGACACCGGGACGACCAACGCCTACACGTTCCTGGTGCCCGGGCTGCTGGTGCAGCTGGGGATGTTCGGTGCGTTCTTCGCCGGCTTCGGGCTGATCGGCGAGTGGCGCGAGGGCGTGATCGAGG
>NZ_JANINT010000313.1 GCF_024509035.1 Nocardioides sp. | reverse complement strand
ATCCACCAGCACTCCTCGCGCGGCCTCGACCACGGCGCGTGGGTGCCGCTGAGGATCATGTACCCCGACGCCGACATCCCCGTGCTGCAGATGTCGCTGCCGACCCACGATCCCGTGCGGTTGATGAAGCTCGGCGAGCGGCTGCGGCCCCTGCGCGACGAGGGCGTGCTGATCATCGGCTCCGGCTTCCTCACCCACGGGCTGCCGTTCCTCACCGAGTGGCGCATCGACGCGGCCGTCCCGGGCTGGTCCGCCGACTTCGACGTCTGGGCCGGTGAGGCGCTCGCCCGCGGCGACGTCGACGAGCTCGCGAACTACCGCGCGCACGCGCCGGGGATGCCGTACGCCCACCCCACGGTGGAGCACTACACCCCGCTCTTCGTCACGCTGGGCGCCGCCACCGACCCCACCGAGCCCGGCCTGCAGGTCATCGACGGCTTCTGGATGGGCCTCTCGAAGCGGTCCCTCCAGGTCGCCTAGACGTTCATTCGGGACTTCTGCAGGTTGAGTCGGCAGTTGTGACGGTTGATTCGCCCGATTCGACCGTCACAACTCACGACTCGACCGTCACAACTCACGACTCAACGTGGTCGGCGGTCGTGTAGTCCCGAGCGGCCTCTCACGTGTTCTATGGGTGTGAGAGAAGGCGGCACCACCATGGAGCTGGGGTTCGAGGAGTTCGCCGCGGTCGAGACGACCCGGCTGTTCGGCCTCGCCCGGGTGCTGTGCGGCAACGAGCACGACGCGTGGGACCTGACCCAGGAGACGTTGACGCGCGTGTCCGCTCGCTGGGGCCGGCTCGCACACCACGACAACATGGGCGCCTACGCCCGTACGACGCTGGCGAACCTGCACCGCAACTCCCGCCGTCGGCGGCGCGAGGTGCTGGTCGCCGACCCGCCCGACCCGGCCGCCCCGATGACCGGCGACGAGCCGGGCCCGCTCGGCCTCGACGCCTGGCTGGACGATGCCATGCGGTCGCTGCCGCATCGACAACGGGTGGCCGTGGCGCTGACCTACCTGGAGGACCGGCCGATCACCGAGGTCGCGGACATCCTCGGCTGCGGGGTCGCGACCGCCAAGACGCACCTGGCCCGGGGCCGCGACGCGCTGCGGCGCGCCGCCGAGGCCGCACGCGCCTCCGAGCCGACGGATCGAGGGATCTGACATGGACACCGACGAGTTCATCGCCACCACGATGAGGCGGGTCGCCGACTCGGCGCGGCCGCCGGCGGGAGCGCCCGTGACCCCGGCCCCCGCGCGCCGCTGGATCGCGCCGCTCGCCGTCGCCGCCGCAGCCGCGGTGGCCGCCGTCGTCACGATCGCCGCCCTCTCCGGGCCGGACGGCTCGGAGTCCGGCGCGCCGGCCGACCAGGCGCCGTCCGGGTCCACCACCGGCACCGGATGCGTGCTCGACTACGAGCCGGCACCGCTCCCGGAGTGGGCCCGTGCGGGCTTCACGCCGCCGGACCAGGCCATGCCCTACGTCGTCGGCGACCGGGGCGACATGGTCGCCATCCTCTGGGACACCCACCATCCGCTCGAGGCGCCGCCGGCCGCGGGCGAGAACAACAAGATCCTGTGGGTCGCCCGGGTCGGCGCGGCCGACGGTCCGCTCGAGATCCGGGCCACGCTCGAGGGCACCGGGCAGATCGTGACCCGCACCGTCAGCCCGGCGCCTGGCCCGTCGGGCGTCGACCTGCCCTCAGCCGGCTGCTGGTCGGTCGACCTGACGTGGGGCAGCCACCGCGACCACCTGATGCTGGGCTACGCGGCCGGCTGAGCCGACGACGGTCAGCGGATGCCGGTCTTGCGCATCATCCGCAGACCGCTGAGCATCCCCTTGACGTACTTGTCGTAGTCCTGGCCCGGCCGCGCACCCATGACCTGCTTCTTGAGCACCGCGAGATTCTGCACGTCGGTGTACTTGAGCAGGCCCTGGTCGCCGTGCCGCGCGCCGACGCCCGACTGCTTCACGCCGCCCGACGGCGTCCCCTTCGACGCGAACGCCGTCGCGAGGATGTCGTTGACGTTGACGTTGCCCGACTCGATGCGCTTGCCCACCTGGCAGGCGTTCGCCACGTCGCCGCCCCACACCGAGGCGTTCAGCCCGTAGTCGGTGTCGTTGGCGAGCGCCACGGCCTCGTCCACGTCTGCGTACGTGTGCAGTGCGACGACGGGCCCGAACGTCTCGGTGACGCCGCAGAGCATGTCCTTGGTGACGCCCTCGAGGATCGTCGGCTCGAAGAACGCCGGCCCGAGGT
>NZ_JANINT010000312.1:1615-2266 GCF_024509035.1 Nocardioides sp. | reverse complement strand
GGTCGAGTCGGGAGTTGTGACGGTCGAGTCGGGAGTTGTGGTCGCTCGGCGGCCCGGGAACCGTCCACCGAGCGCCGGTACGGCGAGGTCGTCCACAGGCAGCGGATCGCGCCGCCCGTCGGAGAGCGGCGGACGGCACGGTGAAGGGCATGGATGCGTCATCGTGCTGGCCCGATCTCCCCTTCACCCGCAAGGACCTCGATCTCCTCGGGGTCTCCGAGTCGGTGCTGCGCTGCGCCTTGCGCCTCGGTGTCGTGCGCACGCCGGTCCGCGGGGTCTACCTGCGCGCCGACCTGGGTGACGGCCTCGAGACCCGCGCCCGCGTGGTCGCCAGGGCGGCGAGCCCGCACCACGTGGTGACCGACCGGACCGCGGCGTGGTTGCACGGGGTGGATGCGCACGTGCGCGGGGAGCACGTCGGAGTGCCGCCGGTGGAGACCTGCGCGCTGCGTGGTCACGAGCCGACGGCGGCCGCGGGATCCGACGCGCGCACCCGCGATCTCCAGCCGCAGGACGTCATGGAGATCCACGGAGTGCGGGTCACGACGCCGCTGCGGACGGCACTGGACCTGGGGTGCTGCCTGCGCCGACGGGAGGCGTTCGCGGTCCTCAACGACTTCGCGCGGCAGTACGCGTTCACCGCTGAGGACT
>NZ_JANINT010000312.1:0-1605 GCF_024509035.1 Nocardioides sp. | reverse complement strand
GGCTGGGCCGCTACCGCCGCCGCCGGGGCGTGGTGCAGCTGCGCGGTCTGGTCGGCTTGGTGCAGCCGCAGGTCGAGTCGCCACGCGAGTCGTGGGTGCTCCTCGAGATCGCGGATGCGAGCCTGCCCCTGCCGGAGGCGCAGTTCTGGGTGGACGTCGACGGAGTGCGCAGCTATCGGCTCGACTTCGCCTACCCGGACCGGAAGGTCTGTGTCGAGTACGACGGCGACGACGCGCACGGCAGTGAGGAGCAGCGCGCCCACGACGAGGTGCGCAGGGCCTGGCTGCGCGCCCAGGGCTGGATCGTGATCGTCGTGCGCAGGGGCGACTTCACCGGCGCCGCCCTCGACCGCTGGCTCGGCGAGCTGCGTGCGGCGCTCGACCCGGCGTCGGCGTACTCCAATCGCCGGTGGTGAGCTCCCGACTCGATGCTCGCAACTCCCGAATGAACGTGCACAACCCCCGAATGAACGTGCACAACTCCCGAATCAACGGGAGGAGCGGCGGCGGCTGAGGACGAGCGAGCCGGCGGCCACGAGCACCAGGAGCGCGACGGCGGAGCCCCACAGGATCGTGGTCCCGCGGTCGGTCCACCACGGCCAGTGCGGAGCGGGCCGCTCGACCGTCGGGTGGTCCGGGTCGATCAGGTCGACAGCGAGCGTCAGGCTGCCGGGACTGGCGATGCCGACGTCGATGATCGGCCGCGGGGCGCCGCCGTCGGACGCGACCAGGTAGGTCGTGCCGGTGCCGTCGTTGCGGTCGGTGGACACGACCAGGTCCCCAGCGGTCGCACCCAGCGCGAAGACCCTGGTGGCGCCGTCGACGGGGATGTCCCGGACGTCGTCACCCTCGAGGAGGGTGACGACCTCCGTGCCCGGGACGGCCCACGCACCCCCGGGGCCGGCGGCGATCGGCAGGTCGGTGAGGCCGGTGACTCGCGCCCGGTCGGTGTGGCGGCCGTCCCAGAGCCGGAGCCGCGAGCCGCTGCCGACGGCGAGGACACCCCTGTCGTCGATGCCGATGGACACCTCCGGGCTGCCGATGTCGAGCTCGGTCCGCGCGTCCGATGCCAGCTCGATCCTGCCGGCGACGCCGTCGCTGCCACCCATGGACATCTCGGTCCAGGACGCCATCCGTGCGCCGGCCCAGCCGAGCCAGCGTGCGCCGGGCGACCACGCGATCTCGGTGACGACCGTGCCCTCTGCTCCTTCCAGGGCGTACGTCGAGGTCTCGCCGGTGCGCAGGTCGACGACCCGGATCCCGCTCGGGATGGGCTCGTTGTCGGAGTCGGGGCCGAACTCGGCCCACGAGTAAGCGAGCCGGCTGCCGTCGGGTGACAGCGCGATCGTGGGCTCGTGGAGCGTGACGTGCATCCACCAGTTGTTGCCGGCGTAACCGGGGAGGTCGAGCAGGTGGTAGTCACCGTCGGCGGCGCCGACCACGACCGGGAGTCCACCCGCGGGGGTCAGCCACGCCGCCGCCGCAGTCCCCACGGCCGGGTCGTGCTCGACGGCGCCGCTCCGCCAACCGTCCTCGGGGGTCTGGGCCGAGAGCCGGTCGGGCACGCGGTACAGGTGGTCGGGGACGCCGAGGCCGTCCGTCCCC
>NZ_JANINT010000311.1 GCF_024509035.1 Nocardioides sp. | reverse complement strand
GGTCACCGTGACCGGAACGGGCCCACGGGGTCGGGTCGTGAAGGTCGCGGGCTCGCTGGTGGAGGTCGAGGGGCTCCCGAGCGCCGTGGTCTCCGAGGTCGTCGGGCTCGGGCCGGCCGGGCTGTGGGGGGAGGTCGTGGCGATCACCGACGGCGTCCTCACGGTGCAGGCCTACGAGGACACCAGCGGCCTGGCACCGGGTGACCTCGCAGCCGCGTCGGGCCGGCCGCTGGCGGCCGCGCTGGGCCCCCACCTGCTCGGCGGGGTCTTCGACGGACTCCTCCGGCCGCTCTCGGGCGCCGGTGACTGGCTGGCGCCCGGCTCGACCGCCGGCGTCGCCGATGCCCGCACCTGGCGATTCACCCCGGGAGTGGAGGCCGGGATGCTGCTCGGCCCCGGGGAGGAGGTCGGCACCCTCGAGGGGGAGGGACCCGTCGTCCTGCGGGTGACGGTGCCGCCCGACGCGCTGTCCGAGGGACCGGCGCGCGTCGAGTCGGTCGTGGCGGCCGGCGGGTACGGCGCGGCCGACCCCCTCGCGGTCGTCGGCGGACGGACCGTCACGATGTCGAGTGCCTGGCCGGTGCGCCGCCCGCGGCCGTTCCGGGGCCCGGTCGACGACGTCGCGGCGCTGCACACCGGTCAACGGGTGCTCGACCTGCTCCAACCGGTGGCCCGCGGCAGCACGGCCTCGGTCCCCGGCGGGTTCGGGACGGGCAAGACGATGCTGCTGCAGCAGATCGCGAAGTGGTGCGACGCCGACGTGATCGTCTACGTCGGGTGCGGCGAGCGCGGCAACGAGATGGCCGACGTCGTGGAGGAGCTCGGCTCGCTCGTCGATCCGCGCACCGGACGGGAGCTGCGGCTGCGGACGGTCGTGATCGCCAACACCTCGAACATGCCGATGATGGCGCGCGAGGCGAGCATCTACTCCGGTGTCACCGTGGCGGAGTACTTCCGTGACATGGGCCTGCATGCGGTCGTCATCGCGGACTCGACCTCGCGGTGGGCCGAGGCCTTGCGCGAGTTCGCGTCCCGGCGCGGCGCCCTGCCCGCGGAGGAGGGCTACCCGGCCGGCCTGGCGTCCGCGCTCGCCGCGTTCTACGAGCGGGCCGGCGAGGTCGTCACCCTCGGGGGGCGCGAGGGGTCGGTCACGATCATCGGTGCGGTCTCCCCTCCCGGCGGTGACATGACCGAGCCCGTCACCGCGCACACGCAGCGGTTCGTCCGCGCCACCTGGATGCTCGATCGTGACCTCGCCTACGCCCGCCACTACCCCGCGGTCGCCTGGTCGGGGTCGTTCTCGCGGGACGCCGGCGCCCTGGTCGGGTGGTACGCCCGCCACGGCGACCCCGCCTGGGGGCGGCGACGCGCCCGGATGGGCTCGCTGCTGGCCGAGTCGGACCGGCTCTCCTCCCTGGCCGAGCTGGTCGGCGAGACGTCGATGCCGGGCTCGGAGCGCGTCGTGCTGCTCGCGGGCCGGCTGCTGCGCCACGGCGTGCTGCAGCAGAACGCCCTGAGCGCCAACGACGGCTTCTGCTCGAGCGCCAAGGGCGCCGCTCTCGTCGACGCGGTCCTCGCCGTCGTCGACCGCTGCGAGCGCCTCGTCGAGTCGGGTGTGCCGGCGGCCGCGATCGAGGACGTCGACCTGAGTGCCCTGCTCCGGGCGCCCGAGGAGACCGGCCCCGCCGACGTCGACGGCGTGGTCGTGCGGCGCGACGCCGTGCTCGCTGCCCTGGAGGCGCTGTCGTGACCCGCGACCTCGCCACGCTCGAGCACCGAGGGATCTCCGAGCTCCGGGGGTCGCTGCTCGTGGTGCGCGACGTCCACGGGGTCGGGTGGGACGAGTCGGCGACGATCCGCACGGCCGACGGGCGGATCCGCAACGGGCTGGTGCTCAGCGTCGACCGGGACCTCGCGGTGGTCCAGGTGCTCGAGGGCACCGACGACCTCGGCGCCGAGGGGACCTCGGTCGTGTTCGCCGGCGAGCCGACGCAGGTCCCCGTCGGGCTCGGCTGGCTGGGACGGGTGTGCAACGGGCGCGGGACCCCGATCGACGCAGGGCCGCCCGTGCTCGGCGTACGACGCGAGCCGGTCGCCGGCCACCCGCTCAACCCGACGCGGCGCGAGCCGCCCTCGGAGCCGGTGCTGACCGGCGTCTCGGCGATCGACGCGCTCACCACATTGGTGCGGGGACAGAAGCTGCCGGTCTTCTCGGTCGCGGGTCTGCCGCACCTCGAGCTGGCCACCCAGGTCGCCGCTCAGGCGAGCGCGGCAG
>NZ_JANINT010000310.1 GCF_024509035.1 Nocardioides sp. | reverse complement strand
CCGGCCGTCGGGACACGCTGAACGGTCCCAGCACCAGCAACGACGCGGCGACGACCAGCACCGCGCCGTTGATCAGCGCGACCTTCCACAGCAGCCCCACGTGACCAGCCTGACACGTGGCCGGCCACCAGGCGGGTCCAGCGTCGCGCGAGGCGCCGAAGATGGGTGGTAGCACCCATTCGTTCCGCGCGCGCACGCCCGTTGACTTGGTGCCATGACCGACACAGTCCTTCTCCTGGCGGCTGCCGGCGTGCTCGTGGGCTGCTGGGCCGCCACGTGCGTGCGGCGGGTGCCGGCGGGCCAGTGGCTGGCGGTCGTGCGCGGCGGCGTCGTTCGTCGCAGCCACGTCGCGGGGTTCGCCTGGCGGCTGCCGCTGGTCGAGCGCTTCGCGCGCGACCTGTCCCAGCCCCACGACCTCCCGGTGATGGTTCGGGCGACGACGAGCGACGGCGTCCCGGTCGTGGTGCTGCTCGAGGCGTCCGTCTCGATCCCGGCGCCCCCGCCCGGGACGCGGTACGCCGATCCGTGGCCCGCGGCCGAGGTGGCCGCCGAGGAGACGGTCGCCCGCGTCGTGACCGAGTGGTCGGCAGCCGGTCTCACGCAGACCGCGTCGGCCGCTCGGCTTCCCCTGCGGCGCGCCGTCCGGGCGACGGTCGACGAGCTCGGGGTCGAGGTCCATGACCTCGAGCTCGTCGAGGTCGGGGTCCAGCTCCCCGATGGCGGCCGTGGACCCAGCTGACCTGAACCTGGCCCTGCTCGCGGGGGCCGGCCTGCTGCTGGTGGCCGTCGCGGCGGTGCGGGTCTCGACCCGGGCGGGGCTGCCGAGCCTGCTGGTCTACCTCGCGATCGGCCTGGCCGCCGGCGAGGCCGGCCTCGGCATCGACTTCGAGGACGCCGAGCTCGCGCAGGTGCTGGGCTCCATCGCGCTGGCGTTCATCCTCGCCGAGGGCGGCTTCACCACCGACTGGCGCACGGTGCGGCCGGTCGCCCCGTTGGCGGGCGTGCTGGCGACGGCCGGAGTGGCGGTCTCGGTCGTCGTGACCTCCTCCCTCGTCCACCTCCTCCTGGACGTCGACCTGCGCACGGCGATCCTGCTGGGCGCGGTGGCCTCCTCGACCGACGCCGCGGCGGTCTTCGCCGTGCTGCGCCGGATGCCGATCCGCGCCCGGCTGCGGGCCACGGTGGAGGCGGAGTCCGGCTTCAACGACCCGCCGGTGATCATCCTGGTCACGGTCGTCGCCTCGAGCGCCTGGACCGACGCCGACGGGGTCGGGATCCTCGGCCAGGTCGTCTACCAGCTCCTGGTCGGCGTCGCCGCCGGGTTCCTCGTCGCCCGCGCGGGTCGTTGGGTGCTGGTGCGCAGCGCACTGCCGGCATCGGGGCTCTATCCGATCGCGACGCTCGCGATCGCCTTCCTCGCCTTCGCCCTGGCCGGGGTCGCCGGCGGCAGCGCGCTCATGGGCATCTACGTCGCCGGGCTGACGCTGGGCAACAGCCGGCTGCCGCACCGTGGTGCGACCGAGGGTTTCGTCGAAGGTCTGGCCTGGCTGGCACAGATCGGCCTGTTCATCATGCTCGGTCTGCTGGCCAGCCCTTCGCGGCTCATCGACGCGCTGCCGTACGCCCTGATCGTGGGCGGCTCGCTGACGCTCGTCGCCCGGCCGCTGTCGGTGCTCGTGTGCGCGACGCCGTTCCGCGTCCCGTGGCGCGAGCAGGCCTTCATCTCCTGGGCCGGTCTGCGCGGGGCGGTCCCCATCGTGCTGGCCACCATCCCGATGGCCGCGGGTCTGCCGGGCGCCGAGCGCATCTTCGACGTCGTCTTCCTGCTCGTGGTCGTGTTCACGCTCGTGCAGGGACCCACGCTCCCCTGGGTCACGCGGCGGCTCGGCGCGGCCGCCGAGGACCAGCCGCGTGGGGTCAGCATCGAGTCCGCACCGCTCGACGACCTGGACGCCATCCTCCTGCAGTTCACGGTCGGGCCGGACTCCCGGCTGGCAGGAGTCGAGGTCGGCGAGCTGCGCCTGCCGCCGCGCGCGGCGATCTCGCTGGTGCTGCGCGGCGACGACATCTTCACCCCGACGCCCGGGACCGTCCTGCGCGTGGGGGACCACGTCCTCGTGGCGGCGGCCCGGTCCGACCTCGCCGCCGTCGAGCGACGGCTGCACGCCGTCAGCGAGGCCGGCCGCCTGGCCGGCTGGTACGCCCACCTTCGAGATGGAGCTGCATGAGCACCCCACGAAACTGCGGGCTTCCCCCGCTGCGCTCCTCCAGCCCAC
>NZ_JANINT010000309.1 GCF_024509035.1 Nocardioides sp. | reverse complement strand
CAGCGGTCCGGCCGGCCAGCACGACCCGTGCGCCGCGGCGGGCGAGCTCGAGGGCGGTGAACTGCCCCAGCCCACCCATGGTGGTGCCGGTGACGACGACGGCCCGGCCCCGCTGGTCGGGGATGTCGGCCAGCGACCAGGCGTCGGCGGCGGCCCTTGCGGGGCTCACGGGGTGGTCGCCATCGCGTCGAGGATCCGCCCGGCGAGCCCTTCGTCGCCCGCAACGCTCATCGTGCCGGGCTCGGGCTCGCACCGGCCGCCGGCCAGGCGGATGAACGCCTCGCGGTCCATGCGCAGCAGCACGTCCGGGTCCGCCGGCGGGACAGACAGCCGCTCGCCGCGGCCCGCGTCGTTGACCGTGAAGGCGTACGGCGCGCTGCCCTCGAGGTCGAGCACCACGGTGGTGCCCGGCGGGGCGCCGACGCGCTTGGCCAGCACGTAGCCGAGGCCCTCCGCGAGGTACTCCGCCGTGTGTCGCGCGGCCGCCGAGTCCATGCCGCCCGGGCGGTCGACGGCTCGGCGGACGTCCTGCTCGTGCATCCACACGTCCAGCGGCCGGTTGCGCAGCAGGGTGCGCCAGTCCCAGGGGACGCCGCCGAAGATCGGCTCGGGCCTGCCCGCGGGATCCGTCGGCGGGTCGGCGAGCAGGTGGGTGTGCCGGGCCGTCGCGGCCGAGCGGATCTCGTTGATGATCGCGTCGGGGCTGGCATCGCGCCGGGTCACGACCCCGATCTCGGTGTAGAGACCCATCAGGCCCGTGACGTGGTCGGGCTGGCCGACCTCGGCGGTCTCCTCCGGTGCCCCGGAGAGGATCGACTCCAGGTGGGCGATGTGCGAGGCGACGGCCTTGACGTCCCAGCCCGGCAGGTCGGTCGGCGCGGCCCAGTCGGCCTCGTCGAGCTCCTCGAGGAGGTCGGTGAAGTCGTTGATCGCCTGCCACCAGACGTCGACGTACCCGCGCAGCAGGTCCTGGCCCGAGGGAGCAGCGTCGGTCATGCCGTCGAACCCTAGTCTCTGCGGCTCACGCAGGCACCTGCCGAGGTGCGTCGGATGCGTCACCCCAGCCACATCACCCCAGGGCGAGCGAAAGCGCGATCGCGAGCATCGTGAGGCCGATGAGGACGTCGAGGACCTGCCACGCGCGAGGGCTGGCCAGCAGCCGTCCGGCCCGCCGGGCGCCGTAGCCGAGGCCGGAGAACCACACGATGCTCGCGGCGCAGGCGCCGGCGGCGAACCACCAGCGCCCGGTGGGCCCCTCGTGGTTGGCGATCGAGCCGAGCAGCAGCACGGTGTCGAGGTAGACGTGCGGGTTGAGCCAGGTGAGGGCGACGGCGCGCACGGCGACGCCGCGCACGCCCGTCGACCCGCGGTCCGCCGCCCGCAGCGCGTCCGACCGGCGGGCGCGGAGCAGCGACGCGACGCCGTACCAGGTGAGGAACGCGACGCCCATCCACCGCACGACGTCGAGGGCCCACGGTGCCCGCTCGACGAGCGTGCCGATCCCGCCGACGCCGGCCGAGATCAGGACGACGTCCGAGAGGGCGCAGATCGCCACCACCACGCCGATGTGCTCGCGGGCCAGGCCCTGACGCAGCACGTAGGCGTTCTGGGCGCCGATGGCCACGATCAGGGAGAGGCCGGTCGCGAAGCCGGCGAGGGAGGAGTCGAGCACGACCGCCACGCTAGGTGGGCGCGCAGATGAAGGCCAGCGAAAGAATCTGCATGACCATTAGCATCACTTCATGGAGCTGATGCCCGCCCAGCTGGCAGCGTTGGTGGCGATCGCCGACCACGGGACGTTCGAGGCGGCGGCGCGACACCTGCACGTCACGCCGTCGGCCGTGAGTCAACGCATCCGGGCGCTCGAGTCGGAGGTCGGCCAGGTCGTCGTGCAGCGCGCCACGCCGTGCCGGCCGACGGCGGCCGGCCAGGTGCTGCTGCGTCTCGCGCGCCAGACACGCCTCCTGCACGACGAGGTGCGCGACGCGCTCGCCCATGAGCACCGCTCGGCGGTCGAGCTTCCGGTCGCCGTCAACGCCGACACCCTGGGCACCTGGTTCCGCGACGTGGTCGGCGAGGTGGCGGCATGGACCGACGCCGCCCTGCGGCTGCACGTCGAGGACCAGGCCTACTCCGCCGGGCTGCTGCGTGCCGGCGACGTGCTGGCGGCGGTCACCTCCGAGCCGGTGGCGGTGCAGGGCTGCTCGGTCGAGCGGCTCGGACTGATGCGCTACGTCCCGGCCGCGGCGCCGGCGTTCGTCGGGCGCTGGCGGCAGG
>NZ_JANINT010000308.1:1105-2311 GCF_024509035.1 Nocardioides sp. | reverse complement strand
AGCTCATGGTCAGCGTGGTGGCGTCCGGGAAGTTCCAGATGATCCCGGGGTACGACGCCATCACCGTGTCGTTGACCTGGCTGGCGCCGGACGACACGTCCCACATCTGGCCGGCGAGGGTCACCGACGTGCCGGGCACGTTGATGATCGTGGTCGCGCCACCCGGCACCTGGTAGCCGACGTGCTTGCCGGCCGCCAGGTCGGCGGCCGGTGCCGGTGAACACCAGCGCCGGGTTGCCGCCCGCCGTACCGCTGCTCACCGTGCCGTTGGCGCTCGCGGCGCCCCACGCCGTCGACAGCGCGCGCAGCTGGGTGAACGACGTCGCGAAGTCGACCGGGTTGCTGCCGAGGTACCCGGTGCCGGCGCCGCCGTTGAAGTTCACCCCGGTCTGCGGCGTGACGTAGGCGCTGCCCTTCTGGAGGTTGTAGGTGCCGTGGCTGCCGGCGACCACGAGCGCGGCGGAGCCGGCCGGGAACCCGGACGGCAGGCGGGTGCCGACGGTCATCCCGCCGGCGCTGTGACAGGCGTGCGCGCAGCTGCCCCGCCCCCGCTGAGCTGCAGCACGACGAGCGAGCCGAGGCAGCAGGCGAGGACGGCGGCGAGAGCAGGAAGACGGCGCGCGCGGAGCGCGCGCGTTGACCCAGACGTGCTCATTCGGTCTACCCCCCAGTAGGTCAGCACCATCGACGGTGCCACCTCCACGCGGGCGGGGCCGCGCCTTTGCCGAAATCGCCTGGGACCGGACTGGACCGGGTGGGCCGGGGTGGAGGGTGTCGGTTTCCCCGGTCGACCGGGGAAACCTGCACTTGCGGGCCGAAACTTCGGCCGACAAGTGCAGGGATTGCCCCACCGGTGTGACGGGCGTGGCGGGAGTGACCGGCTAACCGGCCGGGCTCGGGTCCGGCTCGGCCACGGCGCGCTCGAGGCGGCGTACGTCGGGGGCGAGCAGCGCCAGCAGCGCGGACCCGCCCATCACCAGGCCGGTCACCACCAGCCACCGGTCGAAGCCGACCGCCGCGGCGACCGGCCCGGTCAGCACCAGGCCGAGCGGCCGGGCCACGAACGAGCCCACCAGGTCGAAGGAGTAGACGCGCGCGAGCTTGTCCTCGGGGATGTTCTGCTGGATCGACACCTGCCACTGCACGTCGAAGACCTGCAGCCCGAAGCCGTGCAGGAACGCGCCGACCAGGATCGGCAGCAGGTGG
>NZ_JANINT010000308.1:0-1046 GCF_024509035.1 Nocardioides sp. | reverse complement strand
CGCGAGGCCCCACGACGACCGCCCGAACTGGTCGCCCACCACGATCGGCCCGAGCACCGACTGAGCACCGCTGTAGACGAGGTGGTACAGCAGCGCCTGCCCGATCAGCAGCACCAGCCAGGTGTGTCGCACGACCTCGCGGAACCCGTCGCCGAGGTCGGCGAGGAAGGTCGGGCGCGCACCCTCGGGACGGGCGTGCGGCACGTCGAGGCGCGAGAAGCAGTACGCCGCGATCGCGAACGTCGCCGCGTCCACGCCGATCGCCCAGCCGGAGCCGACGGCCGCGACCAGGACGCCGCCGAGGGCGAAGCCGACCACGCCGGCGCTGGTCTGCAGCAGGGCCCGCTGGGCGACCGCCCGGGCGACCAGCGCGGCCGGGACCGTCATCCGGGTGAGCGCCGCCGACGACGGCTGGCTGAGCGCCCCCAGGGAGCCGTTGACCATCCCGATCACCGCGAGCATCGGGATCGTCGCCCACCCGCCGACCAGCAGCACCGCGACCGCGGCCTGGGCGACCGCGCACGCCGCAGCCGAGCCCTCGAGCATGAGCTGCCGGGGCACCCGGTCGCCGAGCACGCCACCGAACAGGACCGTGACCACGTCGGCCAGCGCGTACAGCGCCACCACGAGCCCGAGGTCGGAGGCCGATCCACCGAGGTCGAGAACGGCGAACGCCAGCGCGACCGGCGTGATGGTGTTGCCGAGGGCGCTGGTCGTCGTACCGGCGACGAGCAGCCGGAAGTTGCGGTGCCGCAGCGGGCGGCCGGGCCCGGCCTCGGCGGTGTAGGTGGCGCTCACGGCACCATGCTCATTCGCTGGCGAACTATTCGTCAACGAAATTACTTCTAGGATGCGGGCATGACGCGGGACGAACCTGCCGAGGACTGGGCCGATCGGCACGTCGCGCGGTGGCGCGACCACTGGATCGACGTCCACTTCGAGGACGACGTGGAGGCGATCGTGGTCCGCATCGGCCGCCTGGCCAAGCACTTCCGCACGGTGAAGCAGGACGCGCTGGTCGAGACCGGCCTGCAGGACTTCGAGTA
>NZ_JANINT010000307.1:2010-2318 GCF_024509035.1 Nocardioides sp. | reverse complement strand
GATCATTCGAACACATGTTCTACCCTGAGCCGGTGAGGAGGACTCCGGGGACGCCGCGGCACGTCTGGGTGAACGTCACCGGCGACCCGGAGTGGGCGCGCGCGGGGCTCGCGCTCACCACCCGCGAGGTCGGGACGCGCACCGAGGCGTGGACGGTGAGCGCCGTGGTCGAGCGGCCGAGCGGCACGCTCCGGGTGCGCCAGGGCTGGACCCGCGCGGAGCACCTCGCGGAGTCCGGTCCTCCCCCGGCGCCGCGCGCCCCTCGGCACGTGCTCGTGCGCCTCGGACCGGACTCGCTCGACGTCCAC
>NZ_JANINT010000307.1:1588-2000 GCF_024509035.1 Nocardioides sp. | reverse complement strand
CGTCCACCCGGGGCTGCTGCTGTTCTGGTGGGGCCTGCCGGCCGTCGGCGGCGCCCAGTGGCTCGCGTGGGTCGTCTGGGCCTCCGGCGGCGGCCACCACGAGATCGAGGCCCACCAGGGCTGGCTGACCGCCGATCAGCTCGCGCCGGTCAGCGCGGGCGGTGGACCTGGAACCGGCGTCCCGTCACGGCGGCCGGCACGAGCTGGATGACGTCGTACTTGAAGGTGGGCAGCCACGACACGGTCGCCACGTCCGCGAACGCCTCCGCGGGACCCTCCTCGACGTGCTGGAGCCGGCCCCGCACCAGCACCGACCACGCCTCCTCGCCGCGCAGGTCGTCGATCTCCAGGGCGGCCTCGGCGTGCAGCTCGGAGGCCAGCAGCTTGTTGCCCTCGCCGGTCGCGACCAGCA
>NZ_JANINT010000307.1:367-1504 GCF_024509035.1 Nocardioides sp. | reverse complement strand
CGAGCCGGTACCCGAGCCGGCCGACGCTCTCCTGCTGGAGCAGCGCCCAGCACTCCTCGGCGGTCAACGTGGTCATCGTCGCTCTCCCCTCAGGTCCGGTCCACCACCATCACCGGACCGGCCGCGTGCCGCAGGACGGTCCGGGTCACCGCGCCGAGGTGCGGGCCGATCGCCCGCTCCCGCCGCCGGCTCAGAACGACGAACGCCGACACCAGCGACGCCCCGACGAGCGCGTCCGCCGGCCGCCGCCAGTCCACCGCGGTCGAGACGTCGACGTCCGCGTGGTCGGGCAGCTTGGCGAGGGCGCGGTCGAGCCGCTCCTCGGCGTCGTGCACCCACTCGTCGCGCGTCGTGTTGCCGAAGACCAGGTCCTGGTAGGGCTCCGCCAGCCACGCCGCGTGCACGACCACCAACGGGCGTCCGGTGTCCCGCGCGAACGCCAGCGCGGTCTCCACCTGCGCGAGCGCCTCGTCGGGATGGTCGACGCCGACGGTCACCGGCCGCGGCTCGTAGGGACCGCGCCGCCAGGCGGCGGGCACGACGACCACGGCTGCGTGCGCGTGCGCCGCGACCCTCGTCGAGACCGACATGGTGAGCAGCCGGTCGGCGGAGTCGTGGCGCTCGAGGAACACGACGCCGTCGGGCGGGACGCGGTCGGCGATCGTCGTCGACACCCGGCCGACGAGCAGGTGCGTCGTGTACGGCACCCGGCCACCGCCCCGCGAGCGCACCCGGTCGGCCGCGGAGGTCAGCACCCTCCGGCCGACCTCGGTCAGGGCCCCGTCCAGCGACTGGACCGCCTCCACTCCGACGGGGACGCTGACGAGCGAGTGGACGACGTGCAGCAGCTCCAGCCCGGTCTGCCGGCGCTCGGCCTCGGCGACGGCGAGGTCCAGCACCCCGTCGTGGACGCCCTCGGGACCGACGGCGACCACCACGTCGTACTCGCTGCGGGTCGTCTCGCTCACGCCCTCATGCTGGGGTGCCGGCCCGGCACCGGGTCAGGGTCGGCCGCCCGCGGCGCCCGGGACCTTGGTCACTGGCTCCGGCGCGGGGTCATCCGCCACGGTGGGGGCATGACCACCCACAACGTCGCGACCCTGCTCGCCTACGACTGCTGGAGCCTGCTCGGCGAGG
>NZ_JANINT010000307.1:0-357 GCF_024509035.1 Nocardioides sp. | reverse complement strand
GAACTACGCGGTGGGCGAGGCGGCGATCTGGTTCCGCGTCGAGCCGGAGTCGGCGCTCGCGCGGGAGTGCGACGGTCAGCAGGTCGTCGTCGAGGTCGACCACGTCGACTCCGAGAACCGGACCGCCTGGAGCGTGGTCGTGGTCGGGATCGCCCACCTGGTCGACGAGCTCGACGTGCCCGACACCCTGATCGAGATGCGGGTCTGGCCAGGCGGACCGCGCCGACGCTTCGTGCGTGTCGAGCCGGACCGGCTCACCGGCCGCCGGCTGCTCAGCGCCTGACCAGCGCCGCGATGTCCGCGGCGCCGGTGCCGCAGCAGCCGCCGACCAGCTCCGCTCCGGCCGCGACCCAGGCG
>NZ_JANINT010000306.1 GCF_024509035.1 Nocardioides sp. | reverse complement strand
ACCGCCTGGTCGACGCCGCCGTGGTGCTTGGTGTCCCCCACCTGGTCACCGTCGAGGCCGAGCGTGCGCACGGCGACCCGCCCGGACACCGGCCGCTTGTCCATGCCGGAGTGGCCGAGGTTGGCGTACGGCGCCTCGCGGTCGAGGCCGACGTTCACGGAGTGCAGGATCGCCACGCACCCATCCTCCCAGGAGGAGGGGTCAATCCTGCACCGATTTCGCCACGGTGACGCAGCGGGTCAGGTACTCCTCGTCGGGCAGCTGCCGAGCCGTCCCGGGCGGGTCCTGCAGCCGCCACAGCGCGTTGCACATCATCCGGAGCACCACCCAGTCGCGGGCGCGGGCCTCGTCGAGGCCGGCGACGTCCACCAGCGTGTGGAAGCGCAGCCGGACGCCGTCGCGCACGCTGCGCGTGGCCGCGAGCAGCTCGTCCCACCGGTTCCACAGCATCGGCGCGGGCTCGAAGTGCGGGTCGCCGCTGAGCGGCTTGGGGTCGATGGCCAGCCACGGCTCGCGGTCGGCGGCGAGGACGTTCGCGTAGTGCAGGTCGGTGTGCACCAGGCGCCCGTCGGTGCCCTCGTCACTGGCGAACGCGCGCCCGATCGACACCGCCTGCTCCACCATCCGGCGCGGCACCGGGGCGTCGCGCGGCAGCGCCGCCAGCTCGTCGCACCACCGGCTCACGCACGAGGAGAGCGTCACGAGCTGGGCCGGCGCCGGCACGTGGAGGCGCCGGTAGAGGCCGCCGACGACCTCGCACGCCTCGACGTCCCACAGGTCGCCGAGGTCCTCGCGGTGCAGCCGCTCGAGCAGCAGCGCGACGCGGTGCGGGTCGGCGCGCAGCAGCTCCACCGCACCGTCGCCGTGCCAACGCTGCAGGGCGATGTGCTCGAGCTCGGCCTCCCAGTGCGGCCAGCTCACCTTGAGCGCCGCGGGGCGACCTCCGGCGGTCCGCACCGGGAGCACGAGCGCGCAGTAGCCGTGCGTCGCCGGACCGTCGGGAGTCAGCTGCCAGTCCTCGAGCAGGCCGCGCACCAGCCCCGGCAGCCGGCCGAGGAAGGCGACCCACTCCGGCCCGCGCGCGGCGTACGCCGAGAACGCCTCGGGGACCTTCACCGTCACTCCGCCATCCCACCAGACCCGTGGTCGCCGGTGCCGGACCGATCGGGTGCCGACCTGGAGATCACTCGATGTCGGCCCGCGCGACCGCGGGCCACGTGACGCGGGAGAGGGCGCCTACTTCTTGCCCTTCTCCCCCGTCGGAGCGTTGGAGAGCGCCGCGATGAACGCCTCCGGCGGGACCTCGACGGTGCCGATGTTCTTCATCCGCTTCTTGCCGGCCTTCTGCTTCTCCAGCAGCTTGCGCTTGCGGCTGATGTCGCCGCCGTAGCACTTGGCGAGCACGTCCTTGCGGATCGCGCGGATGTTCTCGCGCGCGATCACCCGGGCGCCGATCGCGGCCTGGATCGGCACCTCGAACTGCTGGCGCGGGATCAGGTCCTTGAGCTTGCCGGCCATCATCACGCCGTAGGAGTACGCCGCGTCGCGGTGCACGATCGCCGAGAACGCGTCGACCGGCTCGCCCTGGAGCAGGACGTCGACCTTGACCAGGTCGGCCGCCTGCTCACCCGAGCGCTCGTAGTCGAGCGAGGCGTAGCCCTTGGTGCGCGACTTGAGCTGGTCGAAGAAGTCGAAGACGATCTCGCCCATCGGCAGCGTGTAGCGCATCTCCACGCGGTCCTCCGACAGGTAGTCCATCCCCTGCAGGCTGCCGCGCTTGGTCTGGCACAGCTCCATGATCGTGCCGATGTAGTCGCTGGGACTGAGGATCGTGGCGCGGACGACCGGCTCGCGGATCTCGGCGATCTTGCCTTCCGGGAACTCGCTGGGGTTGGTGACCTCGACCTCGGAGCCGTCCTCCATCTGGACGTGGTAGACCACGTTGGGCGCCGTGGAGATCAGGTCGAGGCCGAACTCCCGCTCGAGCCGGTCGCGGGTGATCTCCATGTGCAGCAGCCCGAGGAAGCCGCAGCGGAAGCCGAAGCCGAGCGCGCCGGAGGTCTCCGGCTCGTAGGTGAGCGCGGCGTCGTTGAGCTGGAGCTTCTCCAGCGCCTCGCGCAGGTCGCCGAACTGGTCGCCGTCGATCGGGTAGAGACCGGCGTAGACCATCGGGTTGGGGTGCTTGTAGCCGCCCAGCGCCTCGGTGGCGCCGTGGTTCTGGGTGGTGACGGTGTCACCCACGCGCGACTGGCGCACGTCCTTCACGCCGGTGATCAGGTAGCCCACCTCACCGACGCCGAGCTCGCCCGCCTTGACCTGCTCGGGG
>NZ_JANINT010000305.1 GCF_024509035.1 Nocardioides sp. | reverse complement strand
CGGCCAGGGCGTGAGGGGTCGAGCGCGCGGCACGGTCACGGCACGGGTCGCAGTCTGGTCCACGCTCACACCGTGCTCCTCTCCGCTGGTGGTCGACTGGGGGTCGACTGGGGGTCGACTTGGTGGGCCACCGGGTCCCCTCCGGGAATGCCGCGGCGCTCACCGGAGTTGACCCGACACCGACCACCAGGTCATCGGTCTCAATGCAAGTGGAGATCCTCTCCGGTTACACCGTAACCGATCCGGAGAAGGGTTTCCACTTTTTTCTCGGGCGAGTGTGCCACAACGTCGGGGAATCCGGAGAACCGCCTCCGGTTCGGTAGGGTGTCGGCATGACGAGGTCGGTGGACGCGGAGCCGACGACGGGCGAGCCCCGGCTCCGCAAGGACGCACAGCGCTCGCGCCGGCTGGTGCTCGAGGCCGCGAAGGACCTCTTCGCCGCCCGGGGTGTCGACGTGGGGTTCGACGAGATCGCCCGCAGCGCGGGCGTGGGTGTGGGCACGGTCTACCGCCGGTTCCCGTGCCGCGAGGCGCTCGTCGAGGAGCTGTTCGCCGAGAAGCTCGAGCGGGTCAAGCGACTGGCGGCCGCGGCGCTCGACATCGACGACCCCTGGGAGGCGCTGGTCTGGTTCTGCGAGCACTGCATCGGCGAGCAGCAGTGCGACCGCGGGCTGACCCAGGTGCTCGCCGTCACCGACGTCGATGCCGACAGGCTCGGCGGCCTGCGCGAGGAGATCGGCGCCGCGGTCGACGACGTGGTCCGCCGCGCCCAGGAGGCCGGACTGGTCCGCGCTGACCTCGCGTACGCCGACCTCGCGATCACCCTCCACGTGCTCAGTCGGATGCGCGTCGAGGGCAGCGAGGTCTGGCGCCGCTACCTCGCGCTCTTCTTGTCCTCGATCCGCGCGCAGCCCGGCCAGGACCCGCTTCCCGGCCCGTCGCCCACGTTCGCGACCGTCGAGGAGATCGCCCGCCGCCTCTGACCGTCGATCCGGGAGTGGTGACGGTCGGTCCCGGAGTGCGGCCGGTCAGGCCACCACGTGGTCCCAGCCGGCGGCCAGGTAGTCGATGAACGCCGGGCCGACGGCCTCGGCGCGCAGCTCCTCACGGGTCAGCGGGCCCGTCCGGGCCACGAAGCCCTCGTCCGCGACGGCGCGCGCCGCGAAGTCGTGGTGCAGGATCGCGCCGATCCCGACCGTGACGATGTCGGCGCCCTTCTCCAGGCACCACCGGGCGTCGGCGGCCGACAGCACGCGACCGGCGACCCCGAGCAGCGTGCCGCCGCGCGGCAGGTCGGTGAAGTGCTCGATGAGCAGGCCCTCGGCACCGCCGCGCGGGCGCATGAACACGTCCCACAGCGACATGTCGAGGTAGTCGAGCAGCCCCGAGTCCAGCACACGGCGCGCGGTCTCGCGGCCCTCGTCGAGCGTGATGCCGTTGCCCTCGGGGGTCAGCCGCAGCCCCAGCTGGAACTCCGGCCCGGTGGCGCCGCGGATGCCCTCGAGGATCTCCAGGACCACCCGGAGACGGTCGTCGAGGGAGCCGCCGTACCCGTCGGTGCGCTGGTTGTTGCGCCCGTCGAGGAACTGGCCCAGCAGGTAGCCGTGCGCCCCGTGCACCTCGACCCCGTCGACGCCGGCCCGCTCGGCCCGCACCGCGGCGGCCACGAAGTCGGCGACCAGCTCCTCGACCTCGCCGGTGGTCATCGCGACCGCGTTCTTGTCCGGGTCGTCCCACGGGCACTGGTTGGGCCGGCCGCTGAGCGTCGGGTCGGCCCGACGGCCGCCGTGGTGCAGCTGCACCGACGAGCGAGCGCCGGTGGCGCGCAGTCGCTCGGCGAGACGCTCGAGGCCGGGCAGGTGCGCGTCGGATGCGATCCCGAGCTGCCCGCCCCAGGCCTGGCCGGCCGGCGCGACGTACGCCGCCGCGGTCATCACCAGGCCGAACCCGCCCTCGCCGCGCGCCTCGAGCCACCGGGTCTCGTCCTCGGTGAGGGTGCCGTCGGAGTTGCTCTGGGTGTTGGTGAGCGGCGCGAGGGCCAGCCGGTTGCGCCAGTCGGGTCCGTGGGTCAGCGACAGGGGGTCGGAGATCGAGGTCACCCTGCCATCCTCCCGGCCGGTTCAATCCCCGACGGACCCGGGCCTGGGAGCCTCGGACCACCGTCCGGGCGATGGTCCTCAGCATCGGGCCGCGGCTGCCGATCCTCTGCTCGTCAGGTCCCGTCCGTCTCGAGGTCGTCCGTGCTCCTCCCGCCGCCCACCGCGTCTCCGGTCGCGCCGTGAGGGGCCTGCTCGTCTCCTGGGCCGGCGCGGGCGCGGTCGTCGCGGCCGCGTCGGTGGGG
>NZ_JANINT010000304.1 GCF_024509035.1 Nocardioides sp. | reverse complement strand
CAGGGCCGCACGGTCGACTTCCGCAACACGCTGCTCATCCTCACCAGCAACCTGGGCTCGAACTACCTCGTCGACCCCACGCTGGACCCGGAGAAGAAGCACGACTCGGTGATGGCCGTGGTGCGGTCGTCGTTCAAGCCGGAGTTCCTCAACCGGCTCGACGAGATCGTCGTCTTCGACGCGCTCACGATGGCCGACCTCACCCACATCGTCGACCTGCAGCTCGCGCTGCTCGAGAAGCGGCTCGCCGTGCGGCGGATCGCGATCTCGGTCACCGACGAGGCGCGCACCTGGCTCGCCGACACCGGCTACGACCCGGCGTACGGCGCCCGCCCGCTGCGCCGGCTGATCCAGAGCGCGATCGGCGACCCGCTCGCGCGGATGCTGATCGCAGGCGAGGTCGTCGACGGCGCGGCGGTCACGGTCGACCGGGCGCCCGGCGGCGATGGGCTGATGTTGACGGCTGCGTGATCCAATGGCCCCCGTGAACCAGCCTGCCCCGACCCGTCCGCGCCAGGTCACCCTGGCCGGGTGGCTGATCATGATCGGCTCGCTGATCGTCGTCGCGATGGTCTTCGACCGGGTCGGCGCCCTGCACACGCTCGAGACCCGCGAGTCGGTCGAGAAGTTCCTCGCCGAGCCGCCGGGCTCCGACCTCGGGGTCGGCGTCGACGGCATCATCACGCTGCTGCGGATCACCTCGATGGTGGCGGCGGGGTGCGCGACGGCCGCCGCGATCCTCGGCTACCAGGTGCTGCGGCGCAGCCGCAGCGCCCGGCTGGCGCTCACGGTGATCGCGGTGCCGCTGTTCCTCACCGGCATGGTCACCGGCGGGTTCGTGTCCTCCGTGGTGGCCGCCGCCGCGCTGATGCTGTGGCTGCAGCCCTCGCGCGACTGGTTCCAGGGCAGGAGCACCGGCCCGGGCACCGCCCGGGCGGCGACGCCGCGCGCCCAGGCGCCGGTCGCGCCCGCGGCCTCGCCGTACGCCGTCGCCCAGCCGCCCGCCGTCGGTGGGCCGACTCCCGCGCCGGCAGCGACGGACCTGCCGCGGCCGACCTCGGTCATGCGGGCCAGCATGCTGACGTGGATCTTCAGCGGCCTGACCGCCGTCGGCCTGCTGATCACGGCGGCCGTCATCGCCGTCAGCCCCGACACGGTCCTCGACGACGTGCACCGACGCACCCCCGAGCTCGAGGAGCAGGGCATCTCCGACGACCTGCTGCTCGCCGTGACGTTCGTGATGATCGCCGCGTTCGTGCTGTGGTGCGTGGCCGCGTCCGTGCTCGCCGCCCTGGTGCTGCGCGGCGTCGACTGGGCGCGGATCGTGCTGATCATCTCGGCGGCGATCGCGGCCGCGGTCAGCCTCGTCGCCCTCCTCGCGGGAGCGTTCCTGCTGGTGCTTCTGCTCACCGCGTCGGTCGCGACGATCCTGCTGCTGGTGCGGCCCGACACCGCCGCCTGGTTCCACCGCACGCGATAACCCCGACTAGGGCACGGCTCCTTGTCCGGATGCGCCTGCTGCGCGGGCATTCGCATCCGATCTGGCGGCGTTCTCGGCGACTCGATGGGCCTCCGGCCCGCCGTCGCGCCTCCGCCTTGCCAGATACGGCGCGAGAACCCGCTCGCGACGGCGCCGGATTAGGAGCCGCACCCTAGGCCCGGAGATCGGCGGCCGCGAGCCGGCGCAGGCCCTCCTCGATCACGTCGGTCTCCTTGCAGAACGCCCAGCGCACCAGCTGGCGTCCGGCGTCGGAGTCGTAGAAGACCTGCGTCGGGATCGCGACGACCCCGGCCCGCTCGGGCAGCGCCAGGCAGAACGAGCGCCCGTCGGGCCAGCCGAGCGCGGAGATGTCGGTCGTCGCGAAGTAGGTGCCCTCGGGCACCCGGACGTCCAGACCGACCTCGGCCAGGCCAGCGCACAGCAGGTCGCGCCGCGCGCGCAGCTCGGCCGCCAGCCGGACCGGGTAGTCGGGCTCCTCGTCGAGCGCGTAGGCCACCGCCGGCTGGAGCGGGGAGCCGGAGGTGAACGTGAGCCACTGCTTGGCCGCGAGCACCGCGCCCACCAGCTCGGCGGGTCCGGTCGCCCAGCCGACCTTCCAGCCGGTGAACGAGTACGACTTGCCGGCGCTCGACAGCGACAGTGTCCGCTCGAACATCCCCGGCAGGGTCGCGAGCGGCACGTGCTCATGCCCGTCGTAGACCAGGTGCTCGTAGACCTCGTCGGTGATCACCACGAGCTCGTGCTCGATCGCGAGGTCCGCGACCGCCTGCAGCTCGTCTCGGGTGAGCACGGTGCCGGTCGGGTTGTGCGGGGAGTTCAGCAGCACGAACCGGGTGCGCGGCG
>NZ_JANINT010000303.1:1683-2351 GCF_024509035.1 Nocardioides sp. | reverse complement strand
CCCTCGGCGAGCGCCTGGGGCTGCCGGTGCTGTCCCGTGCGGTGGAGGTGACGGTGGCGGACGGCCGTGTGCGCGCGACCCGCCAGACCGAGCTCGGCCTCCACCGGGCCGAGGCCGAGCTGCCGGCCGTGCTGGCGCTCTCCGGGGAGGTCTGCGTGCCGCGCTACCCCTCGTTCCGCGACGTCATCGCCGCCAAGAAGGCGGTGGTCGAGACGGTGACACCGGCGGCGCTCGGCGTCCCGGAGCCCGAGCTCGGAGCCGCCGGCTCCCGGACTCGCGTGCTCGCCGCCGCGGCCGCGCCCGCGCGGGGCCAGGCCGAGATCATCGAGGACGACGGGGACGCGCACGAGCGCGTCGTCGACTTCCTCGCCCAGAGGAGACTGCTGTGACCCGTCGTGCGCTGCTGGTCGCCGAGCCCCGGTCCGGGGCCCTGTCCGCGGGACAGCTCGGTGTGCTCTCCGCGCTGGCCCGGGTGGCCGAGACGGTCGAGGTGCTGCTCCCGGTCGGGGCCGAGGGCGACGCCGCGGGCCTGACCGGTGTCCTCGGGCGGTACGGCGCCGGCGTGGTGCGGGTCGTCACCGGGCTGCCGGCCACCGCCGCGCCCCGGGTGGCCGTCGTCGCCGCGCTGCATCGGGAGCAGCCCTACGACCTGGTCGCCTTCGAGAACT
>NZ_JANINT010000303.1:329-1673 GCF_024509035.1 Nocardioides sp. | reverse complement strand
CCCTTGCGGTGCGCCTGGGGGCGGGGGTGTGCTGGGACCTCGTCGGGCTCGACGACGTGGCGGGTGAGCTGGTCGGACGGCGCCTCGCGCTGGGCGACTCCACGGCCGTGGACGTGGGCTGGGTCGGTGGTCCCGCCCTCGCCCTGTTCCGGACCGCGGCCCTCGACGCCCAGGAGGCGCCGGTAGCGGGCACGCCCGAGCTGGTGGCGGTGCCGCCGCCGGTCGAGGTCGGACCGGACGTGTCGGTTTCGGAGCCGGACGGGGCCGGCGATGCGGGCCCCTCGGGGCTCGACACCGCCGAGATCGTGGTCGCCGGCGGCCGCGGGCTGGGCAGCGCGGACAACATCGCGCTGCTCGAGGAGCTCGCGCAGGTGCTCGGTGGTGCGGTCGCGGTCAGCATGCCCGTGGTGGACCGGGGGTGGTACCCCTACGCGCACCAGGTCGGGCAGACCGGTCGGACGGTGCGGATCACCGCGCTGGTGCGCGAGCGATCCGGGGCCTGAGTCGCAGCGACGCTCAGCCGACCGGCACCCACGACTCGGTGGCGACCGAGTCGAGCACCGCCTGGGTGATCCGCGCCGCGCGGACACCGTCGGCGAAGCCGGGCAGCTCCTCGGGGGCGCCCGCGGACCCCGCGGACCCCGCCGACCCCGCCGACACCGCCTGGTAGAGGTCCCCGATGAGCGCGTTGAAGCAGTCCTGGTAGCCCTGCGGGTGGCCCGGGGGCAGCGGCTCGAGGAGCGGGTTGGCCGAGCGCCGCGGCGTGACGCCGCGGGGTACGACGGAGGCGTGGGCCCGCGAGCCGACCCAGAGCGTCTCGGGGTTCTCCTGGTCGAAGGACAGCGACTGCTCGGCGCCGTCGAGGGAGAACCACAGCCGGTTCTTGCGGCCGGGGGAGACCTGGCTGACCACCACCGAGCCGACGGCGCCCAGGTCGGTCTCGAACTGGACGGTCGCGATGTCCTCGGTGCTCACCTGCTCCGCGGACTCCCGGCTGGCGATCGCGGTCTTGCGCTGCGCCGACAGCCGGACGATCCGGTGCCCGGAGACGAACTCGACCAGGTCGCACCAGTGCACGCCGATGTCGGCGAACGCCCGGGACGCGCCACCCAGCGACGCGTCCACCCGCCAGTTGACGTCCGAGCTCGTCGACAGCCAGTCCTGCAGGTACGAGCCGTGCAGCAGCCACAGCTGCCCGACCTCGCCGCTGCGCACCCGGGCGCGTGCCTCCAGCACCGACTGGTAGTAGCGGTACACGAACGGGACCGCGGTCATCGAGCCGTGCTCGGCGGCCAGGGCCCCGATCTCCTCGGCGTCGGCGAGGGTCGTGGCGAGCGGCTTCTC
>NZ_JANINT010000303.1:0-278 GCF_024509035.1 Nocardioides sp. | reverse complement strand
GCCCCGATGATGCCCGAACGCAGGCCATCACCCATCGATCGTGACCCAGTTCCCGGACTCCGACGACGCGAGGATCGCGTCCGCGATGAGCGAGATCCGCCACCCGTCGTGGAAGTTCGGGTCCGCCTCGGTGCCCTCGACGATGCACTTCACCAGGTCGTAGGCCTCGATGATCTTGGTCTCGCCGTAGCCGATGCCGAGCGCCGGGATCGGCCACAGGCCCTCGCCGTACGGGTGCGCCGGACCGGTGTAGACAGTGCGGAAGCCGCGGCGGTCCC
>NZ_JANINT010000302.1 GCF_024509035.1 Nocardioides sp. | reverse complement strand
CCGTCGCGGAGTTCCAGGGGTGGGCGCGCGCCGCGATCGGCGAGATCCGGGGCCGGCGACGGGTGCCCGTGCTGGTCGGCGGATCGGCGCTCTACACCCGCGCGATCCTGGACCGCTTCGAGTTCCCCGGGACCGACGAGGCGGTGCGGCAGCGGCTGGAGGTGGAGCTCGCCGAAATCGGTCCGGCCGTGCTGCACGAGCGGCTGCGCTCGGTCGATCCCGCGGCTGCCGCGCAGATCCTCGTCGAGAACGGTCGCCGCATCGTGCGCGCGCTGGAGGTCGTCGAGATCACCGGCCGGCCGTTCTCCGCGTCGCTGCCGACGTTGGAGTACGCCGACCCGCACACCGTGCAGGTCGGCGTCGACATCGACCGGCCCACGCTCGACGAGCGGATCGCCGCCCGCGTCGACGCGATGTTCGAGGCGGGGTTCGTCGCCGAGGTGGAGCGGCTGCTCGAGGAGGGCCTGGCCCAGGGTCGCACCGCCGGTCGCGCGATCGGCTACCGCGAGGTGTCGGCGTACCTCGCCGGCGAGCTGAGCCTCGACGAGGCCCGCGAGCGCACGGTCATCGCCACCCGCCGCTTCGCCCGCCGCCAGGACTCCTGGTTCCGCAAGGACCCCCGGATCACCTGGATCAGGTACGACGACCCCGACCTGGTCGATCTCGCCGTGGCCGCCACCACCGCCCTCCCACGCCGGCTCGGCGCTGGGTGAGCAAGATCGGTCAAGCGGCCGAGGGCCGACCGGCGCCAGACTGATCGGCATGGCGGGACGGGATCGGCTGCGCGAGCTGCTGGACGCGGTGCTGGACGGGCAGCACGCGTCGCTGGAGGAGATGGCGGTCGGGGCGTTCGCGTCGCCGTACCACTTCAGCCGGCAGCTCTCGGCCGGGGCTGGGGAGGCGCCGGTCGCGATGCGGCGGCGGGTGATGCTCGAGCGCGCGGCCTGGCAGCTGCGGCAGGGCACGTCGGTGACCGACGCGGCGTTCGCCGCCGGATACGACTCCGTCGAGGGGTTCAGCCGCGCCTACGCCCGCGGGTTCGGCCATCCGCCGTCGGAGACGGGCGCCCGGGCCGGCACGCAGGGCCACTGGCTGCCGGCGCCGAACGGCATCCACTTCCATCCACCCACGTCGCTGTGGGTGCACACCGGGGAGCACACGATGACCCAGCCGCTGGACCTGATGGTCCATCACGACCTCGACGACACCCGTGCGCTCATCGACCACGCCGAGCAGCTGCCGGAGGCCGACTACCGCCGGGAGCTGCGCCCCGGCCTGGTGGTCTCGGAGTGGGAGGGCCCCGAGCCGTCGGTCGCGGCGGTGCTCGAGCGGACCGTGTTCACCAAGGAGGTGTGGCTCGCGGCGATCCTCGGCCGCGAGCTCCCGACCGACCGCTCGGACGACCCCGCCGCCCTGCTCGAGCGTCACGACGACCTGGCGCAGCGCTGGCTGGAGACGGTCCGCGACATCGGCCGGCGCGACGCCTGGGACGACCTGATCGTCGACGCGCTGTGCGAGCCGCCCGAGAGCTTCGTGGTCGGCAGCATCCTCGCCGACGTGCTGACGTACGCCGCCCACCGCCGGATGACCGTGCGCGCCATGCTGCGCGAGCTCGGCCACGAGACCGACGGAGGCGATCCCATCACCTGGCTGCGACGACGATCCGGAGGCACCCCATGACGACGATCTACTACACCGCCAGCTCGCTCGACGGCTTCATCGCCGATCCCGAGAACTCCCTGAGCTGGCTGCTCAGCCGCGACATCGCCGACGACGGGCCGATGAGCTACGCGAGCTTCCGGCCCCGCATCGGCGCGGCCGCCCTGGGCGCGACGACCTACCAGTGGATCCTCGACAACGACCCGGGCGGGTGGGACTTCACGATGCCCGCGTGGGTCTTCACCCACCGCGACTTCGCGCCGCAGGACGGCATCACCGTCACCACCGACGACGTGCGCGAGGTCCACGCGGCCATGACCGAGGCGGCCGGCGGCAAGGACCTGTGGCTGATGGGTGGCGGCGATCTCGTCGGGCAGTTCGCCGACGCCGGTCTGCTGGACGAGGTGTGGGTGCAGTACGCCCCGGTGACCCTGGGCGGCGGCGCGCCGCTGCTGCCGCGACGTCTCGAGCTGCGGCTCGAGGAGCAGGGCCAGAACCGCGAGTTCCTCTGCGCGCGCTACGCGGTTTCGCCGGCCGGCTGACCGGGCACGGGCCCGGGTATGCGTCGTCTCGGGATCGTCGTACCGCTCGCCCTGTCCGTCCTCCTCTCCTCCGCGCTGCTCGCGCCACCCGCGGATGCTGCGCCCGACGGCCCACCGAAGGTCCCGACCGCGCGGGGGTACGGCGGCGGCGTCGCGTCCGTCGACCCGTACGCCTCCCGCATCGGGCTGCAGGTGCTGCGCCGCGGTGGCAACGCCGTCGACGCCGCGGTCGCGACCGCGGCTGCGCTCGGGGTGACCGAGCCGTTCAGCGCCGGCATCGGTGGTGGCGGCTACTTCGTCTACTACGACGCGCAGTCCGGCAGCGTCCACACGATCGACGGTCGTGAGACGGCCCCGGCCGCGATGCCGCACGACGCGTTCATCAACCCCAGGACCGGCAAGCCCTACGGCTTCTCGCCCGCGCTGGTGACCAGCGGGGTGTCGGTGGGCGTGCCCGGCACGCTCGCCACCTGGCAGCGTGCGCTGGAACGCTGGGGGACCCGCTCACTGGCCCAGTCGCTCGAACCGGCGGAGACCCTGGCGCGCCGAGGGTTCGTCGTCGACGAGACGTTCCACGGCCAGGTCGTGCAGAACGAACGCCGTTTCCACGCCTTCACGCCGACCCGCAGGCTCTACTACCGCGGCGGGCACGCCCCCCGGGTCGGCAGCGTCTTCCGCAACCCCGACCTCGCGCGCACCTACGACCTCCTGGCCGACCGCGGCACCCGCCCGTTCTACGAAGGACGGCTGGCGGGCCAGATCGTCCGAGCCGTCCGGCGCCCGCCGACGACGAAGAGCACGACGCTGCCGGTGCCGCCGGGCCACATGGTCCGCCGCGACCTCGCCCGCTACCGAGCGCTCGACCAGCAGCCGACGCACATCGGCTACCGCGGCCTCGACGTCTACGGCATGGCGCCGTCCTCGTCCGGCGGCTCGACGGTCGGGGAGGCCCTCAACATCCTCGAGCGCTACGACCTCGGCTCCCTCCCCCGTGCCGAGGCCCTGCACCTCTACCTCGAGGCCAGTGCGCTCGCGTTCGCCGACCGTTCGGCGTACGTCGGCGACCCGTCCCAGGTCGACGTACCCCTCGACGACCTGCTCAGCGACGACTTCGCCGCCGAGCGCGCCTGTGGGATCGATCCGGCGCAGGCCGCGGACAAGCCGGTCGCGGCCGGCGACGTGTCGTCGTACGACGGCCTCTGCGCCCCCGGCCGCGCTGCCGGGACGGCCGCCCGTGACACCGAGAACGTCGAGACCACCAACCTCACCGTGGCCGACCGGTGGGGCAACGTCGTCGAGTACACGCTGACGATCGAGCAGACCGGCGGCTCGGGGATCGTGGTGCCGGGCCGCGGGTTCCTGCTCAACAACGAGCTCACCGACTTCAGCCCGGTCTACGACCCCGAGGACCCCAACCGCATCGAGCCGCTCAAGCGGCCGCGCAGCTCGATGGCGCCGACGATCGTGCTGCGCGACGACAAGCCGCTCCTCGCGGTCGGGTCGCCCGGCGGCTCCACGATCATCACGACGGTGCTGCAGATCCTGGTCGACCGCCTCGACCTCGGCATGAGCCTGCCGGAGGCGATCGCGGCCGGCCGCGCCAGCCAGCGCAACACGCCCGCCGACCTCGCGGAGCCCGCCTTCGTGCGCAGGTACGGCGACGCGCTCGAGGCGCTCGGCCATGACGTGGAGACCTATGACGACATCTTCACCGGCACCCACGAGATCGGTGCGGCCACCGGCATCGAGTTCGGACCCGGCGGCCGGCTCACGGTCGCGGCCGAGCCGGACCGGCGCGGAGGTGGCTCAGCCACCGTCGTACGCCGTCAACCGAGGTGACGGCGCCAGTACCGTAAAGGCGTGGAGACCGCCCCCGTCGAACGCGCCTGGACCGAGATCGACACCGTCGAGGAGCTCGTCGGCCTGCTCGGCGAGCCCAACGCCCGCGCCCGGGACAAGGGCCGCACCGCGCTGCTCGACGTCGATCGCGACTGGCTCGCGGCCTCGCCGTTCTGCGTGCTCGCGACCTCGTCGGCCGACGGCCGCTGCGACGCGTCACCGAAGGGCGACCCGGCGGGCAGCCTGGTTCACGTCATCGACGAGCACACGATCGCGATCGCGGAGCGCCCCGGCAACAAGCGGGCCGACGGCTACAAGAACATCCTCGAGAACCCCCATGTCGGGCTGAACTTCCTGATCCCCGGCCGCGGCGACACGCTGCGGATCAACGGCCGCGCCCGGTTGGTCAGCGACGCGCCGTTCTTCGACGAGATGGTCGTCAAGGGGCACCGGCCGCTGCTGGCCGTGGTCGTCGAGATCGAGGAGGTCTTCTTCCACTGCGCCAAGGCGTTCTTGCGCTCGGGACTGTGGAAGCCCGAGACCTGGGACCCCGAGGGGGTCGTCCCGCGCCGGGCGGTGATCGCGGCGACCGTCGAGCCCAGCGGGCTCACGCCCGAGCAGCTGGACGACTACTACCGGCCCGAGAACTACGAGCGAGGTCTCTATGCCTGAGCCCTACCCGTTCCTCAAGGGGCACGGCACCGAGAACGACTTCGTGCTGCTGCCCGACCACGACGGCACGATCCACGGGGGGCTGTCCGCCGAGGAGATGGCGCAGCGCGTGCGCGCACTGTGCGACCGGCGCGCCGGCATCGGTGGTGACGGGGTGCTGCGCGTCGTACGTCGTGAGGGCCGGTGGTTCATGGACTACCGCAACGCCGACGGCTCGATCGGCGAGATGTGCGGCAACGGCCTCCGGGTCTTCGTGCGGCACCTGGTCGAGGAGGGCCTCGTCGACCCCGCGTCGCCGGTCGAGGTCGACACGCGCGACGGTCTGAAGGTCGTCGCGGTCGACGGCGACCTGATCACGGCCGACCTCGGCACCCCGAAGGTCCTCGGTGACACCGTGGTGGGGGTCGGCACCCGCAGCTGGCCAGCGCGGCACGTCAACATGGGCAACCCGCATGCGGTGGCGTTCGTCGACTCCCTGGACCCGCACGGGCCGGTGGGGTCGTTGCTCGACCCTCCGAGCCACGACCCGGGGACCTACCCCGAGGGGGTCAACGTGGAGTTCGTCGTGCGCCGCGGCGAGCGGCACGTGGCGATGCGCGTGCACGAGCGCGGCTCGGGGGAGACCCGCTCGTGCGGCACCGGTGCCTGCGCGGTGATGGTGGCCTCGGCGCTCGCCGACGGCACGCGCCCCACCGACGCCGACGTGTCCTACCGCGTCGACGTCCCCGGCGGCACCCTCACCGTTACGTGGACCACCGACGACCGGGTGCTGCTCGCCGGCCCCGCCGTGATCGTCGCGCGGGGGACGGCTGCGCTCTGAGCAGCCGAACCCCGCGACCCGACCGTGACAGCGTGACTGTGAGCGTGGTTATGCTCGCGCCCATGGACATCAACGGAGCCAGTGCCATCGTCACGGGCGCAGCGTCGGGCATCGGCGCGGCCGCCGCCCGCCAGCTCGCCGCCAAGGGCGCGATCGTCGTGGTCGCCGACCTGCAGGCGGACAAGGGTGAGGCGCTCGCCCAGGAGATCGGGGGCGTGTTCGCCCAGGTCGACGTCACCGACACCGACCAGATCCGCGCCGCGGTCGAGGCAGCCGCCGAGATCGCGCCGCTGCGCGCGTGCGTCAACTCCGCCGGCATCGGCTGGGCCCAGCGCACGATCGGCCGTGACGGCGAGTTCGACTCCGCCCACGACCTCGAGGCGTTCCGCAAGGTCATCGCGATCAACCTGATCGGCACCTTCGACATGACCCGGCTGGCCGCCACCGCGATGAGCCGCAACGAGCCCGACGCCGACGGCTGCCGTGGCGCGATCGTCAACCTCGCCAGCGTCGCGGCCTTCGACGGCCAGATCGGCCAGGCGTCGTACTCCGCCTCCAAGGGGGGCGTCGTCGGCATGACGCTCCCGGTCGCCCGCGACCTCTCCGCCGCCGGCATCCGCCTCAACACCGTCGCGCCGGGCCTCATCGACACCCCGATCTACGGCGAGGGCGAGCAGGCCGAGGCGTTCAAGGCCAAGCTCGGCGAGAGCGTGCTGTTCCCCAAGCGCCTCGGCGTCCCGGACGAGCTGGCGAGCATGGTCGTCGAGTGCATCACCAACAGCTACATGAACGGCGAGGTCGTCCGCGTCGACGGCGGCATCCGCATGCCCCCGAAGTGATCCGACGTTGACCCGCCCGAAAGTTTCGGGCGGGTCAACGTTATCGGCGGCCCATCCGCGCGAGCAGCTTCGTCTGCCGGTCGGCGTCGGCGGGCACCTCGACGGGCCGGCCGAACACCCCCTCGTCGTACGCGTGCTCGCCGTAGCCCTCCATGGCCGCCTCCAGCGCATCCATGTCGGCCTCGGTGAAGGTCGTCGGAGCGCCCTGCGAGGAGCCGAGGTCCCAGCCGTGCACGACCATGTCGAAGCCGTAGAAGTCGTCGAGCGTCGCGCCGATCGTGGTGCGGCCGAAGAACCCGTCGTACTCCCGCGCGCGCACCGACCCATCAGCGGCCACGGGACGTACGGCGGCCAGGTGGGCGGCCCAGACCTCGGCCGGTGAGCCCGACGGGCGGTCGCTGACGGGGAGGTCCATCCGGGTCAGGTAGTCGCGCTGGGTGTCGACGACGTGGTCGAGCACGTCGGTGGCGGTCCAGCCCTCGCACGGGCTGGAGGCCGACCAGTCGGTCGTCGCGGTCACGAGGTCGGTGAAACGGTCTGCGGCGTCAAGGAAGAAGTTCATGCCGCTCAGCATCCGGAACCGACCGTCGGTGGCTCTTGCAAGAATCCGACACATGACGGGCAGCGGCCAGATCCGGCGCATCGATCCCACCGAGCGCGCCCACCTGCTCGACCCCAGCGGCTACAGCCCGCCCATCCACCGGTTCGCGCCCTCGCCCGACCTGGCGGCCGTCGTGCGGCGCTACTGGATGCCGGTGTGGTCCCTGCCGGAGGGCCACGTGTCGGTCCAGCGGGTCCTGCAGTACCCCGTCTGCCTGGTCGTTGTCTCCGACACCTACGCGATGCTCGTCGGTCCGAGCAGCGGGCTGTCCACCACCGAGCTGAGCGGCTCCGGGTGGGCGCTCGGCACCATGCTGCAGCCGGCCGCCGGCCTCACGCTCGTGGGCGGTCCCGTGCAGCGGCTCACCGACGCGGCAGTGCCCTTCGCTGACGCCGACCTCGTCGACAGCATCCGCGCGACCGTGGGCGTCGACCCGCACGACCCCGACCGACGCCACGCCGCGGTCAGCCTCATGGAGGACTGGCTGCGGCGGCTGCTGCCCGTCGACGACGAGGGGCTGCTGGTCAACGCGATCGTCGAGTACGTCGAGGGCGACTCCGACGTCCACCGGGTCGGCCAGGTGTGCGAGAAGTTCTCGATCACCGAGCGCACCCTCCAGCGGCTCACCGCCCGCCGCATCGGTCTCAGCCCCAAGTGGCTGGTCCAGCGCCGCCGGCTCCACGAGGCCGCCGAGCGGCTGCGCGCCGACGACCGTCCCGACCTCGCCCGGGTCGCGGCCGACCTCGGCTATGCCGACCAGGCCCACTTCGGTCGCGACTTCCGTGCGGTCACCGGCCTCACGCCGGGGGAGTTCGCGGCCGAGGGCGGCTGACGCGGTCACCCGAGCTCGACCACCAGGTCGGCGCGTTCGCGACAGGCCTCGACGAGCCGGGCATTGGGCTCGTCCACGCTGGCGACCCAGGCGCGCGCCTCCTCCGGGGTCTTCCCGAACCGGATGTGCCGCTCGACCAGCCGCTCGACGCGCACCGCGTCGTCGAGGACCACGTGCCAGACGGCGTCGAGCGATGCACGCACCGCCCGCCACCGCGGCTCGTCGAGCAGCAGGTAGTTGCCCTCGGTCACGACCGGCCCCGTGGCCGGCACCGCGATCGCGCCGGCGATCGGCTGCTCGAGGTCGCGCTCGAACATCGGCGCGACGACGTCGGCCTCGCCGGCCCGGATCCGCCGCAGCAGGACGGCGTACCCCTCCGCGTCGAACGTCTCGGGCGCGCCCTTGCGCTCGCGCAGGCCGCGACGGACCAGCTCGACGTCGGCGTAGTGGAATCCGTCCATCGGGACCACGGCGACCCCGTCGCGCTCGCGCAAGGCGGCCGCGAGCGTGGACTTGCCGGCGCCGGGTGCTCCGGTGATCCCGAGGAGGCGGAGGCCGGACGGGACCGGGGGAATCACGGTTCCAGGTTAAGCGTTGGTCTGGACAGATGAACGAAACGTACGCTGTTCCCCATATGACGAACGCACCCGACTTCAACCTCGACTCCGAGCTCGAGGCCACACAGGGATGGGATGACCCCGACGGCGCCGACGAGTACGTCGACGACGCCGACGACTTCGAGTCGGGGTACGCCGAGCCCGACCTGGACGAGCCCGACCCCGAGGAGCTCTCCACCGGCGACCTCGACCTCGCCGAGCGCCACCAGCTGCGCCGCGTCGCGAGCCTGCGCACCGAGCTCGAGGACATCACCGAGGTCGAGTACCGCCAGCTGCGCCTCGAGCGCGTGGTGCTCGTCGGCGTCTGGACCGAGGGCTCGGTCGAGGACGCCGAGAACTCCATGGCCGAGCTCGCGCTGCTCGCCGAGACCGCCGGCTCGGAGGTCCTCGACGCGATCTACCAGCGGCGCCAGACGCCCGACCCGGCGACCTACATCGGCCGCGGCAAGACCGAGGGCCTGCGCGAGATCGTGCAGGCGACCGGCGCCGACACCGTGATCTGCGACGGCGAGCTCGCGCCCAGCCAGCTGCGCAACCTCGAGGACCGGCTCAAGGTCAAGGTCGTCGACCGCACCGCGCTGATCCTCGACATCTTCGCCCAGCACGCGAAGTCCAAGGAGGGCCAGGCCCAGGTCGAGCTGGCCCAGCTCAACTACATGAAGCAGCGCCTGCGCGGCTGGGGTGGCAACCTCTCGCGCCAGGCCGGTGGCCGTGTGGCCGCGGGTGCCGGCATCGGCGGTCGTGGTCCTGGTGAGACCAAGATCGAGACCGACCGCCGCCGCATCAACACCAAGATCGCCAAGCTGCGCCGCGAGCTGCGCGACATGAAGGGCACCCGCGACACCAAGCGCCAGGAGCGCCGACGACACCGCATCCCGAGCGTCTCGATCGCCGGCTACACCAACGCCGGCAAGTCCTCGCTGCTCAACCGGCTGACCGACGCCGGGGTCCTCGTCGAGGACGCGCTGTTCGCGACGCTCGACCCGACCACGCGGCGTACGACCACCTCCGACGGCCGGGTCTACACGATGAGCGACACCGTGGGGTTCGTGCGGCACCTGCCCCACCAGCTGGTCGAGGCGTTCCGCTCGACGCTGGAGGAGGTCGCCGACTCCGACCTGATCCTGCACGTGGTGGACGGGTCCCACCCCGACCCCGAGGGCCAGATCAGCGCCGTGCGCGAGGTGTTCGCCGAGATCGGCGCCACCGACGTGCCCGAGCTGGTCGTGATCAACAAGGCCGACGCCGCCGACCCGATGGTGCTGGCCCGGCTGCGCCAGCGCGAGCCGCACTCGGTCGTCGTCTCGGCCAGGACCGGCGAGGGGATCGCCGAGGCGCTGCGCACGATCGAGGGCGAGCTGCCCCGCCCGAGCGTGGAGTTCACCGCTCTGGTGCCCTACGAACGCGGCGACCTGATCAACCGGCTGCACCAGCACGGCGAGATCGACTCCATGGAGCACACCGGCGACGGCACGATCGTCGTCGGGCGCGCCAACGAGGACCTCGCCGGAGAGCTGGCCGCCTACCCGGTGGGGTGACGGAGAGTAGGGGCTGAGCCGCCGAGCCGGCTCAGCGCGCGGGATCGATCCAGCGCGAGCCTCAGCTCGCCGCGGGCGCCCATTCCGGGCGCGGTCCGGTGATCTCGTCGAACGAGATCCCGAGGTCGCGTTCGACCTCGGCACAGATAGGCGTCTCTTCCATGGGACGAGCGTTACCCACGCTCCGCTCGATTCATGCGCCGGCGCGGAGATCCGCCAGTCGCAGCAGGTCGGCGAGGATCTCGTCGAGCTTGGTGACCAGCGACAGGTGCCCCTCGTCCTCGAACAGGTGCGCCTGGGCGCCGGGGACGTGGACGGCCAGCCAGGCGCCGTGCTCGTAGGGGACCATGGCGTCCTGGCGGCCCTGCCAGATCGCCACCGGGACGGTGATGTCGGCCAGGTCGAAACCCCACGGCGCCACCGCGGCGAGCCCGTCGTCACGCACTCCGGCGGCGCCCTGGGCGCCGGCGCGGTGGAACGTCCGGCTCAGCCAGTCGGCGAAGTCGGGTGTGAGGGCGTCGCGGTCGACGGGCGTCACCAGTCCGCCCATCCCGTCGGCCAGCTCGTCGGGCGAGGCCGCGAGCATCGGCAGCATGTGCTCGACGACGTACGCCTCGTAGGTCTCCCGGCCGGCCTCGGCGGCGTGGTACTCCTCGTGGTTCTCCTCAGCCATCCCCGCGAACCAGTCCAGGTCGGGGGCGTCGTACGGCGCCACGCCCGCCAGCGACGCCGCGGCCCGGCACCGGTCCGGCAGCAGCGCGGCGCACGCCAGGGCCCGCGGACCGCCGCCCGACCAGCCGAGCGTGACGAAGTCGTCGACCCCGAGCGCGTCGAGCACGGCCCTCGACTCGATCACGTCGTCGGCGTACCGCCCGGCCGCCGGTCGCGGCGTCGAGCCGCCGTAGCCGGGCCGGGAGTAGGTGAGCATCCTCAGTCCGTGCGAGCGCGCCGCCCCGTCGACCAGGTCCCACGGCGCGGCCGCCGAGGGGGAGCCGCCGTGGAAGAGCCACGGGTAGCCGGAAGGATCGCCGCCGGTGAGCACCTCCACGGTCCGGCCGTCGGGCAGGGTCACGTCCAGGAGCTCGCTCATGGCGCCCAGCCTGACAGGATTTCTTGCGGATTCATCACGGGTTGGCAACATCGCCCGCGCCGTACCGGTCTGGACCGCATCATGGCTGTCGTGGTCCTCCGGGGGGTCGCGAGCATGGGCTCGCATCGGTCTTTACGCCGTCGCACTGCTGCGCTCGGCGCGGTCTTCGTCCTCGTGGTCGTCGCGCTGCTCGTCGTGCACGTCGCCGACGGTGCCCGGGCCGACGCCGACCGCTGCGAGCGGTTCGCACACGACTCGGCCGCCCGGGCCGCCACGGTGACCGGGACCGGTGCGCGCGTGGTGGTCATCGGCGACTCCTGGTCGGCCGGCCTCGGCCTCGAGCGCCCCGCTGCGTCCTGGCCGTCCCGGCTGCCGGGCACCGTGCACGTGGCGGGCTTCTCCGGGTCGGGCTTCGCGTCGCACGCCAGCGCCTGCCGCCGCGTCGCCTTCGCCGACCGGACGGCGGCCGCGGTGCGTGGGGGCGCCGATCTGGTCGTCGTCGAGGGCGGGCTCAACGACTACGACCAGCCCGACGCCGAGATCCGAGCCGGGTTCGCCCGGTTGATGCTGACCCTCGAGGGCCGCAGCGTCGTCGTGGTCGGCCCGGCGAGCGCGCCGTCGCGCGCCGCCGCCGTACCCCACGTCGACGCCCTGCTCGCCTCCCTCGCCGAGCAGTACGGCGTCCCCTACGTCCGCACGTCGGGCCTCGCGCTGGACTACCTCGACGATCGGCTCCACCTCACGGCCGCCGGCCACCAGGAGTTCGGGGACTACGTGGCGGCCAGGATCGCGGAGCTGGGCGTCTGACCGGTCGGCGTCCGTCGCTGGGTGCCGCGTGGGAGTATCCCTCCGTGCGCCATTCCCTGGCCGGTCGGGCCGAGACCCCCACGCAGGCCCGGCTGCTCGCCGAGCTCCGTGACGAGGGTCCGCTGTCCAAGGCCCAGCTCGCCGACCGGCTCCAGGTGTCTCGGACCACCATCGCCGCGGAGGTCGCCCGCCTGGGCGAGCTCGGCCTGGCGCAGGAGGCGGGCCCTGCTGCGTCGCGCGGCGGGCGACGCTCGACGATGGTCGACCTGGCCGAGGAGATCCGGTTCGTCGGCATCGCGATCGGTGCCACCGGCATGTCCGTCGGCGTGACCGACGGGCGTCTGGCCGTGCTCGCCACCCGCCATCAGCCGTGCGACATCCGGCAGGGCCCCGAGGTCGTCCTCGCGACCGCTCTCGAGCAGGTGCGCGAGCTGCTGGCCGAGGTCGGGGTGACCCGGCTCGCCGGCGCCGGCGTCGGGGTGCCCGGCCCGGTGGACTTCCACCGCGGGGTGCCGGTCTCGCCGCCGATCATGCCCGGGTGGGACGGCTACCCGGTCCGCGACGCGGTGTCTCGAGAGCTGGGCTGCCCGGTGGTGCTCGACAACGACGTGAACATCCTGGCGCTCGGCGAGCAGCACGCCGGCGTCGCCAAGGGCGCCAGCGACTTCCTGTTCGTCAAGATCGGCACCGGCATCGGCTGCGGCATCGTCATCGGCGGCGAGCTCTACCGCGGCGTCGACGGCTGCGCCGGCGACATCGGGCACATCCGGGTCGACGACTTCGGGCCGACCTGTGCGTGCGGCAACACCGGCTGCCTGGAGGCGTTCTCCGGTGGGGCGGCGCTCGCCCGCGACGCGACGGCCGCCGCCCGCGCGGGCCGCTCGCCGGTCCTGGCGGCCCTGCTGGAGGAGAAGGGTGAGCTGACCGCCGCCGACGTCGGACTGGCCGTCTCGCGCGGTGACGCCCAGGCCGTCCAGCTGATCCGTGACAGCGGGCGGCACATCGGGCACGTGCTCGCCAGCCTGGTCTCGTTCTTCAACCCCGGCCTGATCGTGATCGGCGGCCGGGTCACCGGCCTCGGGCACGGCCTGCTGGCCGAGATCCGTGGCGTCACCTACCGCCGCTCCCTCTCCCTGGCCACCGGCAGCCTGCCGATCGTGCTCAGTGAGCTGGGCGACGAGTGCGGCGTGATCGGTGCTGCCCGCCTGATCAGCGACTCCGTCTACGCCGCCTGAGCGTTCCTGACCCGATCGCTTCGTCCGGAGCGCTGTCGTTGCGCGGGCTAGACCAGGCGTACTTTGTCAGGTCACTTTTAAAAGTCTGCGGGTGATCTAAGGAACTTTCGCTGGGAAATGCTTGCGGAGCGCTCGAGCGCGGTCCTACTTTGAGTCTCGATCCAACAAACGGGTGACCACGGTCACACAGCCCGGGTGGAGCGAGACGAAGGGAGGGCCGCGTGATGCCGGACACGTCCTCCCGCACCGAGAAGCTCGGCGCCGTGCTGCGCCAGCTGCGCGGCCAGGGCCCGCGCTCGCGCGCCCGTCTCGCCGACGAGCTGGACCTGTCGCGGTCGGCGGTCTCGGGCCTGGTCGTCGAGCTCGAGGAGCTCGGCCTGGTCCGCACCGGCGGCGTCGAGCGCAGCGGCCTGGGCCGCCCCGGCACCACCGTGGAGCTCGACGGTCGGGACGTGTGCGGCCTCGGGGCCGAGATCAGCGTCAACCACGTCTCCGCCGTCGCGCTCGACCTGCGCGGCCGGGTGGTCGCCGAGCGCCGCGAGTCCCTGGACGCCTCCGGCCTCGGCGTGGACGAGGTGCTCGACCGCCTCGTCGCACTGGTGGCCCGCACCGAGGACGAGGTCCGCGCCGCCGGCGCCCAGGTCGTCGGGCTCGGGGTCGGGGTGGCGGGCCTGCTCGACCGCGGCCGCGACGTGCTCACCCTCGGGCCGAACCTCGGGTGGCGCGACGTGCCGCTCGGCGCCGAGCTCCGTGGCCGGCTGGGCGCGGCGTACCCCGTGCTCCTCGACAACGAGGGCAACCTGGCGGCGACCGCCGAGGCGCAGCCCGGCGACCCCACCCGCCAGGACCTGCTGGTGCTGTACGGCGAGGTCGGTCTCGGCGGCGGGATCGTCGCCGACGGTCGGCTGCTGCGCGGCCGCCAGGGGTACGCCGGCGAGATCGGCCACATGATCGTCGATCCCGGCGGCCGCCGCTGCGGCTGCGGTCGGATCGGGTGCTGGGAGACCGTCTGCGGACTCCGGGCGCTGCTCGGCGCGGTCGCCGACCCCGACGACCCGGTGCGCGACCCGAGCCTCTCGCTCGACGACCGGCTGGCCGAGATCGACCGCCGCGCCCGGCTCGGCGATGCCCGCACCGTCGCCGCGCTCGACCAGGTGGGCGGCTGGCTCGGCATCGGAGCCGCGATCCTCACCAACGCCCTCAACCCCGGGGCCATCGTGCTGAGCGGCTACTTCGCCCACCTGGGCCGGCACCTGCGCCCGGCGATGGAGCAGCAGCTCGCCGCCGGCGTGGTGGCCCCCCACGTGGGCGGCACCCAGGTCGTGGTCTCGACGCTCGGCTTCGCCGCCGCTGTGCGCGGCGGCGCTGCGGTCGTGCTCGAGGCCGTCTTCACCGATCCGACGCTCGTCACGCGGCCGCCGGCCGCCGTCTCCGGAGGAGCCCGATGACCAGCCAGATGACCGGCGCGCCCGGCGCCCAGCCGCTGCTCCAGATGACCGGCATCGTCAAGGAGTTCCCCGGTGTCCGCGCCCTGGACGGCGTCGACCTCGACGTGCGTGCCGGCGAGGTGCACTGCCTGATCGGCCAGAACGGCGCCGGCAAGTCGACGCTGATCAAGGTGCTCTCGGGCTTCCACCACCCCGACGGGGGCACGATCGCCTGGGACGGCGAGGAGGCCTCGTTCTCGACGCCGGCGAAGGCCATCGACCGCGGTGTCGCGACGATCTACCAGGAGCTCGACCTGGTGCCCCACCTCGACGTCGCCGAGAACGTCTTCCTCGGTCACGAGGTGTCCAGGGCGGGCTTCACCCACCGGCACCGCGCCTACGAGCGGGTCCGCGAGCTCCTGGCCCGGCTCGGTCACCCGGAGATCTCGCCGACCCGGATCGTCGGCGAGCTCTCGCCGGCCAAGCAGCAGATCGTGAGCATGGCGCGGGCGCTCTCGCGCAACACCCGGCTGCTGATCCTCGACGAGCCCTCGGCGGTCCTCGACCAGGAAGAGGTCACCAACCTCTTCCGGGTGATCCGTGACCTCGCCGCCGCGAACGTGGCCGTCGTCTACATCTCCCACCGGTTGGAGGAGATCCGCGAGATCGGGGACCGGATCACTGTCTTGAAGGACGGCCGCACCGTGGCCACCGGTCTCGCGGTCGCCGACACCCCGACCTCGGAGCTGATCCGGCTGATGACCGGCCGCTCCATCCAGTACGTCTTCCCTCCGCGGGCGGAGCGCGGGCCCGACCTCGGTGGTCCGGTCCTCGAGGTGCGCGGCCTCGGTCTCGCCGGCGTGTTCACGGGCGTCGACCTCACCGTGCGCGCCGGTGAGATCGTCGGACTCGCGGGCCTCGTCGGCGCGGGCCGGTCGGAGATCCTCGAGACCGTGTACGGCGCTCGCCGGGCGTCGACCGGCACCGTCGCCGTCGACGGCAAGGTCCTGCGCCGCGGCTCGGTCGGCCACGCGGTCCGGGCCGGCATCGGCCTGGCACCCGAGGAGCGCAAGAGCCAGGCCCTGCTGCTCGACGAGGCCGTGTACAAGAACATCACGGTCTCCACGATGGCCCGGTTCGCCCGGCTGGGCTTCCTCGACCAGCGCGAGGAGCGTCGGCGTGCTCTCGAGCTGACCCGGAGCATGGACGTACGACCCGACGGGGTGACCCGCGCGGCCAACACCTTGTCGGGCGGCAACCAGCAGAAGGTCGTGCTCGCCCGCTGGCTGCTGCGCGACTGCCGGGTGCTCCTGCTCGACGAGCCCACCCGCGGCGTCGACGTCGGCGCCCGCTCGGAGATCTACCAGCTCATCCGGTCACTCGCCGACCGCGGCGTCGCCGTCGTGGTCGTGTCCAGCGAGATCGACGAGGTGCTCGGCCTGGCGGACCGCGTCCTCGTCGTCCGGGAGGGCGAGGTCGTCCACGAGTCCGCTGCCACTGCGATCGACGAGGCAGGGGTCCTCGACCTCGTCATGGAAGGAAGGGTTCCCGCATGAGCCACGACACCGCCCGCGTCGAGCGGGCCGCGCTCGAGACCGATCGTGAGTACAACCCTGCTCTGGCCCTGCTCCGCACCAGCGTCGGCCGCAACGCGGGACTCGTCGTCGCGCTGGCGCTGATCTGTGTCGTGGGCGCGGTCAGTGCGGGCGACCGGTTCACCTCCACCGACAACGCGCTGACGGTCCTGCGGCTCGCCGCCACCATCGGCGTCGTCAGCATCGGCATGACGTTCGTGATCATCGGCGGCGGCATCGACCTCTCGGTCGGCGCGATCGTCGCGCTGTCGTCGGTGTGGTGCACGACCCTGGCCAGCCAGCAGTTCGCCGAGGACAGCCACTGGACCATGATGGTCCTGATCGCGATCCTGGTCGGAGCCGGCTGCGGCCTGGTGAACGGGTTGCTGATCGCCTACGGCAACATCGTGCCGTTCATCATGACGCTGGCGATGCTGGCCAGCGCCCGCGGCCTCGCCGAGATCATCAGCGACAAGAAGACCCAGATCCTCGGCGCCAAGGGCACCGACGTCAGCGGCTTCAAGGACTTCTTCAACCGGGAGATCCTCGGCGTCGACGTCTCCATCTGGATCTTCGCGATCGTCGCGGTCATCGGCTGGGTGCTGCTCAACCGCACCACGTTCGGCCGCCGCACCGTCGCCGTGGGCGGCAACCCGGAGGCCGCCCGGCTCGCAGGCATCAACGTCAAGCGCCACACCGTCTACCTCTACGTCCTCGTCGGCGTCTGCGCGGGCATCGCCGCCCTGCTGCTGGTGGCCCGCACCACGACCGGCAGCTCGACCCACGGGAACCTCTACGAGCTCGACGCCATCGCCGCGGTCGTCATCGGCGGCACCCTGCTGACCGGTGGCCGCGGCACGATCGTCGGCACCGTGCTCGGCGTCCTCATCTTCTCGACGCTCACCAACATCTTCATCCTCAACAACCGCTCCTTCTCCGAGCAGTCGCTCTTCAAGGGAGCCATCATCGTCGCCGCCGTGCTCCTGCAGCAGCGGTTGGCGTCTCGGAGCACCACCACCTAGCGGCACCGAGCGGTCCGCCGCGCCACCACTGCACCACACCACCCGCACCACCTGCACCACACCACCCGCACCACCCCAACTGCCCGAGCAAGGAGCACCACCATGTCCCTGCGGTCCACCACCTCGAAGAGCCGCACCCGGCTCGCCACCGGCCTCGTCGCCGGCCTCGCGGTCCTCGCGCTCACCGCCTGCACAAGCAACAGCGACGGCGACGACACGAGCAAGGACGACGCCAACGCACCCGCAGCGGCCCCGGCCGGCTCGAACGACGAGACCGGCGACACGGTCGTCATCGGCTTCTCGGCGCCCGCCGCCGACCACGGCTGGATGGGCTCGATCACCGAGTCGGCCAAGAAGGAGGCCGCGAAGTACGACGACATCGAGCTGCGGGTCGCCGAGGGCACCAACGACGTGGCCGTCCAGATCAGCCAGGTCGAGACCTTCATCAACGACAAGGTCGACGCGATCGTGCTGCTGCCCTTCGACGGCGCCGCGATGACGCCCATCGCGCTCAAGGCGATGGACGCCGGGATCCCGGTCATCAACGTCGACCGCGAGTTCGACGACCCCAACGCCGCCCGCGTCACCGTCCTCGGCGACAACTACGGCATGGGTGTCTCGGCCGGTGCGTACGTCTGCGAGAACGCCGGTGGCGACAAGAACGCCATCGTGGCCGAGCTCGCCGGCATCGACTCGCTGCCGCTGACCCAGGACCGCAGCCAGGGCTTCAAGGACGCGCTCGCCGAGTGTGGCCTCGACGTCGACAACCGGGTCGCCGCCGACTTCACCGTCGAGGGCGGGTCGGACGCCGCCGAGCAGCTGCTGCAGGCCGCGCCGAAGATCGACTTCTTGTGGAACCACGACGACGACCAGGGCGTCGGCGTGCTCGCGGCGATCGAGAACGCCGGTCGTGACGAGTTCACGATGATCGGCGGCGCCGGTTCCAAGAACGCGATGGAGGCCATCCAGTCCGGTGACAGCGTGCTCAAGGCGACGGTCATCTACCCGTCGACCCAGGCCGCCGACGGCATCCGCCTCGCGCGGCTGCTGGTCCAGCAGAAGGCGCTGGCCGACCTCGTCGAGGTCGAGGTGCCCCGCACCGTCCAGCTCTACGCCCCCGTGGTCACCGCGGACAACGTCGACCAGTACATCGACACCGCGTTCGAGTCCTGACCGACACCGGTCGGCAGCACATCGCGGGCCCGCCCCCGCCCCGTCCCGGGGGTGGGCCCGCAGACCTCACGGGAGAGTCACCATGACTGAGTCACCTCGATCCACCCTGCGCGTCGCGATGGTGGGGCATGCCTTCATGGGCAACGCCCACTCGCAGGCCTGGCGCACCGCACCCCACTTCTTCGACCTGCCGCTCACCCCCGAGATGTCGCTCGTCGTCGGCCACGACGCCGGCCGAGCCGCAGCCGCAGCCGTCCGCCTCGGCTGGGACGCCAGCTCCGCCGACTGGCGCGAGGCCGTGACCCGCGACGACGTCGACCTCGTCGACATCTGCACTCCCGGGTCCACCCACGCCGAGATCGCGATCGCGGCGCTCGACGCGGGCAAGCACGTCCTGTGCGAGAAGCCGCTCGCCAACACCGTCGCCGAGGCCGAGGCGATGACCGCCGCTGCCCGGCGTGCCCACGCGAACGGCGTCCGCTCCATGGTCGGCTTCACCTACCGCCGCGTGCCCGCGATCGGGCTGGCCCGCCGGTTGGTCGCCGAGGGCCGGATCGGCGAGATCCGGCACGTGCGCGCGCAGTACCTCCAGGACTGGATCGTCGACCCCGAGGCGCCCTTGTCGTGGCGGCTCGACAAGGCGCAGGCGGGCTCCGGCTCGCTGGGCGACATCGGCGCCCACGTCGTCGACCTCACGCAGTACATCACCGGCGAGCGGATCCGCGAGGTGACCGGCCGTCTGGAGACCTTCGTCAAGGAGCGCCCCTACCCGGCGGGCGAGACCGCCGGCAGCCTCGGGGGCGGCGGGACCACGACCGAGCGCGGCCCGGTCACCGTCGACGACGCCGCGTCGTTCCTCGCGACGTTCACCGGCGGCGCCATGGGTGTCTTCGAGGCGACCCGCTTCGCCACCGGCCGCAAGAACGCGATCCGGATCGAGGTGAACGGCTCCCGGGGCAGCCTCGCGTTCGACTTCGAGGACATGAACGTCCTGGAGTTCTACGACGCCACCCAGGACGACGACACCGCGGGGTTCCGCCGGATCCTCGTCACCGAGCCCACGCACCCGTACGTCGGGCACTGGTGGCCGGCCGGCCACGGGCTCGGCTACGAGCACGGCTTCACCCACCAGGTCGTCGACCTGGTCGGCGCGATCGCCGCCGGCACCGACCCCGCGCCCGGCTTCGCCGACGGGCTCCAGGTCCAGCGCGTGCTGGCCGCCGTCGAGACCAGCTCCGAGACCCGCACCTGGCAGGAGATCCCCACCGATGACTGACGCCTACACCCCACGGCCCGAGGACAAGTTCTCCTTCGGGCTCTGGACGGTCGGCTGGCAGGGGGTCGACGTGTTCGGCCCCGCCAGTCGCGAGCTGCTCGACCCCGTGGCGGCGACGTACCGGCTCGCCGAGCTCGGCGCCGCCGCGGTGACGTTCCACGACGACGACCTGCTGCCCGACGACGCCGAGCGCGAGGCCACCCTCGGGCGGTTCCGCAAGGCCTTGGACGAGACCGGCCTGGTCGTGGAGATGGTCACCACCAACACGTTCTCCGACCCGGTGTTCAAGGAGGGTGCGATCACGGCCAACAGCCGCGAGGTGCGCCGCTACGCACTGGCCAAGGTGCTGCGCAACATCGACCTGGCGGCCTCGCTGGGCGCCCAGACGTTCGTGATGTGGGGCGGCCGCGAGGGTGCCGAGCACGGTGGCAGCAAGAACGTCGCCGCCGCGCTCGATCGCTACCGCGACGCGCTCGACATCGTCTGCGCCTACGTGATCGAGAAGGGCTACCCGATCCGCTTCGCACTCGAGCCCAAGCCCAACGAGCCGCGCGGCGACATCCTGCTGCCGACCATCGGGCACGCGCTCGCGCTGATCGACGAGCTCGACCACCCCGAGCTGGTGGGCCTCAACCCCGAGGTGGGCCACGAGGAGATGGCGGGCCTCAACTTCGCCCACGGCATCACCCAGGCCCTGTGGCACGGCAAGCTCTTCCACATCGACCTCAACGGCCAGCACGGTCCGCGCTTCGACCAGGACCTGCGCTTCGGCGCGGGCAACCTGCGGGGTGCGTTCTGGACCGTCGACGCGATGCTCGGCGCCGGCACCGACCTGCGCTACGACGGCTACGTCCACTTCGACTACAAGCCGCCGCGGGCCGAGGCGATCGACGGGGTCTGGGAGTCCGCGCGCGGCTGCATGCGCAACTACCTGATCCTGCGCGAGCGGGTGCAGGCGTTCCGTGCCGACCCCGAGGTCGCGGCCGCCCTCGACGCCGCGGGCGTCGCCGAGCTCCAGGAGCCCACCGTGGCGCCGGGGGAGTCGCTCGACGACGTACGCGCTCAGTTCACGGAGGGCACCTTCGACCTCGCGACGCTGCGCGAGCGCAGCGTCGCGATGGAGGCCCTCGACCAGCTCGCGATGGAGCACCTGCTCGGCGTGCGCTGAGCCCACCACCTAGGAAGGAACGCACCATGCCACGACCCATCACGCTGTTCACCGGGCAGTGGGCCGACCTGCCGTTCGAGGAGGTCGCCCGGCTCGCGTCGGAGTGGGGCTACGACGGGCTCGAGATCGCCTGCTGGGGCGACCACCTCGACCCGTGGCAGGCCGACGACGACGCCTACGTGCAGGGCAAGCTCGACCTGCTGGAGAAGTACGGGCTGAAGGTCTTCGCGATCTCCAACCACCTCAAGGGCCAGGCCGTCTGCGACGACCCGATCGACGGACGCCACCAGGCGATCCTCTCGGCGAAGATGTGGGGCGACGGCGACCCCGAGGGCGTGCGGCAGCGTGCCGCCGAGGAGATGAAGCTGACCGCGCGGCTCGCGCAGAAGCTCGGCGTCAGGACCGTCATCGGCTTCACCGGGTCCTCGATCTGGAAGTACGTCGCGATGTTCCCGCCGGCCTCCCCGGAGATGATCGACGCCGGCTACCAGGACTTCGCCGACCGGTGGAACCCGATCCTCGACGTCTTCGACGAGTGCGGCGTGCGGTTCGCCCACGAGGTGCACCCCTCGGAGATCGCCTACGACTACTGGACCACCGTGCGCACGATGGAGGCCATCGGGCACCGCGAGGCCTTCGGCCTCAACTGGGACCCCTCGCACTTCGTGTGGCAGGACCTCGACCCGGTCGGGTTCCTGTGGGACTTCCAGGACCGGATCTACCACGTGGACTGCAAGGACGCGAAGCGTCTGACCGGCAACGGTCGCAACGGCCGGCTCGGGTCGCACCTCGCCTGGGCAGACCCCCGCCGCGGCTGGGACTTCGTCTCCACCGGCCACGGCGACGTGCCGTGGGAGCAGTGCTTCCGGATGCTCAACACGATCGGCTACGACGGCCCGATCTCGGTCGAGTGGGAGGACGCCGGCATGGACCGCCTCGTCGGCGCCCCCGAGGCCCTCGAGTTCGTCCGCCGGCTCGCCTTCGACGCCCCCAGCGCCGCGTTCGACGCCGCGTTCGCGACCTCGGACTGAGCGCCGCTCCGGGCCGCCGCGCCTCGCTGTAACGCCGTGTTACCCCACCTCCCGGCCTTGTTGCACCATGGTCGGAGGAAGGGGTAACACGGCGTTACAGCTGGCGGCGGCCCGCTCAGGTGTCCAGGCGCAGAGCAAGCCGCGGGCACATCCGGACGGCGGCGCGGGCGTCGTCGAGCAGCTCCGGGGTGACCTCGCCGGTGACGACCGGGTAGCCCCACTCGTCGAGGTCGACGATCTCGGGCA
>NZ_JANINT010000301.1 GCF_024509035.1 Nocardioides sp. | reverse complement strand
CGGGACCCTCGTCCACGCCCTCGACTTCGACGACACCCACGCCGGCGGTCTCGTGCACGCAACCGCGATCGTGCTGCCCGCGGCGTTCGCCGTCGGTCAGGAGCGCGGCCGCACCGGCGGGGAGGTGCTCGATGCCACCGTGGTCGGGCTGGAGGTGGCCTGCCGGGTGTCGGCGGCGGCACCGCACCAGTTCCACGCCAGGGGCCTGCACGCGACGATGGTCGCCGGCGTCTTCTCCTCGGCGGCCGTCGCGGCGCGTCTGATGGGCCTCTCCCCCGCGCAGACGACCGCGGCCCTCGGGATCGCGGGCAGCCAGGCCGGCGGGCTGCTGGCCTTCCTCGCCACCGGCGCCTCGACCAAGCAGCTGCACCCTGGACTCGCGTCGCAGTCGGGCATCCTCGCCGCGCGGTTGGCGGCAGCGGGGGCCAGTGGGCCCGAATCCGTCTTCGACGGTCCTCACGGGGTCTTCGACGCCCTCGCCGGGAGCCAGGCCGACCCGGCCTCCATCGTCGTCGACCTCGGCACCCGGTGGGAGAGCGAGCGGATCGGGATCAAGCCCTACCCGGTGTGCCAGCTCAGTCACGCCACCCTCGACGCCGTCGCCGCGGCGCGCCGCGCACGGCCCTTCGGGCCCGGCGACGTGGCCCGGATCGAGGCGGACGTCCACCCCGACTCGGCGCCCACGGTGTGCGACGACACCCGCGACCTCGCCACCCCCGCCTCGGCGTACGCCGCGAAGTTCTCGCTGCCCTGGTGCGTCGCCGCACTGCTGGTCGACGGCACGCTCGGCCTCGATGCCTTCGAGCCGGGGCGGCTCGCTCGCCGCGAGGTCGCCGCCCTGGCGTCCCGGGTGACCTGGCGCCTCACCGACGGAGCCGGCCACGCGGCCGACGCCGCAGGGCACGTGCGCATCACGCTCCTCGACGGCACGGTCGTCGAGGGTGAGGTCGCGCGCAGCGGAGGTGGGCCCGACAACCCGCTGACCCGCGACCAGGTCCGCGCCAAGGCGATCGACAACGGCGGACCCGCCGCCGAGGCGGTCGCCGACCTCGTCGAGCGGCTCGCGGACCTCGACTCGGTCGAGCCCGTCCTCGACGCCACCCGCACCACCCCCTGACCATTCGAGTCCAGCACCACCAGCGAGAGGAAGCCTTTTCGATGACCCTGCAGGCGATCCGCCCGGAGGAGTTCCCGTGGTTCCCCTATGACGGCTTCACCTTCTGCCTCGGACTGAGCGAGGGCGAAGCTGCCTGGACCTCGGGCCACACGGCGGGTGTCTTCGACCCCGAGGTCGGCAAGATGACGGTGGGCGGCCCGATGGAGCAGCAGGCCCGCACGGCCTACGAGAAGGTGCTGGCGATCCTGGCGGCTGCGGGGTTCGGTCCCGAGGACGTCACCCGGGTCACGGAGAACATCACGCTCAGCGGTCTCGAGCACTACGACACGGCGGCGGCGGTGCGCACCGAGCTCTTCGGCGAGCGACCGACCGTGCGCACCGTCGTCGTCGAGCTGCACGCCGTGCGCGGCGGCGGGACGCCCCTGGTCGCGAGCAGTGCCGGCCGGCCGGCGATCACCGAGGGTCACGACGGGCTGGTCTACCTGCCGACGTTCGTGCCGGTCGGGCCCGACGGCTCGGTGGTGGCGCCGGGCGACCTGGCCGCCCAGTACGCCTGGTGCCTCGACCGGGTCGACGAGACGCTGCGCTCCCTGCAGCTCTCGCTGGACAACATCGTCACGACCTACGACTACGTGACTCCCGACAGCAGTGCCGCGGACCGGGAGTCCGTCGAGGCGGTGCGACGAGCACGGCTGGCCGGAGACGGGATCTTCCCCGCGGCGGGCCGCATCGAGATGAGCCGGCTGCACCAGGAGGGGGTGCTTGTCGCCCTCGACGTCACCGCATCCCGGCACCGACGCGAGCGGGTCGACCCGGGGTGGGCTGCCTACGACACCGCCACCCGGTCGCCGGCCGTCCGCGCGGGGCGCGGGCTGTTCATCTCCGGGCTTGCCGCCCGCGACACCACCAGCGGAGACGTGCTGGCCGAGGGCGACCTGGAGGGCCAGGCCGAGGCCCTCTACGAGCAGATGGTCGAGCTGCTCGCCCACGAGGGCCTGGGCCCCGACGACCTGCTGGAGACCACGGAGTACTGCGTGGTCGACGCGATCGCGACCTACCGCGTCGTGGCGCCGGTGCGCGAGCGCTGGCTGAGCCCACCCTGGCCGGCCTCGACCGGCGCGATGTGCCGGGCGCTCGAGCAGCCCGGACTGCTGCTCGAGGTGTTCCCCAACGCGCTCTACCGGGAGGGCTCGTGAGCCTGCTGACCGACGAGATCCGGGCCCTGGTCGGGAGTACCCGGGTC
>NZ_JANINT010000300.1 GCF_024509035.1 Nocardioides sp. | reverse complement strand
CCACATCTGAACCAAGTCGGGACACACAGACGCGGTCCGGGCCATTCTCTGTTTGCCGCTGCGCGAGAATGGTCCGGACCGCCTGTCTCACCCTAGGGCATACGCACTCTTAGACCCGGCAACCAAGCGCCACCGTCACGGTGGCGCTTGTCGCATGTCTGGACCGTTCAGGGCCGCGGCAGCGACACGATCCAGCGGCGGCGTGGGTGCTCGGTGACGGTCCAGAGCCGATGGCCGTCCAGCGAGCACGCCAGGTCCTCCGGGCCCATCGGGAGCGCCCAGCGTCGCTCCCGAAGCTCGCCAGGACGTCCCACCCACAACGACCCCGGGGTCCACGGGCCGTGCGAGGCAGTCAGCGCATACATCCCGTCGACGTGCACGATGCCCTGGGCGCGCACGACCTGACCGTCGCCGACGTCGATCGGCCCGCCGTCGGCCGCGACGTGCGCGATGCGGCGCGTCTGGCGGCGGTTTCCGTACTCACCGAGGACCAGCTCGTCCGGACGACCGGGGACCGCCGCCACGAACGAGAAGCGGAGCGGCTCGTCCGCCGTCGTCGTCGCGGACAGCCGATGCCGGACCGGCAGGACGAGGCCCTCGCTCGTGCGGATGATGTCGTCGGTGTCCGCGACCCACAGGCCGGCCCTCGTGGCCGCGACGTGCGCGATGCGGCGCGTCTGGCGACGGTTGCCGTACTCGCCCAAGACCAGCTCGTCCGGACGCCCGGGCACCGCCGCCACGAACGAGAAGCGCAGGGGCTCGTCCTCCGTCCCCGTAGCGGACAGTCGGTGCCGAACGGGCAGGACGAACTCACCGTCGGCGCGGACGATGTCGTCGGTGTCCGCGACCCACAGGCCGGCCCTCGTGGCCGCGACGTGCAGTCGGGTGCCGATCCAGGCGAGGCCGCCGGCGTGGATGCGCAGCGGATCGTAGCCCTCAGCGGTCGGACGCACGAACATGACGTGCCGATAGCGGCGAGCGGCGAGGTCGAGGACGCTCAGCCGGGAGCCGCCGGACTTCGCGTACCAGGTGACGCCGAGGACCTCCGGTCGCGGCCCCGGCGAGACGCCCTGGGGCCACCACTCGCGATCCCGGCGGTCGTGCGCGTCCCAGGTCCAGGCGCGGTGCCGCGAGAGGCACGGAGCGACAGTCCGCCGCAGCTTGCGGTCGAGGGCGCCGAGCACGCCATCGAGCCCCACGCGGCCGGCGTATCGGCGCGCGAGCGCGTCGACCTCGTCGCTCAGGTCGTCGGTGCGGGTCAGCTCCACGCCTTCCACCGTAACGATGAGCCCAGGCCGGGCTGGGCTCGTGCGGTCTGGACAGATCGCCCGAACGCGCTGGCCGACCTGTTCACGGCGCGACCACCGCCCTAGCGTGCGAACGCCAGGTCGTCACCCCCGAGAGGACCGCCATGCCGTCGTACCGTCCCTCCCTCAAGGCCACGCTCGTCGCCGCCGGACTCGCCACCGTCCTGGTGGTCGGCGGCTCCGCCGGTGCCGTCGCCGGCAAGCTGATCACCTCGAAGAACATCAAGGACGGCACGATCCGGACGCGTGACCTCTCCGACGACAGCGTGGACGCGAGCAAGCTCGCGCCCGGGGCGGTGAGCTGGGGCAAGTCGCTCGACGCGGCGACCAAGGCCCAGATCGAGGACCTGCTCGGCGAGGGCATCCCCGGCCCCCAGGGCGCGCCGGGACCGAAGGGTGACACCGGCCCGCAGGGCCCGACGGGTGCCTCCGGATCGCGAGGATCGCAAGGTGCGACCGGTGCTCCCGGCGACGGCAGCCTGGTCGCCGGCGGCATCTTCGGCCTCAATGGCTGGTCGGCGGCGTCCGCGGACTCCTTCCTGAGCGAGCTGTATCCCCTGCAGGGCGACCCCATCGTGCTCGACGTTCCCGGCAACTACCTCGTGTCGATGCACGGGCTGTTCGTGGACCCCGACATCGTCGACGCGCCTTTGATCTTCGCGGGGGAGCCGAACGACGAGATCTCGGCGCTGCTCAGTGCCTGCATCCTGAGCTCGGAGTTCTTCGTCCCCGTGTGTGACGGCACGTTCCCGCTCACGGTGCACGAGGGTGAGTCGCTCCCCGTGCCGGTCCTGTTCCCGTCCTCGGACGACGTCGGGTGCCCCGACGATGGGTGTGATCCGCCCGTGGTCGTGCGGATGGCTGTCTACCGCCAGGGCGGCGCCGTCACCGATACGCTCGATCTTCCTGACCTGAGTGGCTGCGGCGTCTGTGGCCCTGTCGGCCGACCCTCGAGCGCACTGGAGCGCGCCACCCAGCGGTATCTACGCAAGGCGTTCTGAGGCCCGGCCCGGTCGCGTAGCGTCGGGCAGGTGGCGGAGGTCGTGGGTGCGGCGATCGTG
>NZ_JANINT010000299.1:894-2374 GCF_024509035.1 Nocardioides sp. | reverse complement strand
CGGCGAGCTGCCGCAGGGACAGCTGGGCGGACACCCGCTGCTCCCTGAGGTAGTCGCCCAGGGTCTCGACGGTCTTCACGACCTTGCCCTTTGCCATACCTCCATCGTGCTAGCCGTTGCTAGCAGGAGCAAGCACATCGGGTGTGCTTTGGTTCACATTGAGAGGACCGCGCCCACTCAGGCAAGCGGATCCCGTCTCCGGCCGGTGCTTGCAAGAGCAACCATCCATCGCTTCGAGCGGGCGGCACCGGACCCGCCTATCATCCGGTTGACGGGCCGAGACCGATCGGCCAAGGACGAACGGACCCATGACGATCTATCGCCTGGAGTGCTCGACCCGCGACTACGCGTGGGGGTCGGCCACCCTCATCCCCCGCTTCCTCGGCCAGCCAGCCGACGGCGATCCACACGCGGAGCTGTGGATCGGCGCCCATCCCGGAGCGCCCTCGCAGCTGCCCGACGGACGGTCGCTGGCGGACCTCGTCGTCACCGATCCGGACGCCGCGCTCGGCACCCGCACGCTGAACCGGTTCGGGCGGCGGCTGCCGTTCCTGATGAAGGCCCTGGCGGCGGCCGAGCCGCTGTCCCGAGCGCAACTACCGCGACCCGTTCCACAAGCCCGAGCTGATCGTGGCGGTCACCCGGTTCGAGGGGATGGCCGGGTTCCGCAACGTCGACAAGACCGCGGAGATCCTGGGCCTGCTCGGCACGCCCTGGGCGGAGGCGACGGCCCGGCGCCTGATGTCGACGCCCGCCTTCCAGGCCCTGCGCGCCGTCGTGACCGAGATCCTCGGCATGGAGCCCGCGGCGCTCGCGCGAGCGCTGTCCGACATCCGGGTCGCCGCCGAGGCCGCCGAGGAGCGCAGCCACCAGCTCCGGCGCGCGGCGACCCGGCTCAACGTCGACAGGGGCGCCGTGGACCGCGAGGCGGTCCGGGTCTTCGCCCAGACGATCGCCCTCGCCGATCGCTACCCGGAGGATCCCGGTGTCCTGGTCACCCTCCTGCTCAACCACGTCGTGCTCGCCCCGGGTGAGGCGATGTTCCTCGGCGCCGGCGTCGTGCACGCCTACACGTCGGGCTTCGGCATCGAGGTGCAGGCCGGCGTGGCCTGCTTCGACCCGCCGGTCGACGAGTTCGCCCTGGTCGTCGGCGCGACACCGCTCGCCGGCATCGCGGACGACGGGCCGCGGATCGTCCTGGCCCTCGACGGCCCGGTGACGGTGACCGCGGGCGGGACGACCGAGCACCTCGAGCAGGGGGCGGCCGCCTTCGTGCCGCACGCCGCCGGCCCGCTGCGCATCGACGGCGACGGACGGGTCGCGATCGGCGTCGTACCGGCCTAGGACACGCCTAACCGTCGAACCGTCGAGGCGTGTCGATCCAGTGCCGGCCCTCGTTGGCGACCGCCTCGACGTCGGCATCGACCATCAGCCGCACGAGCTCCTCGGTCGTGGTCCGCGCCTTCCAGCCCAGCTGCCG
>NZ_JANINT010000299.1:0-850 GCF_024509035.1 Nocardioides sp. | reverse complement strand
CTCGTCGCGCCGCACGTGCTTCTCCCAGTCCAGGCCGGCGTGCTCGAAGGCCGCGACGACGAAGTCGCGGACGCTGTACGTCGTGCCGGTGGCGAGGACGTAGTCGTCGGGCTCGTCGGCCTGGAGCATCCGCCACATGCCCTCGACGTACTCGGGGGCGTAGCCCCAGTCGCGCGTCGGGTCGAGGTTGCCGAGGTAGAGGTAGTCCTCGAGACCGGCCTGGATGCGCGCCACCGCCCGAGTCACCTTGCGGGTCAGGAACGTCTCGCCCCGCCGGGGCGACTCGTGGTTGAACAGAATCCCGCTGACCGCGAACATCCCGTAGCCCTCGCGGTAGGTCACCGTCGACCAGTAGGCGTGCAGCTTGGCGGCGCCGTACGGCGAGCTGGGGCGGAACGGCGACCGCTCGTCCTGGGGGCCGGCGGCCGCGCCGTACATCGCCGAGCTCGACGCCTGGTAGAAGCGGCAGCCGATCCCGGCGGTCCGGATCGCCTCCAGCAGCGTGATCGGCCCGACTCCCGTCGTGATCGCCGTGTGCTCGGGTTCCTCGAAGCTGGCGCCGACGTGGGACTGTCCGGCCAGGTTGTAGACCTCATCGGGCTGGACGCGGTGCAGCAGCCGGATCAGGTTGGCCGCATCCGACAGGTCGGCGTAGTGCAGGAACAGCCGGGTCTCCGGGTCGTGCGGATCCTGGTAGAGGTGCTCGATCCGGGAGCTGTTGAACGTGGACGACCGCCGCCGCAACCCGTGCACGACGTAGCCCTTGGCGAGCAACAGTTCGGCCAGGTACGAGCCGTCCTGCCCCGTGATCCCGGTGATCAGCGCCGTCTTCTGTCCCACGCCCCGATCG
>NZ_JANINT010000298.1 GCF_024509035.1 Nocardioides sp. | reverse complement strand
GCCGCAGGAACTGCAGCCGACGGCCCTGCTGGTCGAGCTTGCGCGCCAGGTCGCGGGCCCGGTCGCTGCGCGGCGTCCGGCCCACGACGTAGTCGGCGACCCGGTAGGCCCGCTCGCTGGTGGTCAGCAGCCGCTCGACGGCCTGGGCGCCGGGGAACCGCCAGTCGGGCAGGCGCGCAGCCCCCCGGTCACCGGCCGCGAACGGGTGCTCGTCGAAGTAGGCCCGCACGTCCGCGTAGAGCTGGCGGAACGTGAGCGGGTTGCGGTCTCCCGAGGAGACGTGGAAGTACGCCGGTGCGCCGGCCTCCGGCGGGTTGGCGAGGACCGCGACGATCGCGGCGACCACGTGGTCGACCGGGACGATGTCGACGATCGTGTCGGCGGCCGCGGGGAACTCCGGCAGCTCGCCGCGGCCGTAGGCCAGGATCAGCGGCTCGGCCATCTTGAAGCCCTCGATCCAGCCCGGGTGGGGGGTGAGGAGGGCGGACTCGATGATGCTGGGCCGCACGATCGAGACCCGCGCGGTGGCGGCGTGCGCCTCGACGACCCGCTCCCCCAGCGCCTTGGTGAACGTGTAGCAGTCGGTCCAGCCGAGGCTGCGCGCCCGCTCGGTGCCGACCCGGACAAGCTCGGTCTTGACCCACTCCTTGCGGGCGGCCTCGGTCGCGCTCGCCGCGGTGAGCATCCCGGCCCGGCTGTGCGCCTTCTCGGCCCTGCGGCGCTCCCGCTCGAGCACGAACGCGCTGCGGCTCTGGTGCTCGATCTGGCGCCGCTGGCTCAGGCCCCACGCGAGCTCGGCCTCGAGGTCGACGTCGTGGTCGACCGGCCCCTCGGGGATCGAGCCGCGCCGGCGGCCCGCGACGTACGCCGTCGAGATGTGGACGTAGTGGACGTCCCCGCCGGTCTCGCGGATGCGCTCGAGCAGGTCGCGCGTGCCGAGCACGTTCGTGCGGAACCCCTCGTCCACCGGCGGGTCGAAGGACACGTCGCCGGCGCAATGCACGACCGCGTCGAGGTCCGCCGGCAGCGCGGGCACGTCGGAGAGGTCGCCGGAGACGACCTCGACCCGGCCGGCGGCACCGTCGAGGCCGGCGAAGATCGGCTTGGCGAGCAGCGCCCGGGTGCGAGCCTCCGCGGTCGTCGATCCTTTCGGGCGGACCAGCACGCTGACCCGCGCGTCCGGCACCTCGCGCAGCAGGAGGTGCAGGAGCGCTTCCCCCACGAACCCCGTCACGCCCGTGAGCAGGACGTGCTGTCCCGAGAGCCGATCGGCCACCGATGCCATCGTCACCCGAGGGATTGTGCCACCGCGCCGATGTTGCGTGCGTCACAGGTCCACGCGCTGGGTCCCGGCTCAGAGATGCTTCGTCGCCTCACGTCGCGACAGCGCGGGCAGCCGGTCACCCAGGCGGTCGACCTCGGCACGGACCCACGCCGGGTCGGTGCGCGCGCGGTCGCGCAGCGCCCAGCCGATCGCCTTGCGCAGCCAGAAGGACCCGTCGTCGAGGTTGGCCTCGACGACGTGCCGCAGCAGGTCCGCGTCGACCTGGTCGCGGGCGCCGACCTGGCAGAGCACGGCCGTACGCCGCAACCACAGGTGCTCGTCGCCGGCCCAGGCCCGCACCACCGGCTCCACGGCGGCCCGGTCCGCCCGGAGCGCCACGCTCACGAGGTGCACGGCCACCACGTCGACGACGTCCCACCAGGCCCCGGTGACCACGAGGTGCCGGGACAGCTCCAGCGAGCCGGCGTCGAGCCAGGGCCGTGCCCTCCGGTGCCGCGCGACCGCCAGCGCGGCGTACCACTCCTCCCGGTGGGTCGCCCCATCCCACAGCGCGCGGACGGTCGCCTCCCAGGCAGCCCGGTCGCCCGGGTCCCAGGCACTCAGCAGCGGCCGCAGCAGCGCCGTCAGTTCCGATGAGGAGATGCCCCGGTAGGGCATCTCGGACTTCATGTAGCGCTGCTGGTCCGCGGCCCGCTCGGGGTCCCCGGCGGCCGCGAGGGCCGTCCGGATCCCAGCGACGAGCTCGGCGTCGGGTCCCACGGGCCTCAGGCTAGGACCCTGCTGACCAAGACGGGCGCACGCGAGCGGCGTCCGGTGGGTCAGGGCCAGGAGCGAGTGGCTCCGGCGCGCACCAGCAGCTCGGCGACCTCGCGGGTCTGCCAGGGCTTGGCGGCCGTCGACCCCCAGCCGCGGAGGGCGGCGAGTGCCGCCTCGGCAAGCAGGTCGGCGTTCATCGTCACCGACCGGATCTCGGCGACCGCCTGGTCGACCGGGATCCCGAGGTGCACGAGGCGTTGGGCGCAGCCGTGCAGCCGCGCGACCGTCACCCGCAGTGCGTCGGCGTCGGGCTCGATCCGGTCCTCGAGCGGCA
>NZ_JANINT010000297.1:2164-2381 GCF_024509035.1 Nocardioides sp. | reverse complement strand
GCGCGCCGCGGGCGAAGTCCACGACCTGGCGCACCGGTGGCGCCGGCCGGTCGACGCGGCGCAGCACGTCGGGGACCATCTGCATGCTCCTCACGTCCTCCCGTCCTCGGGTCCGCCTCAACCGCTGACCCGTACCTCGACCACGCCGAGGACGGTGTGCGCGACGACGTGCGCGAGCGAGCGCTCCGCGACGCCGTCCGGGCCGGCGATCTCGACC
>NZ_JANINT010000297.1:0-2098 GCF_024509035.1 Nocardioides sp. | reverse complement strand
GATGTCAGCGGCGATCACGTCGTCGGACCGGGCCAGCGCCGCGACGACGTCGCTGCGGCTGACGATGCCGACCAGCCGGCGGTCGTCGTCCAGCACCGGGAGGCTCTTCGCGCCGGTGGAGGTCATCAGCTCGACCGCGGTCGCCACGTCGTCGTCGATGCGCACGGACACGACCGAGCGCGTGCACACCTCGGCGACCGTGTGCGGCGGGTACAGCGGCTCGATCACGATCGGGCGCTCCTGGGCGCGCGGGTCGCGCGCGACCGTCTCGCTGATCAGGTCGGCCTCGCTGACGATGCCGTACAGGCGGCCCGACGGCTCGACCACCGGCAGGGCGGTCACGCCGCGCCGGGCGAGCAGTGTGAGCGCCTCCTTGACGGAGCTGCGCCGGCTCACGGTGACGGGATCCTGGGTCATCACGTCTCGCACCAGCATGGCTGATTCGCCCCTTCCGAGCTTCCCCATGGTCTCGACGGCGGTCCGCCGTCACGCTCAGCGTCGCTGCCCGGCGCCGCGCGACACAGGGACGAAGGTCCTCCGCACGCGGGGCCATCGACCGAGACCGGTCCGGGCCGCGGGTCGTACGTTGGGAGCATGACGGAGCCCGAGGCACGAGCAGGCGGCGAGCGGCGACCGATCACGGTCTACCTGCTCGACGACCACGAGCTCGTGCGCCGCGGCATCCGCGACCTCCTGGAGAGCTCGGGCGACATCGAGGTCGTCGGCGAGTCGGGGCTGGCCCAGGAGGCCGCCCGGCGCATCCCGGCCCTTCGCCCGGACGTCGCGATCCTCGACGGGCGGCTCCCGGACGGGTCGGGCATCGAGGTCTGCCGCACCATCCGGTCGGTCGATCCCGGCATCAAGGCGCTGATCCTCACGTCGTACGACGACGACGACGCGCTGTTCGCGGCGATCATGGCCGGCGCCTCGGGCTACCTGCTCAAGCAGGTCCGCGGCGACGACTTCGTCGAGACCGTCCACCGGGTGGCCGCCGGCCAGTCCATGCTCGACCCCGCGGTCACCAGATCCTCGACCTGATCGGCGAGGGGCTGACCAACCGCCAGATCGCGACCCGGCTGTCGCTGGCCGAGAAGACCGTGAAGAACTACGTCTCCGCCCTGCTCGCGAAGCTCGGCGTCGAGAGCCGCACACAGGCCGCGATCATCGCGACCCGGCAGCACGGCGAGAGATGGATCTGAGGGTCTAGGCTCGTCTCCGACGGATCCATGTCCGAGGAGGGAGCGATGGGGGACCGGGCCGGCCCGGAGCCGAGCCTCACGGGAGTGGGTTTCGACGACCTGCTGCGCGAGGTGATCGACCGCGTGCACGGCGCCCTGGACGACCGGGCGCGCTGGCAGCTGCTGCTCGACGCGGTCGTGCACATGGCTGCCGACCTCTCGCTGGACGAGCTGCTGTCGCGGATCGTCGAGATCGCGGCGGACCTCGCCGGCGCGCGGTACGCCGCGCTCGGCGTCATCAGCGACGGCTCCGACCGCCGGCTGCAGACCTTCGTGACCCACGGCCTCACACCCGAGCAGATCGCCGGCATCGGGGAGCTGCCGCGCGGGCGCGGCCTCCTCGGCCACCTCATCGACCGCCCGGAGGCCGTCCGGCTCAACGACATCGCCGAGCACGCGTCGTCGGTGGGCTTCCCAGCGAACCACCCTCCGATGGGCTCGTTCCTCGGGGTCCCGGTACGGATCCGGGAGAAGGTGTTCGGCAACCTCTACCTGACGGAGAAGAACGGCGGCGAGGAGTTCACCGACGAGGACCAGCAGATCGTGATCGCGCTGGCCGCCGCCGCCGGGGTCGCGATCGAGAACGCCCGCCTGCACGCGGAGGCGGCGCGGCAGGTCCGCTGGCTCGTCGTCGCGGGCATGCAGGCGAGCCCGGACGAGCTGGCCGGCCTCGACCTGAGCCAGTCCCTCGCGGCCCAGGTGATCTCCAGCGGGGTCCCGGTCGCCGTCGAGGACCTCGCCGCGGACCCGCGCGCGATGGACGTCTCCCGGCCGCTGGGCTGGCCTGCCCTCGGCCCGACGATCATCGTCCCGCTGCGGACCGCCGCCGGGATCTCCGGTGTCCTGGCGCTGTCCTGGGT
>NZ_JANINT010000296.1 GCF_024509035.1 Nocardioides sp. | reverse complement strand
GACGGCGGACGGTGACCACCCTCGGGTGACCACAGCGAACGGCGACCACGCTCCCGCATTCCTCAGCAACGACGAGCCGAGCGGACCCGCAGGCCGACGCACATCCGACGCCCTGCCGGCTCAGGCTCAGGCAGAAGCCTGCTGAGCTGCCCGGGCGTCGAACTCGGCGCGCGCGGCGAGGATGCGTGGGGTGTTCGCGGTGGTCCACTCGGCCAGGTGCGCGACAGGCACGCCCAGCTCCATGCCGAGGTCGGTGAGGGCGTACTCGACCTGGGGCGGCACGGTCGCGATCACGGTGCGGCTGACGAGGCCGTCGCGCTCGAGCACCTTGAGGGTCGAGGACAGCATCTTCTGGCTGATGTCGCCGATGCGGCGGCGCAACTCGTTGAAGCGCAGCGGCCCGTCCCTGAGGGTGGAGACGATCAGCAGCGACCACTTGTCCCCGAGCCGGGCGAGCATGTCCGCGATCGCCCCGCAGGCGCCGTGGTCCTCCTCGGGCCGCGCACAGGTGCGGCTGTCGACCATCGCCGCTCCTCCCTCGATCACCGCCCGCGCGGTCACCTCGAGGTGACCTGGTGCGGAGAAAGTGCCTTCTTGTCCGGCACCGGGGATCCCGGCACCGTGGTTACCACAAGGAACCTACTCCCTAGAAGACACCGAAGGAACCCTCCGTGACCACACCACCGCGCCTCGCCCTCGTCATCGGCTCCACCCGCCCCGACCGCTTCGCCGACAAGCCGGCGGACTGGCTGCTCGAGCGCGGGGCCGGGCGCGACGACCTCACCCTCGAGCGCCTCGACCTGCGCGACTTCGACCTGCCGTTCTACGAGTCCCCCCAGACCACCGACCCGCGGGTCCTCGCCTGGCGCGAGGCGATCGGCGGGTACGACGGCTTCTTGTTCGTCGTCGCCGAGTACAACCACGCGATGACCGGCGTGCTCAAGAACGCGCTGGACCAGGCGACCGCCGAGTGGCGGCGCAAGCCGTTCTCGGCGTTCGGCTACGGCAGCGTCGGCGGCGCCCGGGCCGTCGAGAACCTGCGGACCGCGGCGATCGAGCTGCAGATGGTGCCCTCGAAGTTCTCCGCCCACCTCGGCGGCAGCGACCTGTTCCGCGTGCACCCGTTCGGCGGCAACGGCCCGATGAGCGACATCGCCGAGGCGGTCGGTCCGTCGGTCGACGCGATGTTCGAGGACCTCGCGTGGTGGGCGACCACGCTGCGCGACGCACGGACGGTCGCGGCAGCGGCCTAGCGGACGACCGTCACCTCGGACTGCACGATGGCGACCTCGCCGCTCTCGGGCAGGCAGGGCTGACCGGCGAACGTCCCGGCGGGGCCGAAGCCGCCGCCCATCGACACCTCGTCGCCGTCGTGGGCGACGGTCGTGCCGGCCCCGTCGAGGATCGTCAACCGCTCGCCCTGACGGACGGCCTTGAAGCCGGCAGGCCACACCGGCCAGACCTTGCCCGGGTCGGCGCCGTCCTGACCGGCCTCGAGATAGACGCAGTGGTCCGCGTCGACACGCAGCACGCCCTGGATCAGCGCGTCGTCACCGCCGTTGCCCGGCGTCCAGCCCGAGACCGGCAGCCGCACGGTGGTGCCGCTCGGCGCGTCGTCCCCGGACGAGACCGCCGCGACGATGCCGAAGCCGACGGCGGCGATCACGAACGGCACGGCAGCCACGATCGCGTAGCCGCGCCGGCTCAACGCCTCCGGGCGGGACCAGCGGTCATAGGGCTGGTCCCGCTCGGCGGGCGTCGGGTCCTCGGCAGGCCCCTGGGGGTCAGCCAAGAGAGGCCAGCGCCTCGTTCAGCGTCGCCGAGGGACGCATCACCGCGTCGGCCTTCGCGTCGTCGGGGCGGTAGTAGCCGCCGATGTCGGCCGGCGAGCCCTGGACGGCGAGCAGCTCCTCGACGATCTTGTCCTCGTTGTCGGCCAGCGTCTGGGCGAGCGGTTTGAACGCAGCGGCCAGCTCGGCGTCCTCGGTCTGCCCGGCCAGCTCCTGCGCCCAGTAGAGCGCGAGGTAGAAGTGCGAGCCGCGGTTGTCGATGCCGCCCAAGCGCCGGGTCGGCGACTTGTCCTTGTCGAGGAACGTGCCGGTCGCCCGGTCGAGGGTGTCGGCGAGGACCTGGGCACGCGCGTTGCCGGCGTACCCGGCGAGGTGCTCGAAGGAGGCCGCCAGCGCGAAGAACTCACCGAGGCTGTCCCAGCGCAGGTAGTTCTCCTTGACCAGCTGCTGCACGTGCTTGGGCGCCGAGCCGCCCGCACCGGTCTCGAAGAGACCGCCGCCGGCCATCAGCGGCACGATCGAGAGCATCTTGGCCGAGGTGCCGAGCTCGAGGATCGGGAACAGGTCGGTGTTGTAGTCGCGCAGCACGTTG
>NZ_JANINT010000295.1 GCF_024509035.1 Nocardioides sp. | reverse complement strand
GGAGTTCCAGGCGGCGTTCACCGAGACCGCCGCCGAGTCACCCGGCTCGCAGATCGTCGGCACCTCCCCGATCCTCATCGAGGCGTGCGAGATCGTCGCCGTCGCGGAGGGCGGGCCGGGGTTCCTGGCGGCCGGGCGGTTCTGACGGCCCGTCAGGCCTCGGGGTTCCACTCCTTCTTGGCGACCAGCAGCCCGTCGCCGACGGGGAGCAGCAGCGAGACCAGGTCGTCGTGCTCGGCGATCTGACGGCCGAGCTCGCGGATGGCGACGGTCTCCTCGTCGCGCTGGGCGGGGTCGGCGACCCGGTTGTGCCACAGGGCGTTGTCGAACGCCACGACCCCGCCGGGGCGCAGCAGCCGCAGCGCCTCCTTGAGGTAGGCGGAGTACTCGGTCTTGTCGCCGTCGCAGAAGACCAGGTCGTAGTGGCCGTCGGTGAGCCGGGGGAGCACGTCGAGCGCCGCGCCGGAGATCGTCCGCGCGCGCTGGCTGGGGATGCCGGCCTCGGTGAACGACTGGCGGGCCAGGCGCTGGTGCTCGGCCTCGACGTCGACCGTGGTGAGCACACCGTCGGAGCGCATGCCGCGCAGCAGCCAGAGGCCGGAGACGCCGGTGCCGGTGCCGATCTCGACGACCGCGCGGGCATCGAGCACCGAGGCCAGGAAGCGCAGGGCCGCGCCGCCACCGGGGCCGATCGGGACGACCCCGACCTCCTCGGCCCGCGACCGGGCGGCAGCCAGGACGTCGTCCTCGGCGACGTACGCCTCGGCGTGGGACCAACTCGCAGACGAGAGCGGCGTGGTGATGATGTCCTCCTGAGGCTGGTCGAGCGCGCACTCACCGTATCGCGATCTGAGCCCGGACCCACCGATTCCGCCTGCTGCGCGCCGCCGCGAATCGCCGGCGCCAGGCTGCGGGAACGCAGCGGGACCCGCGCGCGTTGGAGAGGACGAGGCTTCACAGAACGGACACCGGCCTCACAGGTTCCTCTCAGCAGGTGTCCCTACCGTGGAAGGACAAGACGCTGTTCCCCCAGGCACGCACGAGCCGACGATCGGCCGAGGAGGCACTCATGGACACCCCGGTGCCCCCCACTGCCGATGACACCGGCCTCCCGTCCTGGGAGGAGATCGTCGAGCAGCACTCCGACCGCGTCTTCCGTCTCGCCTACCGGCTGACCGGCAACCGCCACGACGCCGAGGACCTCACCCAGGAGGTCTTCGTGCGGGTGTTCCGGTCGCTGTCGACCTACACGCCCGGCACCTTCGAGGGCTGGTTGCACCGCATCACCACCAACCTCTTCCTCGACCAGGCGCGCCGCAAGCAGCGGATCCGCTTCGACGCCCTCTCCGACGAGCGCGCCGACCGGCTCACGAGCACCTCGCCGAGCCCGGACGCGGCGTACGCCGACCGCACCTTCGACGACGACATCGAGCGGGCGCTCGCCACGCTCCCGCCCGACTTCCGCGCCGCTGTCGTGCTCTGCGACGTCGAGGGGCTGACCTACGAGGAGATCGCCGAGATCCTCGGCGCCAAGCTCGGCACCGTCCGCTCCCGCATCCACCGCGGCCGCGCGATGCTGCGCACCGCGCTGGCCCACCGGGCCCCGACCGCCGGACGCGTGCGGTACGCCGGCCCCGCCGGCCAGCTGCTCACGGGCTGGGGGCAGGCGACGTGATCGGACACCTGGGATCGCGTGCCAGTGCGCTGCTGGACGGCCAGCTCTCCCCCGAGGAGACCGAGCGCGCGTGGGACCACGTGCACTCCTGCCACGCCTGCCGTGACCTCGTCGAGCGCGAGGGCTGGATCAAGACGCGGCTGGCGGGCCTCTCCTTCGAGGTGGCCGCGCCCGCGACCCCGTCGTGGCTCAAGGGCTCGCTCATGGACGCCTCCGCCTGTGGTGGCACGGGCGCCTACCTCGCGGTGCCCGGGGCCCTGCCGGTCCCCGCCGACCACCGGCGCCGCAACCTCGGCCTGGCGGCGCTCGGCGGCAGCGCCGTGGGCGCTGCGGTGATGGGGGTGCTCGTCTTCGGGGTCGCCCCCGACAGCCCGACCATCGACCGCCGGGTGCCGACCACCTCGATCACCAACACCGAGGCGCCGCGCACGCCGAGCCCGACGGTCCCGACCGCCCAGCTGACCCGCGCCGCGCGCCCGCAGGGCTGATCCTCCGCTGCGTCGATTTCGCCCGGCAGGTCAAGATAGGCACGTGACGCAGGACGACCACCGCGACGACGAGCCAACGCAGCCGCTACCGCTCGCACGTCCCTCGACGCCCCCGCCGAGCTGGGTGCCGCCGACGATCCAGTCGCCGCCGCACCGCTGGGCGGGCCTGCCGCCCGGCGCGCCGCCGTACGCCGGCCAGCAGCCGTTCGGCGCGCCCCTCG
>NZ_JANINT010000294.1 GCF_024509035.1 Nocardioides sp. | reverse complement strand
CGATCCGCTACCGCCAGTCGCACGAGGACCGCGTCGAGCTGCTGCGCGCGATGGGTGTGTGGCGCTTCCCGACGCTGCCCTACGCCCACAAGCCCGGGGTGGCCACCTACCTCAACGACTGGGCGGCCGGCTTCAAGCGGGACGTCCCGGAGTCGCTGTGGTCGGCGACGTTCTTCCCCGAGACCGACGCGGCGGCGTACGTCGGGGAGGCGATCGCCGCCGGCGTCGAGATCTTCAAGGTCCACCTGCAGGTGGGGGAGTTCCACCTCGACGACCCCCTGCTCGACGAGGTGTGGGGGCGGCTCGAGGACGCCGGCACGCCCGTGGTCGTGCATGCGGGATCGGGGCCGGTCGGCAACGACTTCACCGGGCCGGCGTCGACCGAGCGCCTGCTGCGCCGGTTCCCCCGGCTGGCGCTGGTCATCGCGCACATGGGTGCCCCGGAGTGTGGGGAGTTCCTCGCGCTGGCCGAGCGGTACGAGCGGGTGCACCTGGACACCACGATGGTGTTCACCGACTTCTTCCCGGCCTACCCGGTGGCGCTGGTGCCGCGGCTGCGGGACCTCGGCCACAAGGTGCTGCTCGGCAGCGACTTCCCGACGATCCCGTACCCCTACCTCCACCAGCTGGAGGGATTGGCCCGACTCGACCTGGGCGACGACTGGCTGCGAGCCGTGTGCTGGGAGAACGGCGCGCGGATGTTCGGAACCGCTCCGGTGCGGGTAGATCCCGGTCATGGGACGCAGCGACAGTGACCGGGAGCGCACGGTGAGCGGCGGGCTGGGCACGCCGGCCCAGCCCCGCGAGGGCGAGGTGCGTCTGCGCACGGGCGCAGCGCTCGCCTGCCTCGTCTGCGGCGGCCGGGACTTCGCCCACCGCGAGATCAAGCTCAACACCACGGGCATGACGTTCATGGACCTCGACTGGGCCAACCGCTCCGGCGACGGCGCGATCTGCCGGGCCTGCGGGTTCGTGCACACCTTCCTCGACGGCGGCCTGACCTGGGGTCCCGACCCGCGCGACGCGCTGCTCTGAGGGGAGGCGCAGCCGGCCGCGACGGGCCACACTGGGTGCTCATGGACCCGTGGGCACAGATCGCCAGCGAGCGCCGTGCGCTCGCCGACCTCCTCGACACCCTGACGCCCGAGCAGTGGGCCACGCCGAGCCTGTGCGGGGCGTGGACGGTCAAGGAGGTCGCCGTCCACCTCACCAGCGGGCCGTCCACCTCGGTGGGCACGTTCCTCAAGGCGATGACCCGTGGTCGCGGCAGGTTCGACCGGGCCAACGAGCTGCTCGTCGACTGGCGCTCCGGTGTCGAGCCGGCCCAGGTGACCGCCTGGCTGCGGGAGTACGCCGAGCACCGGTTCAGCCCGCCGGGCATGGACTGGCACGCGCCGTTCAGCGACCTGCGCATCCACACCCAGGACATCGTGGTCCCGCTCGGGGTGGACGCTGGGGTACCCCACGAGCCGTGGCGCGACGTGCTCGGCTTCCTCGCCTCCAAGGCCGCGGGTCGGGGCTTCGTCCCCCGGGGCCGGCCCGCGCTCACCTGGGCGGCCACCGATCTCGACTGGGCGGCCGGCGACGGAGCGCGGGTCGAGGGACCGGCCCGGGCGCTCGCCACCGCGATGTGCGGACGCGCGGCGCTGGCCGGCGAGCTGGCCGGTCCCGGCGTACCCGCGTTGCAGGCGTGGCTGCGGAATCGATGAGGCCCGGCTGGCGTTGAGCCCGTAGACTGGATGCACAACTCAAGAGGGGCTGATCGGTTTCGACTTGGGACGTTAGTTCCAGGGGAAGCGGGTCGAGAAGCCAGCGTCATCTCGTAAACGATCGCTGGAAACCTATAACTGCCAACACCAATCGCAGTTCCTTCGCTCTCGCTGCCTGAGCAGTGATCGAAGCGTCAGTCCGGGCACCCGTCTCCGTCCCGGATCCTGGCGTCATCTAGGAGACTTGCCGCCCACTCCGGGTCACGGAGGGTGAGCGGGACTATTCCGTGACTGAGCCTGTCGGGGACGTGTCCGTGCGAGCCCCGGGGCCGAGAAAAGCGACAGCACGGACTGCACCCGGAGAAGACCTGGTTCGACGCTCGAGGACCGGGGTTCGATTCCCCGCAGCTCCACAACGAGGTCTTCGCAGAATGAAGCGGGGACCTTCGCAGAGTCGACAGCGGCCCGGCGCGCCGAGCGTGCCGGGCCGCTGCTGCAGTTGCGGCCGTTGGCGTGCGAACGCATCGAGCCGCCCGCGGCGGTGGCCCGGGTGTCCGGGATGTCCTGAGTAGGCACACCCGCAGCTCCACCGGGTGATCTCGCAGGGAGATCCGGACTCCGTTGGAGACCGGATCTTCTGTTCCTGCCGGCGCCGGGAGGAGGAGACGACGGTCTAGACCGGGTGGTGACGGCGAACCGTTCCGGGG
>NZ_JANINT010000293.1 GCF_024509035.1 Nocardioides sp. | reverse complement strand
GATCTGCGAGCCGGGTGACTCGGCGGCGGTCTCGGTGAACGCCGCCTGGAACTCCGCCCGCGCGGCGTCGCTCTCGAAGACGTAGCAGCCCTCGAACCACTTCCCCGGGACGCAGCGCCAGGTCTTGAAGCGGAGTCCGGCCATGCCGGTGAACCGGGCGTGCGAGGTCTCCGCGACGTACGACGCCAGCCGCTCCTCCACGCCGTCGGCGGCGTCGACGAGCGACCAGCGCACGGTCAGGCCGTTCACGATCCCACTCCCGCCAGCGGGTCCTCGGAGCCCAGCCACTGGAGCAGCGCCCGGGCGCCGAACCCGGTCGGGCCGGTCGTCCACTCGTCGCGCTCGTCGGGCGCGTCGCCGACCGAGGCGATGTCGAGGTGCGCCCAGGGCAGGTCGCCGACGAAGTGTTGGAGGAACAGCGCCGCCACGATCGCGCCCGGCCCGCCGGGGGCGTTGTCGGCGTCGGCCACCGTCGAGGACAGCTTGGACTCGTAGGCGGCCGAGAGCGGGAGCCGCCACAGCGGCTCCCCGGCGCGCTCGGCGGCAGCGTGCAGCGTCGCGGCGAGGGCCTCGTCGTTGGCGAAGAAGCCGCCGACCTGCTGGCCGAGCGCGACCTTCATCGCCCCGGTCAGCGTGGCGACGTCGACGATCACGTCGGGCTCGACCTCCGCGACGGCGTACGCGAGCCCGTCGGCGAGCACGAGCCGGCCCTCGGCGTCGGTGTTGGTGACCTCGGTGGTGCGCCCGCCGTAGTGGCGGATCACGTCCCCGGGTCGCAGCGCGTCGCCGCCGACGGCGTTCTCGGCCGCGGTGACCAGGCCGACGACGCGGACGGGGCAGCCGACGTCGCGCAGTGCGGCCATGGTGGCCATCACCACCGCGCCGCCGGTCATGTCGCGCTTCATGTTGACCATCGCCTCGCCGGGCTTGATCGAGAGCCCGCCGGTGTCGAAGGTGATGCCCTTGCCGACCAGCGCCACCGTGGGCGTCCGCCGGCCCGCCTTGCGCGGGGTGTAGTCGAGCCGGATCAGGCGGGGCGGGGTGGCCGAGGCCCGGCCGACGGCCAGGATGCCGCCGAAGCCCTCGGCCTGGAGCCGTTGCTCGTCCCAGACCGTCACCGCGAGCCCGCTCTCGCTCGCGAGCGTCTCGGCCTGCGCGGCCAGCCAGGGCGGGTTCTTCACGTTCGAGGGCACCGTGCACAGCATCCGGGAGCGCCACCCGGCGCCCCCGATCGCCACCGCCCGCTCGAGGGCGGGCGTGGCCCGCTCGGCGTCGGGCAGCCCGGCCAGCACCACCCGGCCGACCGGACGGTGCGGCGGCGGCCCGGAGCGCCAGTGGAACCCGAACGAGCCGAGCATCGTGCCGACGACGAAGGCCTCGAGACCGTCGTCGGCGCCGATCGCCGGCACGGTCGTGGCCAGGGCGTCCCGGTCGCGGGTCGCGCGCGCCACCGCTGCACCGGCGCGACGCAGGTCGTCGGTCGTCTGCGCGCCGACGCCGACGAGCAGCACCCGGCGCACGGAGGCGTTGTCGGGCAGGCCGAGCGGCACGGGCACCGAGGTGACCTCGCCCGGCTTGCCGGACGCGTCCTCGTCCTCGAGGACGGCGAGCAGGTCGAGGTCGAGCAGCTCAGCGAGCTCCGCCGCCCCCGGCCCGAGCACCACCGCGTCGCCCGCGGCGTCGCCGGGCAGCACGGGGACGGCCACGACGTCGACACCGAGGACGGCATGCGGCAGCGCCGCACTGACGGCGAACTCGGGTGGAGCGACCTGGCTGGGAAGGGTCGGAGGCCAGGCGGACAGCGGGGCCGGTGACGGGGTCGAGGGCACCGGGGTCAGCCGACGACGTCCTTGAGGGCATCTCCGAGGGCACCGGCCTCCTCGGCGTTGAGCTCGACAACGAGGCGACCACCGCCCTCGAGCGGCACGCGCATGACGATGCCGCGTCCTTCCTTGGTGACCTCCAGCGGACCGTCGCCCGTCCGCGGCTTCATCGCCGCCATCCGCGCACCTTCCTGTTGTGATGTGGCAGTGGGCCTCCGAGGGGCCCTGCTGCGCCGTACGCAGAGACCATTATCCCCTATCGGCGGGTGACGCGGAGCACAGGCCGCCAGCGGCCCCGCAACGGGGCTGGCAGACTCCAGCCATGCAGGCCCGGTCCGCACTCTTCGACGTGTACGGCGACCACCTGCGCGCCCGGGGCAGCCAGGCCCCCGTGGCGGCCCTCGTCCGGCTCCTCGACCCGGTCGGCATCGCCGGTCCGGCGGTGCGCACGGCGATCTCCCGGATGGTCATGCAGGGCTGGCTCGAGCCGGTCCAGATCGGCGGCGGTCGCGGATACCGCACCACCGAGCGCGCCAACCGCCGCCTCGACGACACCGGCAACCGCGTCTACCGGCGCGAGGTCCACACCTGGGACGGCC
>NZ_JANINT010000292.1 GCF_024509035.1 Nocardioides sp. | reverse complement strand
CGCCGGCGGTGCCGCGCAGCTCGCTCGGGCGGCTGACGATCGACGAGAAGTTCGTCCGGTATGGCACCTGGGCCTCGGCGCTGGGTCTCGCCTGGCTGGTCACGCAGCGACTGCTGCCACTCACGGGGCTGCCGTGGTTCCTCATCACGTGGTTCGTCGCGGGGCTGGCGGTGACCGTGGTGACCGGGATGCTGACCGGCGGCCTGGTCGAGGTCCGCGACCGGGTCGCCGCGGCCGTCGTCACGGTCGGTGCGCTCCTGGTGGGCGCGGTGATCGTGAGCGCCATCGTCTTCGTCGTGCTCCGAGGCTGGCGCCCCCTGATGCACGTCAACTTCTTCGTCGACGACATGGCCGGGGTCGGCCCCAAGAACCCGCTCACGGACGGCGGAGTCGTCCACGCCGTGGTCGGCTCGCTCATCGAGATGGGCATCGGTGTGGCGATCGCCCTCCCGCTGGGGATCGGCACCGCCGTGTTCATGACCGAGGTCGGCGGCTCCTTCGCCAGGGTGGTCCGCACCGTCGTCGAGGCGATGACCGCGCTGCCCTCGATCGTCGCCGGGCTGTTCGTCTACACCACGTTCATCGTCGCGCTCGGCCAGCCCCGGTCCGGTCTTGCGGCCGCGCTCGCGATCGCCGTGATGATGCTGCCGATCATCGCCCGGGCCGCCGACGTGGTGCTGCGCGTGGTGCCCAGCGGCCTGCGTGAGGCCAGCCTGGCGCTGGGAGCGAGCCGCTGGAGCACCGTGTGGCACGTCGTCCTGCCCACGGCTCGCCCCGGACTGGCCACGGCGGTGATCCTCGGCGTGGCCCGCGGCGTCGGTGAGACCAGTCCGGTGCTGCTCACCTCGGGCGCCGCCGGCTTCCTGGTGACCAACCCGACCGACGGCGTGATGAACTCGCTGCCGCTCTTCATCTACACCACCGTGCGCAGCGGCGAGCCCGTGGCCATCACCCGTGCCTTCGGGGCCGCCACCGTGCTGCTGGTCCTCGTGCTGGTGCTGTTCATCGTCGCGCGCCTGCTCGCCCGGCCCCGGCGGACCAAGCACGCCCGGGCCGGCCGGACCGCGGTTCTCGGCAACGTCTCGCGGCCGGCACCGGAGCCCGCCGTCGACGTCGTCCAGGCGGACCCGCTCGTCGAGATGGGACCGGTCCATCCCGCTGAGACCCACCCCGAACGCCCCTCGCAACGACACATCCAGGAGAACCCGTGAACCGGCTCGCTCGAGCTGTCCGCGCCGCCCTCGCGTTCGCGATCGCACTGGGCTGCGTCGCCGCCCTGCCCGGCGTGGCGAACGCGACCGTCTACGCCCAGATCGAGGGCACCGGCTCGACCTGGTCGGAGCTGATCGTCCAGCAGTGGATCGCCGACGTGGACGCCAACGGCATGAAGGTCGTCTACACCGGCGGAGGATCCACCAAGGGTCGCAAGGACTTCTCCCAGGACAGCACCGACTTCGCGATCTCGGAGATCCCCTACCAGGGCACCGACGAGCAGGGCCAGGCCGACACCAGCAACGGTCGTGAGTACGCCTACCTGCCGATCGTGGCCGGCGGCACGGCGTTCACCTACCAGCTCAAGGTCGGGGGCCAGCTGGTCCGCAACCTGCGGCTGTCGGGCGAGACCATCGCGAAGATCTTCACCAACCAGATCACCAACTGGAACGACCCGGCGATCAAGAACGACAACAACGGCCGGTCCTTCCCCTCGCTGCCGATCACGCCGGTCGTCCGCTCCGATGGCTCGGGCACCACCGCCCAGCTCACGACCTGGATGGACCACGAGTACCCCAGCATCTGGCGGCCCTACTTCGGGAAGTCGGGGCTCACGTCCTACTACCCGAAGAAGAACGGCAGCCGGATGGTCAGCCAGGCCGGCTCCGACCAGGTGATGAACACGATCAAGGGCTTCTCCGGCAACGGCACGATCGGCTACGTCGAGTACTCCTACCCGCTCAACGCCGACTACCCGGTCGTGAAGGTGCTCAACAAGGCCGGCTACTTCGTCGAGCCGACGCAGTACAACACGGCAGTCGCCCTCACGAAGGCGAGGATCAACCAGGACAGGAGCAGCCAGCTCTACCTGACGCAGATCCTCGACGGCGTCTACACCAACCCGGACCCTCGCGCGTACCCGATCTCGTCGTACTCCTACATGATCATCCCGACGGGCAAGGACGACCCGCGGATGACGACCGCCAAGCGCCAGACGCTCGCGGACTTCATGTACTACTCGCTGTGCTCCGGCCAGACCAAGGCGGGTGCCTACGGCTACTCGTCGCTGCCGCTGAACCTGGTGCAGGCCGGCTTCGACCAGATCGCCAAGCTGAAGCAGGCGGACTCTGCGGTCGACCTCACCGACCGCGACGTGCGCACGTGCAACAACCCGACCTTCGACGGCAAGAACCTCAGCCGCAACCTGCTGGCCGAGCG
>NZ_JANINT010000291.1:2166-2431 GCF_024509035.1 Nocardioides sp. | reverse complement strand
GTCGCGTCGTATGCCGAGCTCGCCAGCGGTCGCGACCTCGCGGCCGTCGTCGCCCGCGACCTCAACCTCGACATCTCACCGGACGATCTCTCCCACCGGGTTAGCGCCAGCGTGGTGCCTGAGACGGTCAACCTGGACCTGTCGGTGACCGATCCCGACGCGGCTCAGGCTCAGGTCCTGACCCAGGCGTACGCGCAGGCGATCGTCGAGCTGGTGCGCAAGCTCGAGACCCCCGAGGCGGGCCAGCAGGCGCCGATCAAGGCGA
>NZ_JANINT010000291.1:0-2156 GCF_024509035.1 Nocardioides sp. | reverse complement strand
TCCCCCAAGCCGGTGCGCAACCCGGCTCTGGGCGTCGTGCTCGGTCTGCTGCTCGGGCTCGGACTGGCGCTGCTGCGCGACCTGCTCGACACCACCGTGAAGACCAACGACGACCTGGCCCAGGCAACCTCCGCGCCCGTCCTCGGCGCCATCCCGTTCGATAACCAAGCCCGCCAGAAGGCGTTGGTCACCGATCTCGGCACCCATGCGCCCCGGGTCGAGGCGTTCCGGGTGCTGCGCACCAACCTCCAGTTCGTGGAGGTCGACAGCGCGGCCAAGGTCTTCGTCGTGACGTCCGCGCTGCCCGAGGAGGGCAAGACGTCGACATCTCTCAACCTTGCGATCACACTGGCACAGGCCGGCCACCGCACACTGCTCGTCGAAGCGGACCTCCGCCGCCCCAAGGCCACCACGACGCTCCACCTGGACAGCGCAGTCGGCGTGACGACCATCCTCCTGGGCCGAGTCGCGGTCGAGGACGCGATCCAGCGCCACGCCGACAGCGAGCTCGACGTTCTGGCGAGCGGGGCGATCCCGCCCAACCCCGCCGAGCTCCTGCAGTCCAACGCCATGCACGACCTGGTCAAGCAGCTGCGGTCGGAGTACGACATGGTCGTGATCGACGCTCCGCCGTTGCTGCCGGTGACCGACGCTGCCCTGCTGGCGCGTCAGGCGGACGGGGTGCTCCTGGTCGCTCGCTATGGCAAGACCACCCGCGACCAGCTCAGCCAGGCGGTCGACCGCTTGCATCAGGTCGACGCCGAGCCGGTCGGTGTCGTGCTCAACATGACGCCGGGACGCGGCCGGGGCGACAGTTCGGGCTACGGCTACGGCTACGGCTACGGCTACGGCTACGCCCCGATCAGTGCCGAGTCGACGCGGACGCACGCCGGCCGCCGGGGCTGGCCCCGGCGGCGGCCGTAGGACCGTTCGCCGTCAGCAGGCCGACGCGAACGGGTGCCGGTCGAGCCCCGGCACGACACTGGGGGTCATGGTCAACTCACCAGGGCCGGTCTGGCCCTCACCGGTCGTGGCCTGCCAGGTGAGCAGCTTGTCGCGTCGCGACGACAACAGGATGTCGACGTTGGCGACCGGCCGCCCGTCGATCTCCTTGACCTCGAGATCCTTCAGGTCACGTCCGTCGATGCGCAGCCGGTCGAGCGACCCGCCCCACGGCCCGTAGACGCGGACCATGACGTACTGCGAGCCCGGGTCAGTGCCGTACGCTCCACCGCCGGTGACGTAGTCGGGAAGCTTCGCCGCCTCGGCCGGCGCGATCACTTGACGTAGCGTCAGGGCGCCGGTCAGGGTCTGCGCTCCGTCCGTGCACCGCACCGCGTCGACCTCGCCGTCGTAGCGCAGGTAGTAAGACATCTTCGACCCCGTGAGGTCGCTCAGGCCGACGTCGATGTGGGGCGTGGAGCCGTCGTCTCCGGCGAGCTCACCCGCGACACGGGTGCCGGCGAGCTCGCTCTCGACCTGCTCGTCGAAGGAGGCGACCAGCAGGCGGCCCTCGGCTGCCGCTCGACTGACGCCCTCGACGAAGGCGATGGGTGACGTGATGTTGCTAGTGACGGCCCCGAACACCGACCGCGCAACCTCTTGGAAGTAGGGGTCCTGCTGCGACACGGGGAGGTCCAGGTAGGGCCGGTTGAGCACCTGCTCGACGACGTTGCCCGAGGTGAGGGTCGTCTCCCCGACCTCGACCGGACCCGTCGCCTCGAGCAGGTAGGAGAGCGCGACCGGGTCGACGGCCAGAACGCCGTCGAGCGGCCGGTCCGGGTGCTGCTCACGCCAGTGGGCGTCCCACAGCTCCGCAGCACGCGGGAAGTCCGGCGTGAACCCTGCGTCGTGGAAGTACTGTCCGAAGACCCGTCCGTAGACGTCGATCTCCTCGTTGGTGAGGAGGCCGACGGCGGTCTGGGTGACGGGGAAGTCATTCGCCGACCCCTGGATCTCCATCCGGAGCCGGCCGTCCTCGGCGTGGACCATCGCCCAGGAACCCGGAAGTCCGCCCGTGGGCCGGATCTCGGCGTTGTTCTGGAAGATCACCAGGAAGTCCCTGGCACCGTCCGCTCCGAGCATCGTCGGAGCGACCGCAGTGGCGGTCTCAGCGGACGCGAGGCCGGTGCGGAGGTCGTGCACGAGGTCGGCGA
>NZ_JANINT010000290.1:1635-2432 GCF_024509035.1 Nocardioides sp. | reverse complement strand
CCCACGACCTCGCCCGCGTGGGCGGTGATGCTGACCCGCTTCACGCCGGTCGGCACCGCGAGGTCGCGGACGCTGAGCAGCTCCTCGCCACGGGTGATCGCGGGCCGCAAGGACTCAGCGAGCGCCTCGCCGGTCATCGCCGCCACGAGCCGGTCGTGATCAAGGCTCGTCGCCGGGACGGTCGTGACCGTCTGCCCGTCCTTGAGCACGGTCACGGTCTCACAGATCCGGAGCACGTCGTCCAGGTCGTGGGAGATGAAGACGACGGCGGTCCCCCGCCCCTTGATCTGGTCCAGGACGCGGTAGAGCCGCTCACGCTCCCGTTCCGGGAGCGCCGTGGTCGGCTCGTCGAGGATCAGCACGGCCGAGGCCGCTCGCAGGGCGCGCATGATCTCGATCAGCTGCCGGTCGCCGGGGGACAAGGAGGCGGCCCGGGCGTGCGGGTCGATCTGGACCTCGAGGTCGGCGCACATCCGGTCGTACTCACGACGCATCGCCGACCAGCCCACCCCTCGCATCCGGTTGCGAGGTGTGGCGCCGAGGAAGACGTTCTCCAAGGCGGACAGCTCGGAGACCAGCTGCGGCTCCTGGTAGATCACCGCGACGCCCGCGGCGCGGTGCTCCGTGACCCCGCCGGACGCCTCGTGACCGGCGATCAGGACCTGGCCCGCGTCGGGAGCGACGGCACCGGCGATGATCTTGATCAGCGTGGACTTCCCGGCCCCGTTCTGTCCCACCAGGCCTCGCACCTCTCCGGGCGCGACCGCGAGGGAGACATCGTGGAGCGCCCGGACCCC
>NZ_JANINT010000290.1:0-1625 GCF_024509035.1 Nocardioides sp. | reverse complement strand
GCGCGGGGACGTCGTCGCGAGCAGGCATCGTCGAGACCCCGGTCAGTAGGTCGGCTCGTACTTGTCGACGTTGTCCTCGGTCAAGATGTCGCTGCCCGGCCCGTTCACGATGCCGGACCACTCGCTCGTGCTGGACCAGCCCTCGGTGGCGACCCCGGTCTCGAGGAAGCGCACGAGCTCCACGACGCCGAAGTAGCCCTCCGGGTAGGGGTCGGACTGGATGGTCGCGGTGAGCGTGCCGGCGGCGACCTGCTCGAGACCGTACGGCGTCCCGCCGATGCTGTAGATCCGCACGTCCTCGCCCGGCGTCTTGCCCGCGTCGCCGAGGGCCTGGAGGACTCCGCGCGACATCTCGTCGTACGCGGACAGGATGACCTCGATGTCGGGGTCGCGCTGCAGCGCGTCCTGAGTGATGCGCAGCGCCTGGTTGGGGTCGTAGTTGGCCGACTGGAGACGGCGCCAGCCGTCCTGGCCCGACACCCCACCCAGGATCGCGACCTTGCACGGCTCGCCTTCGCAGGAGTCGAAGACGTGCTCGAGGTAGGCGCGGTAGTACTTCTCCGAGGAGGTGGACACCATGCCGGTGGTGCCCTCGCTGTAGTCCTCCGACTCGCAGACCGGGCTGTTGACCTGCTGGACCGGGAGCCCGGTGTCGAGCAGCTGCTCGAGCATCCCACACCCCGGTGCCGCAGCGACGGGCGCGAAGATGAACCCGTCGTACCCGCCCTTCGCGATCGCGTCCTGCACCTGGCGCAGCTGCTTGGCGGGGTCGAAGGCCGCGTCGTACATGTCGAGCTCGACGTCGTACTTCTCTGCTGCCTCCGCCTGGTAGCGCGTCATCGCCTGGCACCACGCGTTGAGGTCCGTGCAGGTAGTCAGCACGGCGACCTTGTAGGACCGGCTCGAGTCCTTCGTCAGCTCGTCGTACTTCTCCGCCTGCTGCATCGGCGTGAGGCTCGCGTCGATGTCCGGTGCCTCCGCTCGGGGCTCCGCCGACGGCCCCGCGGCCGGCGTCGTCTGTTCGCTCTCTCCACATGCGAGGAGTCCACCGGTCAGAAGGGCGCCGACGGCGGCGTGGAGCGCAACGCGGCGAGCGCGACCTGGGGATGTGATGGACATGGCGACCTCCTGGCTTCGGGTGCGCCGGACGCTAGCGGTACGCCTTCACCATGTCAACCATATTGTATACAGTTGTTCTGGCATAGCTGGCGCGCGGCCGGTATGGATCCTCCGAACGGGACCACCTTGTGTACAGTCCGCGGTCTGGCTCCCGCGCGCAGTGGTGGCGACCACGGCGAGCCCGCCGCATCGACGGTTCGAGGGCCGCGATCCTCGCGTCGTGGGCCCGCTCGCCCGCGTACGCCACCACGGCGCCGCCGTCGGCCGGGTCGACGAGGCCGGCCACGCCTTGGGCCGCGCGGCGCTGCTCCTGCGCGGCGCAGCGTTCTTCGAGGAGGACCTGTCCGGAGTTGCGCGCGCGGATCGCGACGAAGTCGCCGCCGTGCCTCGGACGACGACTTGGTGACCGAAGTGGACAAGGCCCCGGATCCTGAGGATCCGGGGCCTTGTCACACGTGCGCGAGGGGGGAGTTGAACCCCCACGTCCTTTCGGACACACGGACCTG
>NZ_JANINT010000289.1 GCF_024509035.1 Nocardioides sp. | reverse complement strand
GAGCCGCAGTGCTCCTCGACCAGCGCCCGGACGTGCCGCGGCAGGTGCGGCCACTCCAGCCTGCGGGCGGTCTGCCCGTGCGGGATGGTCGTCGGACGGCGTACGGCGCTCACGGGCGCTCATCCTGGTCCACCCGCTCCCGGTCCACCCGCATCGGGTCCGGCGAGCCGATTGCCCCGCAGGGGCGGGGGTACCCCCCGGTCATGACCACTGTCGCTGAGCTGCTCGTCGCCGCCCTCGCCGACCACGGCGTCACCCAGGTGTGGGGCGTCGTGGGAGATGCACTCAACCCGGTCACCGACGCGATCCGGCGCGAGGAGCGGCTCGAGTGGATGGGCGTGCGCCACGAGGAGGCCGGGGCGTTCGCCGCCGGCGCCCAGGCCCAGCTCACCGGACGGCTCGGGGTCTGCATGGGCACGGTCGGCCCCGGCGCGATCCACCTGCTCAACGGCCTGTACGACGCCAAGAAGTCCCACGCGCCCGTGCTGGCGATCTGCGGCCAGGTGCCTCGCGAGGAGATCGGCACCGACTTCTTCCAGGAGGTCGACAACGACGTGCTGTTCGCCGACGTCGCGGTGTTCAGCGCGACCGTGAGCAGCCCCGAGCAGCTGCCGGCCCTGATCGAGCAGGCCGGCAACGCCGCCCTCCAGCAACGCGGCGTCGCGGTGCTCACGCTGCCCGGTGACGTCGGGGAGCTCGAGGTCCCCAAGCACACGCCGGTGCCGCGGTTCGTGACCGACCAGCCGCCCGCAGCCCCGGCCGAGTCCTCGATCGCCGAGGCGGCCGCCGCCGTCAACGCCGCGAGCGCGGTGACGCTCCTGGTCGGTCACGGTGCCGGAGCGGCCCGCTCCCAGGTGCTCGACCTCGCGGAGCGGCTCTCGGCGCCGATGGTCGTCACGCTCAAGGGCAAGGAGGCCTTCGACGGCGCCGACCCGTACGAGGTCGGGCAGTCCGGACTGCTCGGGAACAGGGCGAGCGCCGTGGCGTTCGAGGGCTGCGACCTGCTGCTGATGATCGGCACGGACTTCCCCTACAAGGCGTTCTACCCCGACGGGAAGGTCGTGGTGCAGATCGACGCCGACGGCTCCCACATCGGGCGCCGTCACCCGGTCGACCACGCCGTCGTCGGTGACGCGCGGCTCGCGCTCGACGCGCTCCTGCCGCTGCTCGAGGCCAAGGCCGACCGGTCGCTGCTGGACAAGGCGCGCTCGTCGTACGACGGGTGGCGCGAGCGGCAGAGCCACCTCGCCGACCCCGACTACGAGAGCAAGCCGCGCGGCCTGCTGCGGCGCACCGTCGAGAACCCCGACGGTCGCGTCCGCCCCGAGGTGCTCGCCGCGGCTCTCGACCGGCATGCCGCTGCGGACGCCGTGTTCACGTCCGACACCGGCATGGCCACCACCTGGCTGGCGCGGTTCGTCCGGATGACCGACGGTCGCCAGCTGCTCGGCTCCTACAACCTCGGCTCGATGGCCAACGCGATGCCGCAGGCGCTGGGCGCGCAGGCGCTGGACCGTTCACGCCAGGTCGTCGCGTTCTGCGGTGACGGCGGGATCTCGATGCTGCTCGGCGACCTGATCACCGCCGCGACCCACGACCTGCCGGTCAAGCTCGTGGTCTTCGACAACGGCAGCCTCGGGATGGTCCGCCTCGAGATGGAGCAGGTCGGCCTGCCGGCCTACGGCACCGCGTTGGAGAACCCCGACTTCGCGCGGGTCGCCGAGGCGATCGGGCTGCGCGGCATCCGGGTCGACGACCCGCATGCCGTCGACGACGCGGTCCGGGAGGCACTCGCCCACGACGGGCCGGTGCTGCTCGACGTGCTGACCAACCCCTCGGAGATCGCCGTACCGCCTAAGCCGACGATCGAGCAGGGGTGGGGCTTCGCGATCGCCAAGACCAAGGAGTTCCTCGAGAGCGCGGACTGAGCAAGGGGCGATCACCCGGAAGTAAGGCTTTCCGGCGCCGCGATGGAACAATGGCGCCACCATGACTGCACCGCTCCCCGGCCAGACCGATCCCGCGATCATCCGCAACTTCTGCATCATCGCGCACATCGACCACGGCAAGTCGACGCTGGCCGACCGGATGCTGCAGCTGACCGGTGTCGTCGACGAGCGCAGCGCCCGGGCGCAGTACCTCGACCGCATGGACATCGAGCGCGAGCGCGGCATCACCATCAAGAGCCAGGCCGTGCGGATGCCGTGGACGGTCCCGGCCGGCAACGCCGCAGGCGCCGAACCCGGCACCTACGTGCTGAACATGATCGACACGCCCGGCCACGTCGACTTCACCTACGAGGTGTCGCGCTCGCTCGAGGCGTGCGAGGCCGCCATCCTGCTCGTCGACGCGGCCCAAGGCATCGAGGCGCAGACGCTGGCGAACCTCTACCTCGCGATGGGCGCCGACCTCCACATCATCCCGGTGCTCAAC
>NZ_JANINT010000288.1 GCF_024509035.1 Nocardioides sp. | reverse complement strand
GTCACGGTGAGCCGGCCGTCGAGGTCGACGTCCGCCGTACGGATCACGATCGGGCTGTCCACGACCGGGCCACCCACCTCGTCGCGGCCGAGGATCGCCAGCGCCGCGCCGTAGTAGCCGCGCCCCTCGGTCTCGTACTGCTTGATCAACCGGCAGGCGTTCTCGACCGGCGACCCCGTGACGGTCGCGGCGAACATCGTGTCGCGCAGCACCTCGCGGGGGTCGCGGCCGGTGCGACCGGCGAGCAGGTACTCGGTGTGCACGAGGTGGGTCATCGGCTTGAGGAACGGTCCGAGCACCTGGCCTCCCTCGTTGCAGATGTCGCACATCATCTTCAGCTCTTCGTCGACGACCATGAAGAGCTCGTAGATCTCCTTCTCGTCGCGCAGGAACTCCAGGAGCCGGCCCTTGAGAGGGGCGTCGTCCTCGCGCGGGATCCGGAACGTGCCACTGATCGGGTTCATCCGCACGTCGCCGCCGTGGATGGAGACGTGCCGCTCGGGGCTGGCGCCGATCAGGTAGCGGTCGCCGGTGAAGAACACGTAGGTCCAGTAGGCGCCGCGCTCGCGCTCGAGCAGCCGGCGGAAGACCGTCAGCGCCGTCTGAGGCCCCCAGTCGGCGACGGTCGCGCGGTAGTGGCGCCCGACGACCAGGTTGGCGCCCTCGCCCTGCCCGATCTCGTCGTGGATGATCGCGGCGACCAGCTTCGCGTAGTCCTCGTCGTCGGTCTCGAAACCGCCGCGATCGGCGAACTCGACCCCGGTGTCGTCGATCGCCTCGACGACCTCGGCGACCGAGAACTCCAGCTCGGTCTCGACGTCGACGACCACGAGCGGTGCGCCGTCGTCGTGGGCCTCGAACCCGCGCTCGCGGACCTGCCGGAACGGGACCGCCAGCAGCCGGTCGGCGATGTGCCCCGGCTGCGGCACGCCCTCCTCGAGGGGTACGTCGAGCAGCGACTCGACCACGCGCCGCCGGCCGCCCACCAGGCCGACGGTGTCGCGGTCGCCGGCGCGCGTGGAGCGGCGGATGATCGCCCACGCCTCGTGCCCCTGGAGGGCCGCGATGGCTTCCCGGGCGTCAGGCGTGGGGTGCGGGGTCATGCCGCGACTCTAGTGAGGCTGCGCGGTCGGCCGTGCCACGTCTCAGCCGGACGGCAGCGTGCAGCTGTTGGTGCAGCCGTCGGAGTCGATCTGGTTGCCGTCGTCGCACGCCTCGCCGTACGTCACCTTGCCGTCACCGCAGAAGTCGCCGGTCAGGTTCAGGATCGAGCTGCAGCTGCCGGTGCAGGCGGTACACGAGGCCATGCCGTACGGGCACGACGTCTCGCTCTCGCTGTTCCCGTCGTCGCACACCTCCTCGGCCTGCCGGACGTTGTCGCCGCAGTAGCCGCCGGTGAGGGGACGCACGCCGGTGCACGAGGAGTTGCACGTGTTGCAGGTGGCCTGGCCGTACGGGCACGACGCCTCGTCGACGGTGTTGCCGTCGTCGCAGGTCTCGGCGTCGGTCACCTTGAAGTCGCCGCAGTAGTTGCCGGTCAGGTTCAGGACGGCCGAGCAGGTCGCGTTGCACGCGTTGCAGGTCGCGGCGCCGTAGGGACACGACGACTCGGTGGTCGTGTTGCCGTCGTCGCACGCCTCGGCTGCCTGCTTCACGCCGTCGCCGCACACCGCGACCGCGCCGGTCACCGTCAGCGTGCCCGGGACGACCGTTGCCACCGTGTAGTTGGGGTCGGTGGTCGACCCGCACGTGATCGCGTAGGTCCCGGCGGTGTCGTGCGGGCCGGCGACGCCACACGTCACGCCGGCGAGCGTCAACCCGGCGGGGTCGGTGGTGTAGGTGAAGGCGGGGTCCGGTGCACCGGCGGCCCTGCTCTGGTCGTCGGCGCGCACCGTCACCGGCAGCGGGCTGACCTCGAGACCGCCGACCTCGTAGTCGATCGCGTAGCTCGTGGCGCTCAGCCCCGTGCAGCCGCTGATCACGTAGGTGCCGACGTTGCCGGGCGTCGTCGCCGTCGTGCAGGTCAGGTCGCCGGTGACCACGGCGGCCGTGTCGCCGTTCACCAGGTCCGCGGCCACCACGTCGGCGGTGTAGTGCGCATCGGCGCCGTACACCTGCGTGCCGTTCACCCGCACCCGCAGCGCCTTACGGGTCACCTGCATCGGTCCGTGGTCGTAGCTGATCGTGTAGCCGGTGGCGCTCAGTCCGCTGCAGCCGGAGATCGCGTAGCTCCCGATCGCGCTGGCGGCGGTGGCGGACGTCTGGCACGACAGCGTTCCGTGCAGCACTGCCGCGGTGTCGCCGTTGACGAGCCCGGAGGTGATCGTGGAGGCGTACGTCGGAGCGCCGCCGTAGGTCTGCGTCCCGGTCACCCGGACCACCAGGGTCCCCGCGGTCACCGTCAGGGTGCCCGGCACCGACGTCTGGCTGTAGTTGGGGTCCGTCGTGGTGCTGCAGGTGATGGGGTACACCCCCGCGGCGCTGTGGACCGGGCTCACCGAGCAGCTGACGCCCGCGAGGCGGAGTCCCGCGGGGACGGTGGTGTAGGTGAACGCCGGGTCGGCCTGACCGGCCACCTTGGTCTTGGCGTCGGCGCGCACGGTCACCGCCAGCGGCGCGACCCGCACGGCGCCGTAGGAGTAGCCGATCGTGTAGTTCGCCGACCCCAGGCCGGTGCACCCGGTGATCGGGTAGGACCCGACGCCGCTGCCCGAGGTCGCGGTGGTCCGGCACGACAGCGTCCCGGTGACGACGGCGGCCGTGTCGCCGTTGACGAGACCGGAGAGCTGGTCGAGGGCGTACGTCGGGGCGCCGCCGTAGGTCTGGGTGCCGGAGACCCGCGCGGTGAGCGGTGCGGGCGTCACCCGGAGCGTGCCGGGCAGGTAGCGGTCGACCACGTAGTCGGGGTCGCGCGCACCCCCGCAGGTCACCGGGTGCTCACCGACCTTCGCGTGGGGTCCGCTCACCTCGCAGGTCACACCGGCCAGGCCCGCGTCCGACCCGACGAGTCCGTCGACGGTGTAGGTGAACGCGGGGTCGGTCGCGCCGTAGACCCTGGTCGCCGAGGCGGCCGTCACCGTGACGTGCCGAGGCTCCACCACCAGGTCGGCGAAGCCGCTCAGCGCGCCGAGGGTCGCGGTGACCACGTGGTCGCCTGCGTGGGCGCCCGCTCCGCAGACGGGGCCGGTGCAGCCGCCGTCGGGTGCCAGCGTGAACGACGCACGGTCGGTGACGTCGTCGCGGCGGTTGCCGAAGGCGTCCTCGGTGAACGCCCGGAACGGCCGGCTCCCGCCGTACGTCATGGTCGCGCTGGGCGGCGTCAGCACCAGGTGGTGCGCCTTCGCCGCTTCCACGGTGAACGACGCGCGCGTCGTCCGGGAGCCCGACCGGTCCGAGACGGTGGCCTCGAGCTGGTAGCGACCGGCCTTGGTGGGCAGCCGTCCGGCCGCGCTGATCTCGATCGACGCCCCGGACCGGCAGGTCAGCCCGGCGACCGCGAGGCCGGCCTGGGTCAGCCGACCGGCGCCGGACCGGCAGCCGTCGGCGTCCACCCGCACGCTCCCGCGCTGCGGGCTCGGCCAGCCGTCGGGCAGCGCCACGGACAGGGTCGCGCGGGTGAGCGGCCCGGCGGGACGGACCGTCACGGCCACCCGGGTCGAGGCTCCCGCGGCCCGGGAGCCGGCGGAGACGTCGGCACGCAGCGCCGGGGCGGCGTACGACACGGACACGAGCCCCGCGGGGCCGAGGAGCGACAACAGCGCAGCGACCGGCGCGAGAAGGGCGCGGCGCAAGCGATCAGTCATCGGCCAGCAGGCCGTCGATGACCTGCTTGAACTCGTCGATCGGCTTGGCGCCGACGAACCGCTGACCGTTGATGAAGAACGTCGGCGTGGCCGAGACGCCGTAACGCTGGCCGTCGGCCTGGTCCGCCGCCACGACCCCCGCCTTCTCGCCCGAGCTCAGGCACTGGCCGAAGGTGCGGCCGTCGAGCCCGACCTCCTTGGCGTAGGCGCGCAAGGAGGCCTCGTCGAGGGCGTCCTGGTGGGCGAAGAGCGCCTCGTGGTACTCCCAGAACCTGTCCTGGTCGAAGGCGCACTCCGCGGCCTCGGCCGCCTTCTGGGCGTCCGGGTGGATGCCGGTGATCGGGAAGTGCCGCACCACGAACCGGACCTGGCCGTCGTAGGCCTTCAGCAACGCCTCCTCGGTGTCGCGCGCGAACGCCCCGCAGTAGGGGCACTGGTAGTCGGTGAACTCGACGACGGTCACCGGCGCGTCCGCGTCCCCCTGGCTGGGCCGGCCCTCGACGCTCACGTCCGGCACGACCGCCGGCGGCGCGCTGGTCTCCGGCTGGGTGGGGGCGACGGGAGCGGTGGCGGGAGCGGACGCGGCCGCAGGCGGAGCCGTGCCGTCGGCGCCGTCGTCGGGCGCGGTACCGCGACCGATCGCGAAGCCGCCGCCGGCACCGACCAGCAGCCCGAGGACGAGGCCCAGGACGCCGTGCAGGACGGCGCGGGGAACCCGGATCGTCACCAGGTCCTCGCGGGGTCGGGCCTGCGGCAGCCCGGAGCCCGGCGTCGTCTCCTCGGTCGGCTCGGAGTCCACGTGCCACCTCTCGCTCTGTGCCCGCCCGGCGCGAGGCGGACAGACGCTATCCGAAAATGGGGCCCTCGATCGCGGGCTTCACCTCCGCGCCGCCGGGTGGTCTAGCCGGGGCCCGGGGGTGACTCGGCAGGCCTCCGTTTGACCGGCCGGCACAGCGGGAAGAACGCCCTGCGGTGCCACCGGTCCGCCCGGACGCGGCACCGACACGGGCTCGGGACGGGAGGACCAGGGATGCGGACCGCGGACGGAGGCGGCGGGGCGGTGCTGCGGCTGTCCCCCGAGGTCGCGGAGCGGGTGCGGACGACGTTCTCCGAAGCGGCGGGCCGGCTCGAGCACCAGTCCTCCGCGGCTCCGCGGCTGGGCTCCTCGGTCACCGAGGGCGCCGGCGAGCTCTCCGGGAGCATCGCCGCCGAGGCGGACATGTTCGGCGCCGCCTGGCGCACGACCCTCGACGTGCTCGGCACCTCGGCCGCACTCATCGCGGGCAACACCAACAACCTCGCCGTCGACCTCGAGGCCCTCGACACCGGGCTCTCCGTCCCCGACATCAGCGGGCCGGGCGGGCGAGCCCGATGAGCGGCCAGTTCACCCTCGACGTCCACCCGGGTGCCCTCCGGCACGCCGCAGCCACGATCGCCACGCTCCACGAGGAGCTCGTGCACGCCGCGACCCGACTGGGAGCCGTGCCCGACGAGATCGAGGGCCAGTGGACCGGCGCCGCCGCGTCCGCGACGATCCCCGAGATGCGGGCGATGGCCCGCGCGCTGCGCACCTCGGCGCCCCACCTCGAGACCGTGCGCGCGAAGCTCGTGGGCCTCGCCGAGGACTACGAGCAGGCGCAGGGCCGCGTGCGCCAGCTCAACCGGCAGTGGGAGGACGCCGCTCCGCGCGTCCCGCCCGATGCGGAGCAGGATCCCGAGGACCCCGACGGCATCCGCGCGTGGCAGCACGCGGTGACGGCCTCCCAGAACGCCCGGGCCGGGCTCACCCAGGCGATGGCCGACCTGCGCGAGCACCTGGCCGAGCGCACCCGCGCCTGCGCCTCGGCCCTGGCCGCGGGCCTCCCGGTCTCCGTCCAACCGGTGTGCGGCCCGGACGGCAGCCCGCCGGTCGACGCGACCAAGCTGCTCGCCTCCCTGCCGATGACCGCCGCGCGCACCCTCAAGGACACGATGCCGCCCGGGCCCGAGGGGGACCAGCCGAGCGACAGCGAGCTCGTCGAGCTGATGCGCGAGGCCGGCAGCACGGTGCTCGACGAGACCGAGAAGTTCTTCACGACCTGGGGCGGCTTCGCGCCGCCCGACGACATGGGTCCGATCACCGGCGCGGTCTACGCGCTCGGTCTCGCCGGCAACGTCGCCGGTGCCGCGAGCGACATCGCCCTGCACGGTGTGCTCCAGAACTTCCAGCCGCTCATCGACGGTCACCGCTACAAGCTCAACGGCTGGCGCGGCTTCGACGCGAGCTTCTGGGAGCGCTTCAAGGCCGCCAACAACGACTCCAGCTGGCGGGCCAAGCCCTACAGGGCGGCGGCGCGCGACGGCTGGCGCACCACCGGCAGGTGGGTCAACCGGGCCGGTACCGTCGTGGCGGGCGTCGCGGCGGGGTACGACGAGTGGGCCAACAGCGACGAGACCGAGACCGACCGCCGCGTGACCGAGGCGGTCACCGTCGGCGGCGCCACCGCCGCCGGGGCATGGGCGGGCGCCGAGGGCGGTGCCTGGCTCGGTGGCGCGATCGGCACCGCGATCTGTCCTGGCGTCGGTACCGTCATCGGTGGCTTCGTCGGGGGCGTGGTCGGCGGGTTCGTGGGTTCCGAGGTCGGCAGCGCGGTCGGCGGGGCGATCAAGGACGGTGCGGCCGACCTGGTCGACGGCGCCGGCGACCTCGCCAGCGACATCGGCGATGCAGTGAAGTTCTGGTGAGGTGACCATGCTGGTGTTCGTCGTGCTCGGCGTCGTCCTGCTGCTCGCGGCGGTCGGCGTGCTCGGCTACCGCCGCGGTTCGCGGCGAGGCGGGTGGCCGGGACCGGTGCCTGCCCCTCCCGCGCCCGACGTACCGCAACCCTGGCAGGCCCTGCGCGACCGCGTCGCCGCGGCGCTCCCGGCCCTGCCGGTGGGCGCGACGCTCGTCGTCAGCGACGACGGCACCGAGAGCCACCTCTACGTGCGCTACCAGCGGCTGGGCGACGTGATGACCCTCGACGCGTCCGGGTCCCAGGCGTGGGGCGGGCCGTGGCCCGTCGAGCCCGCCCAGGACGAGCGCATGCACCAGCTGGGCTGGCAGCGACCGGCCGATCGGCGAGGCGCCTACGACCGGACCTCGGACTACCGCCTCGACGTGAGCACGGGCTCGGCCGTCGGTGCCGACCTCGCTGCGACGCTCGCCGCCCACGGTGTCGTCGCCCTCGCGACCCTCGGTGGCGCGTCCGACCACGACTGGCAGTGGGAGCAGTACGCATGACCTCGACGCTGCACCTGTTCGGCGCGCGGGTCCCCACCCCACTCGGCTGGGAGCCGGTCGACACCGGCTTCGCGGGCGTCGCCGCCGTGGTGGAGCCGGTCGACCCCGCGGCGCCCGAGGCCTTCCGGGCCTCGCTCACGCTGAGCGTGGAGCAGCTCGGCGACGCCGACCTGCGCACGTGGCAGGCGACCGCTGAGGCCGCGGCGACGGCCGGGCTGCAGGACCACCGCGTGATCGACCGCGAGCACACCGACGTCGCCGGGCGGCCGGGGGGCCGCCGCCTGGCCCACCACGTGGCGCCGTCGGGAGCGGCCGTGGTGCTCGAGCAGTGGTTCGTGGTGGCCGGTGGCGCCGGCTGGACGCTCAGCGCGACCGTGGACACCGCCCGCTACGACCTGCTCGCCGACGAGCTCGCCCTGTCCGTGGCCGCGTGGGTGGTCCCGGACCGGCTGGAGGTGTCGGCGTGACCGAACCGACCGGAGGCCTCGTCGCCTCGGTGGCGGACTTCGAGGCGCTCGCCGCCGAGGGGACCGTCGCGCCCGTGCAGGACCCGGCCGCCGTCCTCCACCTGGACACGGCCACGCGGACCACGAGCCGCACCACGCTCGGCTGGCTCGGCTCCGGCGAGGCCGCCCTGCTGGTGCGCGACACCCGCGCCACCGAGCTGCTGCGCTGCCCGGCCGACCAGCTGCCGGTCGCGCTCGCCCGACTCACCTCGCTGGCGCCGGTCACCCCCTCCGAGCGACGCGAGCGGCCCCTCACCGACAACCCGATGGAGACCCTGCTCGGCGACGAGCCGGTCGCCCGGCGCGCGGCGTTCGACGAGCTCGACGCCCACCTGGCGTTCACCCTCGGGATGCGCACCGAGGAGGAGGAGCGGTTGCTGGCCGTGGTCACCGGCCCGTCCGGCACCTGGCTCCTGGAGCCCCGGCCCGACGATGGTTGGTCGCTGCGGCCGGTGCCGAGCACCGAGGTCTACCGGCGCTTCTGCGCGCTCGTGCCGCTGGCGCTCAGCTGAGCGTCGTCAACAACTGCGTCGCGCGGGTGAGCACGACGTACAGCGTCGCCTTGCCGGTCGCCGACTCGTCCTCGATCTCCTGGGGACGGACGACGACGATGCCGTCGAACTCCAGGCCCTTGGTGTCGAGGCCGGTGAGGACGACGACCCGGTCGTCGCCCGACGGCGTGACGGTCGAGTCGACGGCGGCCCGGGCGCCGGCCGCGTCCTCGGCGAGCTCGGGCCAGGACGCGAGCCAGGCGTTGACCTCGGAGCGGCGGGCGACGGGCACCACGATGCCGACGGTGCCGTCGACCTGGGCGGCCATCTCGACCACCGCCTCGCGGGTCGCCGCCTCGAGGTCGGTCACGCCGGTGACGGTCCGCGGCTCGACGCCCGTCGAGCGCACCGCGGTCGGCAGGTCGGCGTCGAGGCCGACGCGCTCGGCGTACGCCGCGGCGTGGGCGTAGATCTCCGAGGAGTTGCGGTAGTTGGTCGAGAGGTGGAACTCGTGGACGTCCTTGCCCTCGAGCGCCGCGGCCCGCGCGGCTGCCGACTCGGCGGGCACCGGCCACGACGACTGCGCCGGGTCGCCCACGATCGTCCACGAGGCGGTGCGGCCGCGTCGTCCGACCATCCGCCACTGCATCGGCGTGAGGTCCTGCGCCTCGTCGACGAGAACGTGGGCGAACGGGTCGTCCTCGATGCGATGGGTGGGCGGCGCCCAGGCCCTCCCGGCCGGGGCGTACTCGCGGTCGGCGGCCGTGAACAGCTCCTGCATGTCGACGCCGCCCTCGAGGAGCCCCGTGTCGTCGAGGTCGCGCTCGTCGTCGGTGCGGGCCGGGACGTCGCCGATCGCGTAGCGCAGCTCGTCGAGCAGCGGGATGTCCTCGATCGACAGGTCGCCGGGGCCGCTGACGTTGCCCCACGACTTGAGCAGCAACCGCTGCTCCTCGGCGTTGACGACGCCGTCACCGGCCCGGGCGAGCAGGTCGGGGTCGCGCAGCCAGCCGAACACCTCCACCGCGTCCAGGGGCGGCCACCACGCCGCGGCGAAGTCGACGAACGCCTGGTTCGACAGCATCTCGTCGTCGAAGGCCTCGCGGCCCCGCTCGCGGCCGCGCTCACCGCGCACCTGGCGCCACATCACGTCGAGGAGCGCGCGGGGGACCCGCGGCAGCTGGCGGTTGCGGCGGCCCTGGGACATCAGCTGCCGGCGCAGGCGGCCGAGCTCGCCGCGGTCGAGGACGATCGTGTCGTCGCGCCAGAAGATGCGGAAGTCGCGCGGACTGCCCGGCGCCTGCTGGCGCGCCGTACGTCGCATCAGCTCGGCCATCCGGGCCGAGCCCTTGACGTCGGCGACGGCCGGCTCGTCGTGGCGGGTGGCGCGCACTCCGTCGACGACCTCGCCGAGCGAGCGCAGCGCGACGGCGGTCTCGCCGAGGCTCGGCAGCACGCGCTCGATGTAGCGCATGAAGACCCCGCTGGGTCCGACGATCAGCACGCCGCCGCCCTCGTAGCGCCGCCGGTCGTTGTAGAGCAGGTAGGCCGCGCGGTGCAGCGCGACCACGGTCTTGCCGGTGCCGGGACCGCCGGAGATGGACACGACGCCCTTGCCGGGCGCCCGGATCGCCTTGTCCTGCTCGGCCTGGATGGTCGCGACGATCGAGTGCATCGACCGGTCGCGGGCGCGGGAGAGCTGCGCCATCAGGGCACCCTCGCCCACGATCGGCAGGTCGGCGCCCGACCGCTCGAGCGCCTCGGCGTCGAGTAGCTCGTCCTCGACGCCGACGACCCGCGGGCCGGCCGCGCGCAGGACGCGGCGCCGGACCACGCCGTGCGGCTCGGCCGCGGTGGCCTGGTAGAACACGGCGGCCGCCGGGGCTCGCCAGTCGATGAGCAGGGAGTCGCGGTTGGCGTCACGCAGCCCGATCCGGCCGACGTAGCGCGGCTCGGGGTCGACGTCCTCGGTCATGTCGAGGCGCCCGAAGACCAGGCCCTCGTGAGCGGCGTCGAGCTGGGCGATCCGGCGCGCGGCCTGGAAGACCATCGCGTCGCGCTCGACCAGCCCGCCCTCGTGGCCGAGCCGGCCGCGGCTGTGGCCCTCCTTGGCCAGCGCCTGCGCCTGCCGGGCGGACTCACCCAGCTGGACGTACACCCGGTCGACGAACGCCTGCTCGGCAGCGATCTCGCGCTCGACCAGCTCTTCGGACAACTCTGGAATCCCCTCCACACCGGAGCCCGATCCCCGATCGGCTCTGGATTGATTCAGCGAGTCGTCAAGCCTACCTGCTGCCTCGGGCCCCGACCGCGGGGTTCGCGGATCGACCCCCGATCGCGCTCAACCCTTCGGGCGGGAGAGGAACGCCGTCATCGCCTCGCGCGCCTCGTCGGAGGCGAAGAGGCGGGCGGAGAGCTCGGCCATCTCGCCGCCGTGGGCGTCGAGACGAGCGACCAGGTCGCGGTTGAGGATGCGCTTGGACTCGCGCAGCCCCTGAGCGGCCCCGGTGGCCAGCGAGGCGCAGACCTTGTCGATCTCCTCGTCGAGGGCCTCCGCGGGCACCGCGGCGGTGACCAGGCCGTACGCCGCGGCCTGGGCTCCGGTGAACACCTCGCCGCCGAGGGTGGTGAGGGCGGCAGAACGCGGGGTCATCCGGGCGTGCACGGTCAGCGAGATGATCGCCGCGGCCAGGCCGAGCTTGACCTCGGTGAGCGCGAACGTCGCGTCCTCGGAGGCGATCGCGATGTCGGAGGCGGCCACGATGCCGATGCCGCCGGCCCGGACCGGGCCACCGAGCCGGGTGACCACCGGCTTGTCGAGGGTGAGGATCAGCCGCTGGAGCTCGACGATGCGGCGGGTGCCCTCCTCCATGCCCCCGGTCGACGCCTCCGAGAGGTCGGCGCCCGAGCAGAAGACCCGGCCCTCGGACCGGAGCAGCACGACCTTGACCGCGGGGTCGGCGGCGGCACGTTCCAGCCCCTCGAACAGCTCGGTGACGAGCTGGCGGGAGAGCGCGTTGCGGTTGTGCGTTGAGTCCAGCGTGAGGGTGGCGACCGCCTCGCCGGCGGGGCCGGAGACGGAGTAGTGCACGAGCTCTGCGGGGGCGTCGGACATGCGGCACATCCTGGCACGGCGGGCGCGGACCATCCGGCAGGGTGGCGCGCTCCGAACCACCCCCATGACGCATCGCCTCACCTCTGCCGCCCACGGAGCGCTCGCCACCCTGGTGGGGGTGGCGGCCGGCCACCTCGTCGCCGGACTGACCGAGCCCGCCGCCTCGCCCGTGCTGGTCGTCGGCTCGACGGTGATCGACCTGACCCCGACCCCGCTCAAGGAGTGGGCGATCGCGCAGTTCGGCACCCACGACAAGACCGTGCTCGTCGGGTCGGTGATGGTCGGCGTGATCGCCCTGGCCGGGGTCGCCGGCCTGCTCGCGCGTCGCCGGTTCGGGTACGGCGCGGCGCTGCTGCTGGCGCTCGTCGCGATCCCGGCCGGCGCCGCCCTGACCCGCGCCGGGGCGGCTCCCACCGACGTGCTGCCGAGCATCGTGGCCGGTCTCGCCGGGGTGGCGGCGCTCGCGTGGCTGACCCGCCGCCGGGCGGCCGGGGCGGCGGCCGATGACACGACCGCTCCCAGCAGGCGGGGCGTGCTGGTCGCGGCCGGGACCCTCGGTCTCGCCGCGGTCGCGATGGGTGGCGCGGGCCGGTGGCTGGCGTCGTACCGAAGCCGGACGGTGAGCGTCGACCTGCCCGCCGCGGCCGACCCGGCGCCCCCCTTCCCGCGCGGGCTCGACGACCGCGTCCCCGGCGTCAGCCCCTTCCGCACCCCGACCGGGGACTTCTACCGGGTCGACACCCGCCTGACGCTGCCGATCGTGGACCTCGACGGTTGGTCGCTGACCATCGACGGCGACGTCGAGCGCGAGGTCACCTTCAGCTTCGAGGACCTGGTCGCGATGCCGCTCGTCGAGCGGGACATCACGCTCACCTGCGTCTCCAACGAGGTCGGTGGCGGCTACATCGGCGCCGCCCGCTGGCTCGGCGTCCGCCTCACCGACCTGCTCGACCGCGCCGGCATCGACGGCACCCGCGCCGACCAGCTGCTCAGCACCGACGTCGACGGGATGACGATCAGCACCCCGCTCGCCCTGGCCACGGACGGGCGCGACGCGATGATCGCGATCGGGATGAACGGCCGGTCGCTGACCCGCGAGCACGGATTCCCCGCCCGGATGGTGGTGCCGGGCCTCTACGGCTTCGTCAGCGCCTGCAAGTGGATCACCCGCATCACGCTGACGACGTACGCCGACCAGGAGGCGTACTGGACCCGCCGCGACTGGGCGACCGACGCCCCGGTCAAGATCTCCAGCCGGATCGACACCCCTCGCCCGCTCTCGACGGTCGACGCCGGGCGGACCGTGATCGGCGGGGTGGCCTGGGCCCAGCACCAGGGCGGCGTCGAACGCGTCGAGGTGCGCATCGACGGCGGTCCCTGGCAGGAGGCCCGGCTCGGCCCCTCGGCCGGCAACGACTACTGGCGGCAGTGGTACCTGCCGTGGACCGCCGAGCCCGGCCGGCACGCGCTCGCCGTGCGCGCCACCGACGGCGAGGGCGACGTCCAGACCGCCGTCCGCACCACACCGTTCCCGGCGGGCTCGAGCGGCGTCCAGGAGGTCGTCGTCAACGTCCGCTGACCCCGGACTGGTCGACCCGCCCGAAAGTTTCGGGCGGGTCGACCAATCCGGCGGCGACGCAGGTCCGAACAACTCACATCTCGGCCGCAGAGTCCCTCACGAACTCCACGCGAAAGGTTCCACCATGAACACCCGCTCCCTCCGCCGCTCGACCGCCCTCGCCTCCCTCGCCCTGGTCGCCACGTTCGGCCTCGCCGCTTGTGGCGGCTCGGACTCCGACGGCGAGGCCTCGGACGCGATGGCCGACACCCCCACCTCCAGCGCGCCGGCCGACATGGGCTCCGACGACGCCGGCTCCGACGCGATGGACGCCGGCGCCGCCACCTTCGGTCCCGGCTGCTCGGCCATCCCGGACTCCGGCGCCGGCTCCTTCAACGGCATGGCGACCGAGCCGGTCGCCACGGCCGCCAGCGCCAACCCGCTGCTCAAGACGCTCGTCACCGCGGTCGGCGAGGCCGGCCTGGTCGACACGCTCAACTCGGCCGACGGCATCACCGTGTTCGCCCCGACCGACGACGCGTTCGGCAAGATCCCCCCGAAGGACCTCAAGGGCGTGCTGGCCGACAAGGACCTGCTCACCAAGGTGCTGACCTACCACGTGGTCGCCGGGCAGCTCACGCCCGCGGACCTCGCCGGCACCCACGAGACCCTCGAGGGCGAGAAGCTCACCGTGAAGGGGTCCGGTGAGGACTTCACCGTCGACGACGGCGCCAAGGTGCTGTGCGGCAACATCCCCACCGCCAACGCCACGGTCTACGTCATCGACTCCGTCCTGATGCCCTGATCCTGGGTACCCCAGGAACCGAGATCGAGCGAGGATCCATCCGTGGACCACATCCGCCCCGTCGGCGCCGGCGCCCCGTCCCCTGAGGACGGGGCGCCCGGCGCCGGTGCCGACCCGGCCGGCCGGCCCGACCTGGCCGAGCTGCTGCGGCTCTCGTCGCGTGGCGACGAGCAGGCCTTCGCGAGGCTGTACGACGCCACCTCGGCCCGCGTCTTCGGGCTCGCGGTGCGGGTCGTGCGCGACCCGGCCCAGGCCGAGGAGGTCACCCAGGAGTCGTTCCTGGAGATCTGGCGCACCGCGTCCCGCTTCGATCCCGCACGCGGCAGCGCCCTGTCATGGCTGCTGACCATCACCCACCGCAAGGCGGTCGACCGGGTCCGCTCGGCCGAGGCGGCGACCCGCCGCGACGCGACGTACCACGAGCAGAACCAGCCGGTCGAGCACGACTCGACCGCCGAGGCCGCGCACGCGTCCCTCGAGGCACACCGGGTCCGCGGCGCGCTCGCGGCCCTCACCGAGGTGCAGCGCGAGGCCGTCGGCCTCGCCTACTTCGGTGGCTACACACACACGGAGGTGGCGACCATGCTCGACCTACCGGTCGGCACCGCCAAGACCCGCATCCGGGACGGACTGATCCGGTTGCGTGACGCGATGGGAGTGGGCTCATGAGCGACTACGACGCACACGCGTTGTCGGGTGCCTACGCCGTCGACGCCCTCGACGACCTCGAGCGCGCGGCGTTCGAGCGTCATCTGGCCGAGTGCCCCGAGTGCCGCGACGAGGTCGCCTCCTTGCGCGAGGCCGCCGCGACGCTCGCGGAGACCACGGCCCTCGAGCCGCCCGCCGCGCTGCGCGACCGGGTGCTCGCCGGCATCGCCACGACCCGCCCGCTCCCCCCCGAGGTCCCCGCGCCCGTGGCGCTCGACTCCCGTCGCCGCCCACGACGCCGGCTCAACCTGCTGGTCGCCGCGGCCGCCGCCGTGCTGGCCGTCGGCGGGGGTGTCGTGCTCTGGGAGCAGCCCTGGCAGGACACCACCCACCAGCAGCTGTCGGCGATCGACACGGTCCTCACCGCCTCCGACGCCAAGCGGACCTCGCTGGACTTCGACGGCGGGGCCAAGGCCACGCTCGTGCACTCCGACACCGTCGGCCGCGCGGTGCTGGTGACCGAGAAGATGCCGCCGCCCCCGGCCGGCAAGGTCTACCAACTGTGGCTCGACCAGCCCGGCAAGGGCATGGTCTCGGCCGGGCTGATGCCGATCCGCGAGGACCAGCGGGTGCTGCTCTCGGGCGACGCCGCGACCGCGACCGGCGCCGGCATCACCGTCGAGCCCGAGGGTGGCTCACCGGAGCCGACCTCGGCGCCGATCGCGCTCTTCGACTTCGGCAGGAAGGCGTGAGCAGCCGCCACGTCGCGGTCGTCGGGTCCGGTGTCGCCGGGCTGACCGCGGCGTACGTCGCCTCCCGCACGGCGCGGGTGACGCTGTTCGAGGCCGACGAGCGGCTCGGCGGGCACGCCGACACCCATGTCGTGCACGACCCCGCCGCCGGCCCCCTGGCGATCGACACCGGCTTCATCGTGCACAACGAGCGGACCTACCCGACCCTGCTGCGGCTGTTCGGCGAGCTCGGCGTCGCGACGCAGGAGTCCGAGATGTCGATGTCGGTGCGCGACGACGCCACCGGCCTGGAGTACGCCGGGGCGCTCGGCCCGCGGGGTCTGTTCTCCTCACGCGCCAACCTCACGAACCCGGCGTACCTGCGGATGCTGACCGAGGTGCCCCGCTTCCACCGACGGGCCCGGGCCCTGCTCGCCACCGCCGGCGACGACCTCGCGCTGGGCGACTTCCTCGACCGGCACGGGTTCTCGACGTACTTCCGTCGGCACTTCATGGAGCCGCTGGTCGCCGCGGTCTGGTCGTGCGACCCGGCGGTCGCGCTGGCCTACCCCGCTCGCTACCTGTTCGCGTTCCTCTCCCACCACGGGATGCTCAGCATCAGCGGCTCCCCGCAGTGGCGCACCGTGACCGGCGGCTCGCACGAGTACGTTCGCCGGGTCGCGGCCGCGATCGACGAGGTGCGGCTCGGCGCCAAGGTCACCTCGGTGCTCGAGACCCCCGACGGCGTCGAGGTCACCGACGGCAACGGCCTCGTGACGACGTACGACGCGGTGGTGATCGCCACCCACCCGAGCCAGGCGCTGGCGATGCTCGCCGACCCGACGCCCGCCCAGCGCGAGGTGCTCGGCGGGATCGGCTACTCGCCCAACGTCGCGCTGCTGCACACCGACACCTCGCTGCTCCCGCACGCCGCCCAGGCGCGGGCGTCGTGGAACTTCCGTCGCCCGCTCGGGGAGCGCGGCCACGTGACGGTCACCTACGACCTCACCCGGCTGCAGCGGCTCCCCACGACGACGCGCTACCTCGTCACGCTCGGTGGCGAGGACCTCGTCGACCCCGAGGCGGTGATCGCGCGGATGGAGTACGAGCACCCGCTCTACACGCCGTCGTCCGTCGCCGCCCAGCGCCGGCTGCCCGAGCTCGACAGCGACCGGGTCGCGTTCGCGGGCGCCTACCACGGCTGGGGGTTCCACGAGGACGGTGCGCGCTCGGGGCGGGCGGCCGCGGAGCGGCTGGGGTTCCGCTGGGGTGGTGTCGAGGCTCACGCGCCAGAGCGCCCTCGCACCTCAACCACCGAGACGGGCGTCTACGACACGACCATCACCCACGTCCGGCGCTCGCCGTTCACGCGCTCGTTCACGCACCGCTCGCACACCTGGCTGGTGGACCTCGACGACCTGCCCGAGCACGGCCTGCTCGCCCGCTTCGAGAGCCGCGACCACCTCGGCGACCCCGCGCGGTCGATCAAGGAGAACCTCGCGGCGTTCCTCGCCCGGCACGGCGTCGAGCTCGGAGCGGGCCGGGTGCTGATGGCCGCCCACCCACGGGCGTTCGGCCACTGCTTCAACCCGATCAGCGTGTTCTGGGTGACCCCCGAGCAGGCGGACCCCTGCGTCGTCGTCGAGGTGCACAACACCTACGGCGACCGGCACGCCTACCTCGTCCACCCCGACGAGCGCGGGCGCGCGACCACGCCCAAGCAGATGTACGTCTCGCCGTTCCACGGCATGGAGGGCACCTACGACCTGAGGGTGCCGCTGCCCGGCGAGCGGCTCCAGGTGAGCGTCGCGCTGCGCGACCACGAGGGCACCGACGGCGCGCGCTTCAGCGCCGCACTCACCGGAACCCGTTCGAGCCTCGGCCCCTGGCGGGCCGCCCCCGCGGCGTTGCGAGGCGCCGCGCTGATCCGCACCCACGGCATCGCGCTGTGGCTGCGCCGACTGCCGGTCCGACCGCGACCGGTCCACCACCAGGAGGGAGTCCGGTGACCATCGCCCCCACCCGTTCCGCCTCCGGCCGGTGGCCGGGGCTGGACGCCGTCCCGTCCGGCCTGCGCGCCGGCGTCTCGTCGGCGGTCGCCCGGCGCCTGTTCCTCGGCGCCGTCGACGGCCTCGACGTCACCGTCCACGTCGGTGCCGACACCTACGGACGCGGCGGTCCAGCGATGACCGTGCACCGACCCGAGGAGCTCTACGCACGGCTGGGCCGCGACGGCCTGATCGGGTTCGGCGAGGCCTACCTGACCGGCGCCTGGACCTCCGCGGACCTCACCGGGTTCCTGACCGAGCTGGCCGCGAACGTCGCCGACCTGATCCCGCGCCCGCTGCAGCGGGCCCGGGCGCTGGTGCAGCGGCGCACGCCGCGCGCGCACCGCACCACCACCGACCGCACCCGGGACCTGATCGCGCACCACTACGACCTGTCCAACGACCTGTTCGGGCTCTTCCTCGACGAGTCGCTGAGCTACTCCTCCGCGCTCTTCGACGGCGACCCCGACGAGCCGCTGGTCCTGGCGCAGCACCGCAAGATCGACCGGCTGCTCGACGAGGCCGGAGTGGGGAGGGGCACCCGCGTGCTCGAGATCGGCACCGGCTGGGGCGAGCTCGCGATCCGCGCCGCCTCCCGGGGCGCGACCGTGCACACGGTGACGCTCTCCTCCGAGCAGCAGGCACTCGCCCGGCAGCGGGTCGCCACCGCGGGCCTGTCCGACCGGGTGACGATCGAGCTGTGCGACTACCGCGAGATCCACGGTGAGTTCGACGCGGTGCTGTCGGTGGAGATGATCGAGGCGGTCGGCCACGACTACTGGCCGACGTACTTCCGCACGATCGACCGGCTGCTCGCGCCCGGCGGTCGCGCCGCGATCCAGGCGATCGTGATGCCGCACGACCGGATGCTGGCCACCCGCGGCAGCTTCACCTGGATCAACAAGTACATCTTCCCCGGCGGCTTCCTCCCCTCGGCGCAGGCGATCGACGAGGTCACCGCGCAGCACACCTCGCTGCGCGTCACCAACCGGCTCGCCTTCGGTGCCGACTACGCCGAGACGCTGCGCCGCTGGGACGAGGCGTTCCTCGAGGCCGAGGGCCAGGTGCGGCTGCTCGGCTTCGACGAGACGTTCGTGCGGATGTGGCACTTCTACCTGTGCTACTCGCGCGCCGGCTTCGCCTCGGGCTACCTCGACGTCCAGCAGCTGACGCTGGAGCGCCCCGCGTGAACGACCTGCTGCTCGTCGCGGGCCTGTCGCTGCTGGCCTCGTCGGTGGTGATGACCGTGACGGCGTACGCCGCCGCGCGCGCCGGCCGGGTCAGCGTGGTCGACGTGGGCTGGGGCCTCGCACTGATCGCGGTGGCGCTGGTGTGCGCGGTGCTCGGCGGCACCTGGCACTCCTGGCTGCTGGCCGGGCTGGTGCTCGCCTGGGGCGGCCGGCTCTCGACGCACATCTTCGTGAAGTCGCGCGGCCACGGCGAGGACCCCCGCTACGAGGCGATGCTCGGCGGCACGCTCGACCGGGTCGGGATGGCCCACGCGGTGCGCAAGGTCTTCGCCGTGCAGGGCGCGGCCGTCTGGCTGGTCTCCCTGCCGCTGCAGGCAGCCGCGGTGGCCGACCTGGAGTGGACCTGGATCGTGTGGCTGGGCCTGGCGGTCTGGGTCGTCGGCGTGGTCTTCGAGTCGGTCGGCGACGCCCAGCTGGCGGCGTACAAGCGCGACCCCGACCGGGACCCGGTGATGGACCGCGGGCTGTGGTCGTGGACCCGGCACCCCAACTACTTCGGGGACTGCTGCGTGTGGTGGGGCCTGTGGCTCGCCGGGGGCCTCGCGTCCGGCTGGGTCGCGGGCCTGGCCTCGCTCGCGGCGCCGATCGCGATGACGATCTGGCTGGTGTGGATCACCGGCGCCCGGCTGCTGGAGAAGACGATGATGAAGCGGCCCGGCTACCCCGAGTACGCCGCGCGCACGTCGATGTTCGTGCCGCTGCCGCCGAAGCGCGGCTGACCTACTGCTCGCCGGCCTCGCCCTCGGCCTGGCGCTTGCGCTGGGCCTCGTAGGCCTTGCGCTGCGACTCGGCCCGCTCGCGGACCTGGCGGAGGAACTCGTCGTCCCTCTCCGGATCGGTCGCGGCGGCCCGGCCGGGGCGGTCGTACTCGGGGAAGTGCGGCGTCTCCCGCTCGTACGGCGAGCGGCGGCTCACCCGGTCCTCGGGTCGCCCGGCGACGAGCCAGGCGATCGACCCGACGAACGGGAAGAAGAGGATCAGCAGGATCCACCCGACCTTGGGCAGGTTGCGGATGCGGTCCGCCGGGGCGCCGATCGCGTCCACGAGGCAGAAGACCCACAGCGCGAACGTCGCCACACCGAGAAGCAGCTCGACCTTGATCACGACCGCGAGTCTGGCTCACGCGGGTCCGTGGCGCCACCGGTTCCGGCGGGTCCGGGAGCGGTGGGAGACTCGAGGTATGACGACCGATCGGGTCGACGCCGCGTTCGCGGCGGCTCCGCGGGAGTGGTTCCTGCCCGAGCACGATCGCACCCGGGCGTCCTACGACGGGCCGATCGAGATCGGCCACGGCCAGACGAACTCCCAGCCGCGCACGGTCGCGGCGATGCTGCGACTGCTGGACGTCCGCGCGGGGGACCGGGTCCTCGACGTGGGCTCGGGGTCGGGCTGGACCACCGGCCTGCTCGCCGAGCTGACCGGACCGGGCGGCACGGTGCTGGGACTGGAGCTGGTGCCCGCGCTCGTGGCGTTCGGCCGGACCAACCTGAGCCGCGGCACGTGGCCCTGGGCGCGGATCGAGCAGGCCGCGCCGGGCCTCCTCGGCGACCCCGCGCACGCGCCGTACGACCGGATCCTGGTGTCGGCCGAGGCGCGCCGCCTCCCCGACGAGCTCGTCGAGCAGCTCGGCCCCGGTGGTCGGATGGTGATCCCCGTGGCCGGCGAGATGCTGCTGGTCGTCGTCGGTCTCGACGGTCTCGAGGTCAGCAGGCACGGCTCCTACCGGTTCGTGCCATTGCGCTGACCGGTCCTCCCCGGACGCTCAGGAGGAGTAGGCGTAGGCCTCCCACCCGACCCAGGTGGTGCTGGTGGCCGTACGCCAGGACCCGACCACCTCGTGGTCGGTCTGCCAGTGGCCCTTGAAGCAGACGTGCTGGTGGCAGACCTCGAACCGCCGGTCGCTGACGTGCGCGTTGCCGATCACCGTCTGGCCGATCTTGAAGCCCACGACCTGGTGGCCGGCGTAGGAGAGGTGGATGCGCGTGCCGTGGTGGTCCGACCCCATGTAGGTGCCCTGGTACGGCGGCGGCGTCGGCTGGAAGTGGGTGGTGAACGCGGTCCACGACTGCGAGCTGCCGTGCCGCCAGGCCCCGTGGACGACGCTGTCGCTGACCCACTGGCCCTTGAAGCAGTAGCCGTTGTGGCAGGTCTCGTGCCACGCGCCGTTGGAGACGTGGGCTCCGCCGATCACCAGGTGCCCCACGGTGAAGTGGGTGAGCTGGTTGTGGTTGCCGAAGCTGAAGGACACCACGCGGCCGCTGTGGTCGGTGCCCTGGTAGACGCCGTGGTGCGGGATCACGTTCCTCGCCTGGGCCTGCACCTGGGCCTGCACCTGGGCCTGCACCTGGGCCTGGGCGGCCGGAGTGCCGGCGAGCCCGACGCCCGCCACCCAGAGGAGCGCGATCACGAGGGCGGAGAGCCTGCGGGTCATCGAGACACCTTTCGGTCGATGGTCCCGAGACCGAGGAAGCCGGCGGCTCGCCCGGCCGTGGACGCTACGGGCGCCCGGGGGCCGCGCACCATCGTCCGGTCGGGGCTGGTCCAGACCCTGGGGTCGGCGCTCGGTCACCGCGCGTCCCCGGGGCGCCCCCACCCGGAGGGCGAGGCCGACGCACCCGCCGAGCCCCGCCGGCGCGGCTCGATGTTGTGGTTGAGCGCGAAGACGTTGCCCGGGTCGTAGGCGGCCTTCACCGCCGCGAGGCGCTCGTAGGTCGCCGGCGGGTACGCCGCCGCGAGGTCCTCGGGCGTGGCCGAGCCCTGGAAGTTCAGGTAGGTGCCGGTGCCATGCATCGCGACCTCCCGCCAGGGAGCGAGCATCGGCTCGACCGAGGCGTCGGCGAGGTCCGCGGGCACCATGAACCCGCACACGACCAGCGCCTCCGCGTCGCGGTGGGCGAACGCCGTGGCCTGCGCCGGGACCCGGCCGAACGCGCCGCCGAGGCTGCGCACCGCCACCGCCGCGGGGACGGGCGAGCGGTGGAGGCGCGCGATCGCCTGCGCGAGGTCCGCACTCAGCGTGGGCGCCAGGATGTTGCGACCGATCACGCGGACGCCGGGCGGGTGGTGGGCGTCCTCGAGGACCTCGGCGTACCTGCGCTCGGCGACGGTCGCCTCGAGGACCGTGCCGAGCTCGAGCAGCGGCTCGATCGCGGCATCCGCCTCGGTGACCGAGGCCCCGGGCTCGCCGGCGTAGCAGAGCAGCACGGTCGCCGCCGGCGGCGACCCCGGCAGCTCGGGCATCAGCACCAGGGTGCTGGAGAGCTCGTCGGGCGCCCGGCGCATCGCGTAGCGCCAGCGCAGCAGCAGGTCCGCCGGGTCGTCGGGCCGGTAGACCGCCCGGCCGACGTGCACGCCGCCCACCGGCTGGGCGACGAAGTCGAAGTCGACGACCACACCGAAGTTGCCGCCCCCGCCACGGAGAGCCCAGAAGAGGTCGGGGTGCTCGTGGGCCGAGGCCGTGACGAGGCGGCCGTCCGCGGTGACCACGCGGGCGCCCACGAGGTTGTCGACGGCCAGCCCGTGCCGGCGCACCATCCAGCCGATCCCGCCCCCGAGGGTCAGTCCGCCGACGCCGACGCTCGTGGTGTCGCCGGAGGTCAGGCCCCAGTCGTAGGGGTCGAGCGCCGCGGCGACAGCGCCCCACCGAGCGCCGCCGCCGACCCGCACCAGGCGCCGATCGGTGTCGAGGACCTCCACGGCGTCCAGGCGGGCGAGGTCGATCACCAGGCCGTCGACGTTGGTGCCGTGGCCGAGCACGCTGTGGCCGCCCGAGCGCACCGACACCGGCAGCTCGTGGCGCACCCCGTACGCGACCGCCTCCGCGACCTCGACCGGGCTGCGTGGCCGCACCACCAGTGCCGGGCGTCCCGTCCCCGCGAACACGCGGGCCGCGTCGTCGTACTCGTCGTCGCCGGGCCGCAGGACCTCGCTCGCCAGCTCCTCGTCAGGGTCGATCTCGTGCAGGCTCATCGCCGTCTCCTCGTGTCTCGTCGTCGGGACACCGATCGTGCTGCGGCCGGAGGTGGTGGCGCGTCGTCCCTGGGGCGTCACTTCGGCCTACGCGGTGGGCGGGCCCGCGCC
>NZ_JANINT010000287.1:11215-22297 GCF_024509035.1 Nocardioides sp. | reverse complement strand
CTGTTCGTCGGCGAGAAGGCCGTCGGCAAGCACACCAACGCGATCTTCACCAAGCTCGACCTCCCGCCGGCGGCCGACGACAACCGCCGGGTGCTCGCCGTGCTGGCGTGGCTGGACTCCCAATAGACGTTGACCCGCCCGAAAGTTTCGGGCGGGTCAACGTTCAGGCGGTCAGTTGTCGCTGAAGAACGCCAGGATGCGCAGCAGGTTGGTGTAGATCCAGACCAGGCTGACGGTCATCGCGAACGCGGCGCGCCAGGACTCCCGCTCGGGGAGCCGGTTGGCGATGCCCTGCTCGACGAAGTCGAAGTCCATGACCAGCATGAACACACCGAGCACCAGGCCGGCGACCGCGGTCAGCATGCCCAGGCCGCTGACGCCGAAGAGGCCGATGTCGGCGTTGAACATGCTCAGCACCAGCTCCATGAGGCTCAGGCCGATCATGCCGAACACGGCGGCCATCACGAACATGCGGAACTTGTTGCCGACCTTGATGTCGAAGACCTTGTACGCCGCCAGCGTGCCCGCGAACGCGGCGAAGGTGCCGATCACGGCGCCGGAGACCACACCCTGGCCGAACTGCACGTCGAAGAGCTTGCTCAGGCCGCCGAGCGCGATGCCCTCGGCCACGGCGAACGCCATGACGAGCGCGGGGCTGATCACGCGCTTGAACGAGTTGACCATCGACAGCGCGAACGCGGCGAGCGAGCCGAGCGTCACCGCGGCGATCAGGCCGCTGCCCACCTCGCCGTTCTCGATGTCGGGGGTCATCACCCAGGTGGCGAGCGCGGCCACGATCACGAGACCGAGCGAGATCGCCGTCTTCTGGACGACGGAGTCGATCGTCATCGGGCCGCTGGAGACCGCGGGGCTGGTGGGGGTCGTGCCGGGCTGGCCGGGCGTGCCGGTGCCCCAGGTGGCGGGGTCGGTGTAACCGGTCTGGCCGTATCCCTGGTACGCCGACCCGTTGCCGGCGTACGTCTGGTTGCCGTAGGCGTTGGAGCCGGAGGCGTGGAACTCCTCCGAGCGGCGGAACACAGGGTTGTTGCTCTGCATTGGTCTCTCCTCGAGGCCGTGGGTGTCGTCGCTCTGACGGGTCACCTGAACGAGCCCACTCGTTTCGGTCCAGTCTAGGCGGGCTCACCGGGTTGAACGCCGAGCGTGCCCGCATAGTTCCCGACCCGTGGGGAGTCATGCCCACGCATCAGCTGCGGCTGAGCCGCAGCGTGGCGCGTCTCCCGATCCGGTAGTCACGGACCTGGTCGGCCTGCGGGTTGTCGCGCAGCAGCCCGTCCCAGTCGGAGAGCCGCTCGACGCTGAAGCCCTGCGCCCGGGCCAGCAACGTGAGACCGGCCAGCGTGGGACGACCCGTGAGCACGGTGTCGCCCCAGGAGAACTCGTCGGCGACGGCGTTGCCCTGCCGCTCGACCTGCTCGGCATCGAGCCATACGACCGGCTGGTCGCCGCGGTGGATCTCGGTGTCGAGGACGATGTGGCGGGCGCCGGTGCGACGGATCCTCGTGAGCAGCTCGTTGTGGCGCAGCGTGTGGTAGAGGAAGCCCAGGCAGAGCACGACGTCGACCTGCGGCTCCTCGCGGGCCAGCACCTCGAACAGGTCGCCGGCCACGAAGCGGAAGCGCGACTCGTCGACGCCGTAGCCCCGCAGCGTGCTCTCGGCGTTGGCGACCAGATCGGGACGGGCCTCGATCCCGAGCACGGCGGACGCGCCGGCCTCCAGCGCCGCCATCGACCACCGACCGTCGTGACTGGCGAGGTCGAGCACACGTGCGCCCGGGAACAGGTCGGCGTTCTGGGCGACGATCGCCTCGTGGCGCAGGTTGAGGCGCCACGGGAACGACGAGGTCTCACTGGTCTCGTAGAAGTCGGCGAACCGGTCGAAGAACGCCTGGGTCACCGCCATGCTGCCCGGAGCCGCCGTGGTCGGCGGCCCCGCGGGGCGCTCGGGCGCGGGCTGGGCGGGACGACGGCGGTTCCGGAAGGGCGACATCGCCCCAGCCTAGGAAACAGGGCGCACGGCGAGCGGCAGCCGCACCGTGAACGTGGTGCCCTCGCCGGGGGTGCTCGCGACGCCGATCGATCCGTCCATGAGCTCGACGAGCTGCTTGGCGATGGCCAGCCCGAGGCCTGTGCCGCCGTACTTGCGGGTGATCGAGGGGTCCGCCTGGCGGAAGGACTCGAAGACGCGGTCCACCTCCTCGCTCGACATGCCGATGCCGGAGTCCGCGACCGCCACCCGCAGGTCGACGCCGCGCACACCCCGTGGCTCGGAGCGCACCGAGATCCGCACGAAGCCCGCGCCGGTGAACTTCACCGCGTTGTCGAGCAGGTTGGTCAGCACCTGGGCCACGCGGACGCTGTCGCCGTACACCACCGACGGCAGGGCGGGGTCCACGTCGGCCTCGAGCTCGAGGCCCTTCGCGCGCGCGGCCTCGCGGACCGGGGCGACGACGTCGTCGATCAGCTCGTGGGGATCGAACTCGCGGCGGTCGAGGGTCGCGAGCCCGGACTCGACCCGCGAGAGGTCCAGGATCTCGTCGACCAGCCGGAGGAGCCGGCCGCCGGAGCGGTGCATCATGTCGGTCAGCCGGCGCTGCTTGTCGTCGAGGTCGCTGTCGGCGAGCAGCTCGCTGGCCGCCAGGACGCTGGTGAGCGGCGTGCGGATCTCGTGGCTCATGTTCGCCAGGAACACCGACTTCGCCTCGTTGGCCGCCTCGGCCGCCCGGCGGGCGTCCTCGAGGTCGCGCTGCAGCCGGCTGCGCTCGGTGATGTCCTCGGCGATGCCGTAGACACCCAGCACCTCGTCGCCGACCACGATCGGCACCGCGGTGACGGTGACCTCGATCAGCCTGCCGGAGACGTGACGGACGCCGAGGTCGAGGACCTGGGGCGTGCGGTCGAGGACCGCGAGGAACGCCACGGCGGCGCGCTCGACGTCCTCGGGGACCAGCACGTCCGGGAAGGTCATCCGGCTCAGCTCCTGGGCGGAGTAGCCGGCCAGGCGTTCCGAGGCCGGGTTGGCCGCCTCGAAGCGGCCGCCGACGTCGAGCGAGAACACGGCGTGCGGGTGGTAGTCGAACAGGGACCGATAGCGCTCTCCGGTCTCGGCGAGGGAGCGCTCGGCCGCCACGAGCCGGGCGGCCTCGTGCCGGGCCTCTCGGATGCGCCGCACGGAGTACGCCCCCAGCCCGACGATCGCCGCCACCGCCGCGATCGCCAGCTCGTCGGCGTCGTACCGCTCGTGCGCCCGCGACCAGCGCGCGAACCGCTCGAACAGGTCGAGCCAGGCGCCGAGCGCGAAGGCGACCACGACGAGGGCGACCACCAGGGCGAGGTCGATGCGCACCGACCGGCGTCGTCGGCGTGCGCGCTCGGCTGCGGCGGAAGGAGTCGTCACGGTGCCGGGTCTCCGCAATCGCGCTCGGCCCAGGCGCCCTGACCCGAGCGTGCCAGCAGGCGAGCTGGCATCCCCGGGGGGCCGGGGGACCACACATCGCAGCGACGCACGCGCACCTCTCCTGTCGACCGCGCGGGACCGAGCGGACACCGGTCCTTCGGCCGGCACCGCCAGAACATGAGAACGACGGCGACGCCGGATCGTTCCGTCGGCACCGGTGCCCCCGCTGGGACTCGAACCCAGACTGCGCCGCTTTTAAGGCGGCTTCCTCTGCCGGTTGGGATACGGGGGCCGATCAGGGGTCGATCCTGCCAAGGACGGCGGCGCGCCGCAGGACGTCGTCCAGCATCGGCTCGGTGAGGCGGCCGGTGAAGGTGTTCTGCTGGCTGGGGTGGTAGCAGCCGAGGAGGGTGACCTCGCGGTCCGGACCGGCGAGCCGCGCCTCCGCGCCGTGCCCGAAGCGCGGCCGCGGCCGCTCGACCTCCCACCCGAGGCCGGCGAAGGAGCGGATGGTCGCGTCCCAGCCGAATCCGCCGAGGGCGACGACCACCTCGACGGTGTCGACGACCAGCGCGAGCTCGGCGGAGATCCACGGTGCACAGGTGTCGCGCTCGGCGACGCTGGGCTTGTTCTGCGGTGGAGCGCACCGCACGGTGGCGATCATCCGGGTGCCGACGAGCTCGAGCCCGTCGGCGGCGTGCAGGCTGGTGCCCTGGGTCGCCAGACCGACGCGGTGCAGGCTCGCGAAGAGCCAGTCACCGCTGCGGTCGCCGGTGAAGATGCGGCCGGTCCGGTTGGCGCCGTTGGCGGCCGGCGCGAGACCCACGACCAGCACGCGCGGGTCGCTGACCCCCCACCCCGGGACGGGCCGGCCCCAGTAGGGCTGCGTCGCGAACGACGCCCGCTTGGTGTGGGCGACGTCCTCGCGCCAGCGCACGAGGCGCGGGCAGGCGCGGCAGACCGACACCCGGGCGTCGAGCTCGCCGAGGTCCTCGGTGCGCGCGAGCCGGCGTACCGCCGCGGGCGTGGCCGCGACCGGGGTGTCGGCAACCGCCGGGTCGCCCGGCCATCCGGTGCCCGGCGGCACCGGGGACGCGAAGAGGTCGCCGGTCGCCGGGTGCGGGAGGAGCTCGGTCACCGGAGCATCCTCCCGCACGTCACCGGCGCGACGACCGCGCGACGACCGCGCGACGACCGGGCGACGGTCAGGGAGCGGGTTGGATGGAGGCCTCGCGGCGCACCTTGTCGGCCGCGGTGGAGGCGACGTCGGAGACCTTCTCCTTGGCGGCGTCGGCCGCCGTGGCGGCCTGCTCGGTCACGGCGTCCTGCGCCTTCGACGCGGCCGCCTGCACCTGTGGGTTGTGTGCGAAGCGGGTGGCCCCCGCCTTGATCTGGTCGTAGCGCTCGCGACCGGCGCGGGCGCCGAGGACGTAGCCGGCGGCGAAGCCGGTGAGCAACGTGAGCTTCTTCATGGAGTCTCTCCTTCGTCGAGGTTCCAGGTGTGCGGGACGGTCTCAGCGGCGCCGACGCCAGACCACGAGGCCGGCGACGACGACCACGGCGAGCGCCGCGGCGATCGTCAGGTCGGGTCGCGGGCCTCCGGTCGCAGTCGTGGCGTGGTCCTTGATCTCGGCGGCCTTGCCTCGCGCGCGCGACTTCACGTCGAGCTTGGCCTGCAGCTGGGTCACGGTGGCCGCGAGCTCCTCGCGCTGTCGCGCCAGATCGGCCTCCAGCGCTTCGGGAGAGGTTCCGTTGCTGGTCATCGGACCTCCCCCTTGAGCGCCGACGCGTCCTCCTTGACGTTCGCGATCGTCACCTCGGGCGCCAGCGGTGTGGCCTGCTGGATCTCGTTGCGCCCACCGAGGGCCGCGCCGAGGGCGGCGATCAGCAGGACCCCCGCCACGATCAGGCAGGCCGCCCACAGCGGCAGCACCAGGTCGAGGGCGACGATCGCTGTCGCGATCAGGGTCGCGGTCGCGAAGAACGCCAGCAGCCCGGCCAGGCTGAACATCCCGATGCCGAGCCCGGCGCGCTTGCCCTTCTGCGCGAGCTCCGCCTGGGCCAGGCGCAGCTCGCCGCGCACGAGCTCGGGGATCTGCTCCGAGAGCCGGTGCACGAGCGCGCCGATGGGCTCGTCCGTGGTCGTCCGAGGGTCGCTCATGGGGGCCCGGTGCCCAGCCTCGGCGGTCAGGAAACGGGCACTAAGGGGTGATCGACGCAGTATCGGGCCCAGGGGTCCGCCCCGCGATGGACCAGGCGATCCCGTCGAGGATGTCGGACTCGGACACCACGAGGTGCTCGGCGCGAGTGCGCCGCAGCACGGCCGAGAGGATCAGCGCGCCGGCGTCGATCACGTCGGCCCGTCCGGGATGCATGAACCCCAGGGCACGGCGCTCGCCGTGGGTCATCGCGACGAGGCGGTCGACCGCTGCGTGCACGGCGTCGACCGCGATCACGGCCTGATCGAGGGCGTCACGGTCGTACGCCGGGAGGTCGAGCACCGCCGCGGCGACAGTGGTGACCGTGCCGGCCACACCGACGACCGTCGCAGCGGCGCCGGCGTCGACCGGGCAGGCGTCGAGGTGCGCCTCGATGTCGGCCACGCACGCCGCCACCTGGGCCGGCGTGGGCGGGTCGTCGGTCAGGTGCCGCTCGTGCAGGCGCACCGACCCGATGTTCATCGAGTGGCCCCGGATCTGATGTGCCGGGTCCTGCCCGGCGCTGTCCAGGATCAGCTCCCCCAGGATCAGTTCGGTGGAGCCGCCGCCGATGTCCACGACCAGCACGGGCGCGGCCGCGGGGGTGCGCAGGTTGCGGACCGCGCCGTCGAACGCGAGGGCGGCCTCCTCGGCGCCCGTGACGACCTCGGGCACGACACCGAGACGCTCCCTCACCCCGGCGACGAACTCGTCGGCGTTCGTCGCGTCGCGCGTGGCCGAGGTCGCGCAGAAGCGGATGCGCTCCACCGGCACACCGTGGGCGCGGACCAGCTCGGCGTACTCGTCGATCGCCGCGAACGCGCGACCGAGCGCCTCCTCGGCGATCCGACCGGTGCGGTCGAGGTCCTGACCGAGGCGGACCATCCGCATCTCGCGCACCGCGACGTCCAGCCCCTCGTGGTCGGACATCGCGCCGACCAGCAGCTTGATGGTGTTGGTCCCGCAGTCGATCGCCGCGACGGGCCGGCTCATACGCAGGGCCCGGACTCCCACCACGACCCGAGCAGGTCGAGGACCTCGTCGCCGAGCGGGTTCACGCCCCGCCCCTGGGCCAGCGCCTGCCCCGCGAGCACGTGGAGGCACTTGACGCGATCGGGCATGCCGCCGGCGGAGATGCCCTCGATCTCGGGGACGTCCTGGCCGACCTCCTCGGCCAGTGCGGCACGCGCGGCCAGGTAGCGCTCGTGCGCCGCGCGGTAGGCCGCCGCGAGCTCGGGGTCCTCGCCGAGCCGGTCCTGCATCTCCTTCATCAGCCCCGACCCCTCGAGCGTGCCGATCCGCGAGGCCGCCCGGGGACAGGTCAGGTAGTAGGTCGTCGGGAACGGCGTGCCGTTGGGCAGCCGGGGCTCCGTCGTGACCACGTCGGGGTTGCCGCACGGGCAGCGGTGGCCGACCTCGTGGATGGCGCGGGGCTCACGGCCCAGCTGGGCCTCGACAGCGGCGATGTCCTGCGGGTCGATCACGGGGCGATTGTTGCAGCAGGTCAGTCGGATCCACGGATCTTGTCGGCCGGACCGGGCTCGGGGGCCGGCGGGTGGCCGGCGAGCTCGACGGACTCCCAGGCGGTGGACCACCATGCCTTGGGGGGCTTGCGGGCGACGGTCGAGGGGTCGGTGAGCGAGGTGTCGCTCTCGAGGGGCTCGCCGTTGTCGTCGAGGACGACGTACGCCGTCTCCCCGGGCATCACGAAGTTGAGGTCGCGCGCCTGCTGGCGCACGTACGCCGGGTCCTCCCAGCGACGCTTCTCCCGCTCGAGGTCGTCGATGGACGCACGGCGCATCGCGATCTGGCTCTTGAGGTCGCCGATCTGGTCGCGCTGCTGGAGGTAGGCCCGCAGCGACGAGGCGTAGGAGACGGTGAGGACCGCGAGCACCAGCACGAGCACCGCGGCCCGGCCGGTCAGCTTCGGACGCCGCCGCTGGGCGGCCTGCCCGACCGGAGCGCTCCTGCCGGTCCCCGGAGACGCCGACGCCGCCGGCGCAGTCCGGCCCGGACGGGCGGCGGTCGGGACCCTGCGAGGTCCTGATCGCCCCCGGGGGCGCGGCGCGCGCGGCGGCGTACGGCGACTCTCAGACGGCATACGTCCTAGGTTCGCTCAGCCGGCGTACCGAGGGAACGCCGACGCGCCGGAGTAGCGCGCGGCATCTCCGAGCTCGTCCTCGATGCGGAGCAGCTGGTTGTACTTGGCGACCCGCTCGGACCGCGCCGGGGCGCCGGTCTTGATCTGGCCGCAGTTGGTCGCGACCGCGAGGTCGGCGAGCCGATCTGGTTGACCTTGACCAGCAGCGCGTTGGCCTGGCCGCCGGTGATGCCACGCTGGAGGCGCTCGACGTTGGTGACGAACAGGTCGTCGCCGACGAGCTGGGTCTTGGTGCCCAGGAGGTCGGTGATGGCCTTCCAGCCCTCCCAGTCCTCCTCGTCCAGCGGGTCCTCGATGGAGACGATCGGGTACGACGCCACGAGCTCGGCGTAGTAGGCGGCCATCTCGTCGGAGGTCTTGGTGCCGCCCTCGAAGGCGTAGGAGCCATCCTTGTAGAACTCGGACGCGGCGACGTCCATCGCGAGCGCGATGTCCTTGCCGAGCGTCAGGCCCGCGGCCGAGACGGCCTCGGCGATCAGGTCGAGCGCGGCGCGGTTGCTGTCGAGGTTGGGGGCGAAGCCGCCCTCGTCGCCGAGGCCGGTGGCCAGGCCCTTCTTCTTCAGCACCGACTTGAGCGCGTGGTAGACCTCGGCGCCCGAGCGCAGCGCCTCGGCGAAGGTCGGGGCGCCGATCGGGGCGATCATGAACTCCTGGACGTCCACGTTGGAGTCGGCGTGCGAGCCGCCGTTGAGGATGTTCATCATCGGCACCGGCAGCAGGTGCGCATTGGGGCCGCCGACGTAGCGGTAGAGCGGCAGGCCGGCGGAGTCGGCGGCGGCACGGGCCACGGCGAGCGAGACGCCGAGGATCGCGTTGGCACCGAGCTTGGCCTTGTTGGGCGTGCCGTCCAGGGCGAGCATGGTCTGGTCGATGACGCGCTGGTCGTCGGCGTCGAGACCCTCGACGGCCGGGGCGATGGTCTGGATGACGGCGTTGACGGCCTTGGTCACGCCCTTGCCGACGTAGCGGTCGCCGCCGTCACGCAGCTCGACCGCCTCGAACGCGCCGGTGGAGGCGCCGCTGGGCACGGCCGCCCGAGCGAAAGAACCGTCGTCGAGGAGGACCTCGACCTCGACAGTGGGGTTGCCGCGCGAGTCGAGGATCTCGCGCGCGCCGACAGCTTCGATGGATGCCACGTCTGTGCTCCTGTGGGTCGTCTGGGGTGGGCCCGGGCCGGGTCGCGGCGGACCGTCGTTCAGCCTAGACCGTGCGGGAGTGCCCTCCCAGTGCTCAGCTGGCAGGCGGGACGAAGGGCCCTGCGAACTGAGGCCGAGTGACCTGCGGGGACGCCGCGTGCGGGTCGGAGCCGGCCCTTCAGAGCTCCCTCAGAGCCGGCGGCGGACGGCGTCGCGGAGGGCCTGCTCGGGATCGATCCCGGACCCGCGGGCCTCGGCGACCAGTGCCAGCAGGCGCTCGCCGAGGTCGTGCGCGGGTGCCGAGGTCTCGACAGGCTCGACCACCGGAGCCTGCTCGACCACCGGGGACGGTTCGACCCCCGGTTCACGGCTGAGCCGGTCGAGGACCTTGTCGGCGTAGAGCAACGCGGGGAGGGTGGTCGGGAGACCCTCGGTGACGGAGGTGCGCTGCTTCTCGGAGGCCTTGATCGCCTCCCACACCTCGTTGATCTCAGCCGCGGTCTCCGGCGCCGCGGACTCGGGGCCGAACACGTGGGGATTGCGGCGGTACATCTTCTCGGTGATGTCGCGGGCGACGTCGTCGAGGGTGAACTCGCCGGACTCCTCGGCGATCACCGCGTGGAAGTACACCTGCAGGAGCAGGTCGCCGAGCTCCTCGCGGAGATGATCCGCGTCGCCGGTGTCGATGGCCTCGAGGGTCTCGTGGGTCTCCTCGAGCAGGTAGCGCGCCAGCGAGCGGTGGGTCTGGCCGCGCTTCCATGCGCACTCGGCACGCAGCCGGCGCATCACCTCGAGGAACTCGAGGAGCGGTTCCTCGGGTGGTTTCGAGGCTCGCTGCGCTCGCACCTCAACCACCGTGGTCCGGCTCAGCCCCCGAGATCAGCCGCAGCGCTGCGTCTCGGGCAGCCCGGCGGCGTAGGCGGTGTCGGGCTCGCTCGCGTCGGCCTTCTTCGTGACGTCGGCGACCCCGAAGGAGAGGCTGGTGTCGGCGGGCTGTGTGGCGCCCTTCTCGATGGAGATGCCGAAGCGCGGGTCGACGTCGATGTCCTGCTGGTCGAGCCAGTCGAGGAACGCGGCCTCGCCGGCCTTCGTCGCGTCGTCGCCCCTCGCGCCCTGCTGCTCGCCGACCGACTTCTCGACCGCCTGCAGGTAGAGGGGAACGCCCTGGACGTCGATGACCGCCTGGACCTGGTCGTCGGGCAGGGACTGCAGCTGCTTCTCGGCCTCGGCGACCGCCTTGGCGTAGTCGTCGGCCGCGGAGACGCCCTGCTCCTCGGCGAACTGGTCGACCGCGACCCGCAGCGCCAGCGCACCGGCGACCTGCCCGCGCAGGTAGTGCCCGGCGAGCACCTGGCCCGCCTGGAGCTGGCCCTCGACGTAGTTGCAGAACGAGGTCGAGACGTCGTCCACCTCGTTGAGCGACACCGTCTCGTCACCGACCCGGGCCGCGACGCCCGGGTTGAACGCGGGGACCGCGCCGCAGCCCGTGAGCAGGAAGATCGAGGCCGACGCCAGGGCGATCAGACGGATGCGGGTCACTTGCTCTCCTGTGGGTCGATGACAGCGTCGATCACGTGCCGAGCCCATTCAAGCAGGGCGATGCCGGTGATCGGATGCCCCCCGACCACTGCGGTCTGGGGGCGCGGGACGAGGATCGTGCTGACCGGGGCCTTGACGATCGACTTGGGGTACATCCGGTTGAGCCGGACCACCCGCGACTCCGGCAGGTCGACCGGTGCGAAGCGGACGTTGCGTCCCGCGATCGTGACCTCGCCGATGCCGGCATTGCGGGCCCGGGCGCGGAACCGCGCCACGATCAGCAGGGAGGCGACCTCCTGCGGCGGCTCGCCGTACCGGTCGAGGAGCTCCTCGTTGATCAGGTCGACGTCCTCGTCGGAGCGGACCTCGGCGAGGCGCTTGTACATCTCCAGGCGCAGCCGCTCGCTGGGGATGTAGTCGTGCGGCAGGTGCGCGTCGACCGGCAGCTCGATGCGCACCTCGTTGAGCTCCGGCTCCGCGTCGCCGCGGAACTCCTGGACGGCCTCGCCGACGAGGCGCACGTAGAGGTCGAACCCGACGTCGGCGATGTGGCCGGACTGCTCGCCGCCGAGCAGGTTGCCGGCGCCGCGGATCTCGAGGTCCTTCATCGCGATCGCCATGCCGCCGCCGAGG
>NZ_JANINT010000287.1:0-11205 GCF_024509035.1 Nocardioides sp. | reverse complement strand
GCGAGCCGCTCGTGCGCGGTCTCGGTGAGCGGCTTCTCCGGCGGGTAGAGGAAGTAGGCGTAGGCCCGCTCCCGCGAGCGACCGACGCGGCCTCGCAGCTGGTGGAGCTGGGAGAGGCCGAGGGTGTCGGCGCGCTCGATGATCATCGTGTTGGCGTTGGACACATCGAGGCCCGACTCGACGATCGTGGTGCAGACGAGCACGTCGAACCGCTTCTCCCAGAAGTCGAGCATCACCTGCTCGAGCTGGTGCTCCCCCATCTGGCCGTGCGCGGTCGCGACCCGGGCCTCGGGGACCAGCTCCTTGATGCGCGCCGCGGCCTTCTCGATCGAGCTCACCCGGTTGTGGATGTAGAACACCTGGCCCTCGCGCAGCAGCTCGCGGCGTACGGCGGCGACGATCTGCCGGTCCTCGTAGGCCCCGACGTAGGTGAGCACGGGGTGCCGCTCCTCGGGCGGGGTGGTGATCGTCGACATCTCACGGATGCCGGTGATCGCCATCTCGAGCGTCCGCGGGATCGGCGTCGCCGACATCGAGAGCACGTCGACGGAGGTGCGCAGCCGCTTCATCTGCTCCTTGTGCTCGACCCCGAAGCGCTGCTCCTCGTCGACGATGATCAGGCCCAGGTCCTTGAACCGGGTGTCGGGGTTGAGCAGCCGGTGGGTGCCCACCACGATGTCGATCGAGCCCTCGGCCATGCCGGCCAGCACCTCGCGGGCCTCGGCGTCGGTCTGGAAGCGCGACAGCGGCTTGAGCACCACCGGGAAGCCGCTCATCCGCTCGGCGAACGTGCTCAGGTGCTGGGTCACGAGCAGGGTCGTCGGCACCAGGACGGCGACCTGCTTGCCGTCCTGGACGGCCTTGAACGCCGCGCGGACGGCGATCTCGGTCTTGCCGTAGCCGACGTCGCCGCACACCAGGCGGTCCATCGGGACCGTGCGCATCATGTCGCCCTTGACCTCGTCGACCGTGGTCAGCTGGTCGGGGGTCTCCTGGAACGGGAAGGCGTCCTCGAGCTCGCGCTGCCACGGGGTGTCGGGGCCGAACGCGTAGCCCTGCGTGGCCTGGCGAGCGGCGTAGAGCTTGATCAGCTCAGCCGCGATCTCGCGGACCGCCTTGCGCGCCTTGTTCTTCCGCTTGGTCCAGTCGGCGCCGCCCAGCCGGTCCAGCGAGGGCTGCTCGCCGCCCACGTAGCGCGTGACCTGGTCGAGGGCGTCGGCCGGGACGTAGAGCCGGTCCGGCGGACCACCGCGCTTGGAGGCGCCGTACTCGAGCACGAGGTACTCGCGGACCGCGCCGCCCACCTCGCGCTGCTTCATCTCCACGAAGCGGCCCACACCGTGCTGCTCGTGGACGACGTAGTCACCGGCGTTGAGCTCGAGCGGGTCGATCTGCCGCTTGCGGCGGGCCGGCATCTTGCGCATGTCGCGCGTCGACGCCTTCTGGCCCGACAGGTCCTCGCCGGTCAGGATCACCAGGCGGTTGGCCTCGTCGACGAACCCGTGGTCGATCGCGCCGCAGGTGATCGTGACGACGCTGTCGGTCAGGTCGGCGGCCACTCCGATGTCGTCGACGACCCGCGCGGGCACGTCGTGCTCGGAGAGCACCTCGGCCATGCGCTGGGCCGGACCGTGACCGGTGTGCAGCACCACGACCCGGTGGCCGGCACGCCGCCAGCCGTCGATGTCGGCGACCGCGCGCTCCATCTCCCCGCGGTAGGCGTCGACCGCCGTCGCGCCGATCGAGCGCGACGCGACCGCGCCGGCGATCACGTCGACGTCCGGGGTCTCGACAGGCTCGACCAGCGGATCGGAGTCGATGCCGAACGGGCTCACCGTCCACCACGGCTTGCTCTGCGCGAGGGCGTGCTCGCGCACGTCGGCGATCGTGCGGTACGACGCGGCGCCCATGCCGTCCATGAGCAGGTCGATCGGCGCGGTGCCGCCTCCGGCGGCCGCGGCCCAGCTCGCGCCGAGGAACTCCTCGCTGGTGGCGACCAGGTCGTGGGCTCGGCTGCGCGCCCGCTCGGGGTCGAGCACGAGGACGTGGGTGTCGGCGGGCATCAGGTCGACGAGCAGCTCCATCTCGTCGACGAGCACCGGCGCCAACGACTCCATGCCCTCGACGGCGATGCCGGCGGCGATCTTGTCGGTGAGCTCGAGCAGCTGTGGGTGCGCCCGGCCGAGCTCGGCCGCGCGGGCCCGCACCTCCTCGGTCAGCAACAGCTCGCGGCACGGCGGTGCCCACAGCCGCTCGACCTTCTCGAGCGTGCGCTGGTCGGCGACCGCGAACGTGCGGATCTCCTCGACGTCGTCGCCCCAGAACTCCACGCGCAGCGGGTGCTCCTCGGTCGGCGGGAAGACGTCGACGATGCCGCCGCGCACGGCGAACTCGCCGCGCTTCTCCACCAGGTCGACGCGCGAGTAGGCCGCGCCCGCCAGTCGGCGTACGACGTCCTCGAGCGGTGCCGTGTCACCGGGCTGGAGCTCGACGGGCTCGAGGTCGCCGAGACCCTTGACCTGCGGCTGCAGCAGTGAACGGACCGGCGCCACGACGACCTTCAACGGGCCGTTGCTGACGTCGGTGCCCGGGTGGCTGAGCCGGCGCAGGACGGCCAGCCGCTTGCCGACCGTGTCGCTGCGCGGGCTGAGCCGCTCGTGCGGGAGCGTCTCCCAGCTCGGGTAGTAGGCCACCAGCGTCGGGTCGACGAGGTCGCCGAGCGCCTCGACGAGGTCCTCGGCCTCGCGGGCGGTCGCCGTCACGGCCAGCACCGAGCGACCCTCGCGGACCAGGCCGGCGACCACGAACGGCCGCAGCGAGGCAGGACCGGTGAGGTCGAGGGCGGGTACGGCGCCCCCGCGGGCGTCGGCCATCGCCGCGGCGAGCGTGGGGTCGGCGAGGACGGCCTCGGCCAGGCCGGAGAGGTGCACAGGGTCTCCAGAGGTGGGGCGGACAGCACGAGAGCCCCCGGTCGGCGAGCGACAGGGGGTGACTGCAGTCTACGGCCGGCGCCAGCCCGCACGAGGCCCGTGGCCAGGGCAAAGCCATCCCACCTCGCGTACTACATACATATGTATGTAGTACGCGACGTCACCACTTCCCGGCACCGATCACCTGTGGAGAGCGCCTCGACCAGCCTCGCCGGACGGGCATCCTCGGGACATGCCCTCGCCGTTCCTGCGCCCCGACTCAGTCGCGTTCGGTCACATGCTGACCGACGCTGCGGTCGGGATCCTCTCCGAGGCGGGAGCGACGGCCTTCAGCTCACGAGCGCTGGCGGCCACGCTGGGGATCACCCCGTCGGCCTTGTCACAGCGAGCCGGCAGGACCGAGGTCCTTCGCGTGGTCTTCGTGTTCTTCGCCGATCGGTGGGAGGCCTGGACGCACGACCTCGGCCCGTCAGCGGTGCCTGCGCGACTGCCGGAGACGGAGGACGAGGTCCTCGGCGTCCGGGCTTGGCACGCCCTCGACGAGCTCGCCCGTGGAGAGCTGGCTCAGGGGAACGACGTCCCGGCGGCGGTCCTCGCTCTGGCTCGGGAACGCGAGAGCGAGCTGGTCGCGAGGCGACTCACCGGGCTTCTCGGGGCTCGCCCTGCCGACGCGGACCTGGCCGTCGTGATGGCGCTCGTCGGCGGGCTGAGGCGCGAGGTCACCACCACTCCCGAACCGTCGATCTCGACCGCGATGGCGACGGAGCTGTTGACAGGCCACGTCGCGAGCCTGGCCGCCCGGCTCCCTCAGTCCGTGCGCTCTCAGTCCGTGCGCTCTCAGTCCGTGCGCTCGGCGTAGGCGGAGGCGGCGGCGTACACCGCGTCGACGTAGGACTGGGCGTGGTTGTAGGAGAACACCGCGTCCGCCCAACCCTGGCCGGTCTCGAGATCGTGGCCGTCGGCGCACAGGTAGCGGGCCGCCGCGTAGGCGGCATCGTCGATGTCGTTGGGGTCGGCGGTGCCGTCGCCGTCGCCGTCGGTGCCCCAGGTCTCCCAGGTCGACGGGATGAACTGCAGCGGCCCGACCGCGTGGTCCCAGCGCGGGTCGCCGTGCCACGAGCTGCTCTGCGGCGTCGCGGGGATCGCGGCGAACTCGCCCCGGCCGTTCAGGGCCGGGCCGAGGATCGGGCTCGACGAGCGGCCGTCGTCGCCGAGAGTGCGACCGCCGATGGTGCCGTGCTGGGACTCGACCCAGCCGATCCCGGCGAGCGTGGTCCAGCCGACGTCGCAGCCGTCGGGCTCCGCGAGCTGCGCGTTCGCGTAGGCCCGGACGGCCGGGCCGGGGATGCCGGCCCTCGCCGCCGTCTCCGCCACCCACTGCGGGTCGACGCGGGTCGGCGCCGACGGCGCACCGGGCTGCCGGGCCATCCGGGTGTCGGGTCGGGGTGCCTCGACGTACGCCGACGAGCGGGTGATCGGCAGCTCCGGGCGCGCGAGCACGGTCTGGGACGCGAGGTAGCCGAGGCCGGTGACGAGCAGCAGGGCGACGGCGAACGACGCGATGAGGCGAGCTGGGGTCATGCAGGTGTCATCCCAGGGCTGTCATCCGAAGCGCCCGTGCACGTAGTCGCTCGTGCGCGGGTCCTGCGGGCTCTGGAACATGGCACCAGTATCCCCGTGCTCCACGATGACGCCGGGGGTGCCCTGGGAGGCGAGGAAGAACGCGCACGTGTCCGAGACCCGCGCCGCCTGCTGCATGTTGTGGGTGACGATCACGATCGTGACCTCCTGCGCGAGCTCGCGCATGGTCTCCTCGATCACCCGGGTGGACGTCGGGTCGAGTGCGGAGCACGGCTCGTCCATCAGCAGCACGCGCGGCTTGATCGCGAGCGAGCGCGCGATGCACAGGCGCTGCTGCTGGCCACCCGAGAGGCCACCGCCGGGAGCGTCGAGGCGGTCCTTGACCTCCTCCCAGAGCCCACCCTTGCGCAGGCAGGACTCCACGAGCTCGTCCTTGGCCGAGCGCGACGCCTTGGTGCCGGTGAGCTTGAGCCCGGCCAGCACGTTCTCGCGGATCGACATCGCCGGGAACGGGTTGGGCTTCTGGAAGACCATCCCGATCGCGCGGCGCGCGTCGATCAGCCGCTTGGCCGGGTCGTAGATGTCCTCGCCGTCGAGCAGCACCTCACCGGCCAGCTGGGCCGAGGGCACGAGCTCGTGCATGCGGTTGAGGATGCGCAGGAACGTCGACTTGCCGCAGCCCGACGGGCCGATGAGCGCGGTGATGCCACCGGCCGGCATCGTCAGCGAGACCCGGTCGAGGACCTTGTGGTTGCCGAACCACGCGGTGATCTCGCGCGCTTCGATCTCGGCCAGGGGCCGAGGCGGCGTGACCGCCGGGAGGAGGGTCGTCTCGTCGGCTGCAGTCGTCATGGTGCGTTCCTTCGTTGGTCGAGCTTGTCGAGACCCGAGCCGTGCCGGCCCGCCCGGGAGGGTGCGAGCCGGCACGGCTGCATCACGGTGATGCGGGGGTGGGGCCGAGCGTCACTTCTGCTTGATCGTGAAGGACTTGCTCGCGCCGGCCACGTCGGCGTTGCCGCTGTAGACCGCCTTGAGCTTGTTCTTGCCCTTCGCGAGCTTCAGCGTGAACGTCGCCTTGCCGCTCTTGAGCGGGGCGCTCTTGAGCGTCTTGCTGCCGAGCACGATCTTCACGGTGCCGGTCGCGGTCGCGCCGTCGGCGACGACCGTGATGGTGCCCTTGGCCTTCGCGCCCGCTGCGACCATGGCGGGGAAGGACTCGGAGACCGTGGCGGAGGTCTTCACCGACACGGTGTCGGTGCCCTCGGAGGACTCGAACTTCGACTCGGCCGGGGTGAAGACCGCCCGGTAGGTGTGCTCACCGACGGAGACGCCGCTCAGGGTGGCGGTCGCCGCACCCGACACGAGCGGGACGTCGTTCGCGACCTGGGTGGCGCCCTCGAAGAAGTCGACGGTGCCGGAGGGCGAGGTCGACGCGACGACAGTGGCGACCAGCTTCACGGCCTTGGCCCGGGGGCTGCTGGCCTGGAGCGTCGTCGAGGTGGTGACCTGCTCGTTGATGGCGAAGTTGGTCGTCGCCGACTGGGTGGCCTGGCCGCAGACGCCACCGTTGGCCGGGGTGGCCAGCTGCTGGAAGCCGGCGGCCTCGATCAGCGGGCGGACCTCGGTGGAGCAGAGGGCGCCGTCGACGCCGAAGGCGCCCTGGATGAGCGGGTTCGCGAGGTCGGTGCCGCGGACCACGTTGTAGAGCGCGCGGTTCGCGCTGAAGCCCTGCTCGAGTCGGAGCGTGGTGCCGAGGAGCCCGGCACGGCCCTTCGAGAACGGCGCGATCGCGTCGGCGTCGCCCTTGATCTTGGCGTCGTCGTGCTCCTGGACCTCGGTCACGCTGGCGCCGAGGGTCACCGCGACGCCGCCGTTCATGCGCTGCAGCTGCGAGGTGAAGAAGGAGCGGGTGCCCGAACCGGCCTGCGGGATCATCGGCTTGATGACACCCGCGGTGCCGCCGACCTCGGACCAGTTCTTGATGTCGCCCTTGTAGATGCCGACGATCTGGGCCTCGGTGAGGCTCGCGGGGGCGTGGGACGGCACGTTGTTCGACACCGCCATCACGAGCGTGTCGAGAGCGAACGGGAAGGACTGCAGACCCGCCTGGGTCTCCGCCGTGCTCTGCGCCGAGGAGGACCGGGCGAAGTCGATGTCGGTGTTGTTGCCGGCGCCGTAGAGCAGCGCCTTGCCCGCCCCCGAGCCGTTCGGACGGGCGATCGCCTTGGTGGGCAGGGCGATGTCACCGCCGCCGGTGGCGGCGTACGTCGCGAGCTTGACCGGGGCCCGGCCGCTCGCGTTCCAGGCGTCCGCGAACAGCTTGAGCGCGTGCTGGCTGGTGTCGGAGCCGACCCCGATCAGGTCGGCGGTGGTCGGGGTGAACGTCGTGTCGTCGGGGTCGACAGCCGCGGAGGCCGCGCCCGCCGTGAGAGCGACGACCGAGGCCGTCAGCGTCGCAGCGAGGGCGCCCGCGAGGGTCTTGCGTACCAACATCCTGATTCGCTTCCTGTGATGGGTGATGCGTTTTCGGGTGTTCTCTTCGTGTCGCACCGAGGTCGCCCCGAGGCGGTCGGAGGGGTCAGATCAGGTTGGGCAGCAGCCGCATCACCACATCCGTGGACGCCCAGGACAGTGCGATCGCGAGGGGGCTGGCGACCACCCACACGAGCACCGTCGACCATCGCTGACGTGCGGCGACGACCCCGAGGGTCAGCGCCAGGAGCAGGGCCAGGCACAGGGCGAGGAGCGGGAGTGCCCCCTCGTCCGCGGCCATCGCCTTCTCCGAATCGGGAACCACCGCGGGTCGGCCGGGTGGTGCGGGGAAGCCCTTCGCGGCGTCGGCGTCGACGTAGACGACCGACTCCGGCGCGATCGCTCCCAGGCGTCCGCTCCCCTCGGCGGTCACCAGGGTCAGCCGCGCCGCCCCGTCGGCCACGGGCTGCGGCAGCGGGTCACCGGCGCGGCGGACGCCGAGGACCGTGAACGTCGTGGAGCCCTGCGCGCCGACGACGTCGATCTCCTCACCGGCGTGCAGGTCGGGCAGGTCGGCGAAGGGTGCGCCGTACGACGCGGCCCGGCCGTAGACCACCGAGGTGCCCACCTGACCGGGGAGCACCGTGTCGCGGCGGTGCCCGGGGCCGGCGAGGAGGTCGCCCGAGGCTGTGCCCTCGACGACGACCTGCTCGACGCCCAGGGACGGGATCGTCAGCAGGGCCACCGGGTCACCGACGGGGACGACCGGGCCCAGCGGCGGCGCCTCGTCGGGCGGACCGGCGAGCACGTAGCGCAGCTCGTCGTAGAGCAGGTCCTGGGCCCGGTGCTGGGAGAGACCCCCGAGGAGGAGCAGCTGCGCGGCCATCCAGAGGCAGACGATCGCGATCATCGTGAACGAGGTCGACAGCACCGAGGACGCGACATCGGCGGTGGTCTCGGACGCAAGCGCACGGGAAACAGGCGCACGGGAAACAGGCGCACGGGGAGCTGGCGGCCGGGCGGACCGACGGGACACCGACGGCAGGCGGAGGCGGTCTCGGCGGGGTCGCTGACCACGGGGTTGCTGACCACGGGGTTGCCGACCACGGCGGCCGCGCCGCGCGCGGCGCTCCCGCGAGGGCCCCTCGAGGGTCACGGTCATCGCCGCCTCCGCATCACCGGCGCGCCGATGCGCAGCGCCGTCGCGGCGACGCAGCCGATGGCGCCCAGCAGGATCAGCAGGGGCAGCAACCCACCGGCGAGGTTCGAGCCGACAGGCTCGGTGGCCGGCATCTCCAGCGCCGTCGGGGGCACGGACGGCACCGCCGAGGGCTCGGACGCGGTCGACGGCGTGTCGTCACCGGGCACGGCCGGCGGTGGGGCGACTCCCCCGCCGTTGCCGCCCGGGCCGTCGCCGATGCCCGGACCGTCGGTTCCGCCGGAGCCATCGGAGCCACCGGGGCCCCGCTGGGCCTCGATCGCCGCGGCCGTCTCCTGTGCAGCGGCGAAGAACTTGGCGGTGACGCCCTTCTTCTCGATCGGCAGGAAGCCCCCGGGCAGCTCGCCGTTGCCGCTGCCGCGCTCCTGCCCCTCGGTCGTGGCGATCCGGATGAACTGCGCCACCTTGGCGGCGTCGTCCTCGGCGAGGTTCTGCAGTCGGGCAGCCGTGTAGACGACCATGGTGCCCGGGTAGGCCGTGGCCGAGCGGCGCACGACGGCCTGGTCGAGGAGGAACGGGTGGCGCTTCTTCTCCTGCTTCATCAGCGCGACCGCCGCGGCGAGGGACGCGTTGTCGGGCGCGACGAACCTGCCGGGCTTGGTCTGGAGAGCCGCCGAGCGCAGACCGAAGCGGTCCGCGTCGCCGAGGCTGACGATGCCGAGCATGAAGCGGGACCCGAAGCTCTGCCGGTCGATACGACCGAGCTTGTAGAGCCCGGAGCCGGTGTCGAAGTCACACCGGGTCTGGACGTTCGGCCAGGCGTCGAGGAGCGCCTCCGCGATCTTGCGGAGCGTGGTCACCGGCGCGGCGAGCTGGTTGAAGTAGACCGCCGGGTTCTTCTGCCGGCAGTCGCTCGACGTCTCGGGTACGTAGGTGTCGAGCAGCGGGATGCTCGACCGCGGCATGTCGAGGTTCTTGTACTTCGGGTTGACCACCATCCCCCACGGGTCCCTCTTGCCGTGGATGAAGGCCATCGCTTCCTTGTCGTGCGCGATGTAGTCGGTCAGCTGCTCGATCACGTCGGAGGAGTTCGACAGCGAGAGCACCGTCGCCCCGACCTCCTGGGTGGTCTGGCTCAACCCAGGGTTGAGCTCGATGAACTCCGGGTCGTTCATGATGGCCAGCGGGTTGTCCCCGATGCCCGGGTGACCACGACCGAGGTCGGATCCCAGGTAGGACTGGGTGATCAGCTTCGCCAGCAGCCGCGCGTTGAGCCGTAGGTCGGTGTACTCACCGGCGTTGTCCGGCTTGTCGATCTGGTAGCCGATCGAGAAGCCGGTGACCGCGGTCGGGGCGTACCCGACCGGGTCGGACCCGCGCTGCTCGTGCTCGGAGGAGACCTCGGCGGCCGCGCCGCCGCCGTTCTCCATGAGGTTCCAGCCGGCCTCGTCGGACATCTGGTTGAGCTGGAACTTGAAGCGCTGCTTGTTCAAGCAGTACGCCGGCGCCCACTGGAGTGCCGCCTGAGCGAGCAGCTCGGAGCCGTAGAACCCGGTCGGCGGGCGGGGGTCGAGCACGTCGCACGTGTCGGGTGGCAGACCGAACGTGATCGGGATCGAGAAGCGGTTCTTCCAGTTGGACGCCGCCCACCACAGCGCGGGCGAGACCGCCTGGTCGACACCTTCGTTGGCGAAGTTGCTCGACCCCGCCGGGAAGCGGCCGCCCTTGCGGCATGCCTGGTCGGCGAGCGTCATCGGGCTGGACGGCTGGTCGCACGAGAGCCCGGCGATCGGGATCACCACGATCGAGCAGGCGACCCGGTCACTGCAGCCGAGCGACTCGTTCTCGACGTCGCTCCGAACCTCGAACTGCACCGCCCCCGTGCCGTCGGTGTCGGTGAACGCCGCGATCTCGGCGGGTGGGAACGCCGCGCCGACGGCAGCCTCCGGCGGCATGTGTCCGGCGTCGCAGGCCTCGAAGGTCCGGCCCTGGGCGGTGACGAACGGCGTCAGCCGGGTGAAGTACGGCGCGATGTCCGCGGTCGGGCACTCCTCCGCGGTCGGGAACGGGTCGAGTCCGCCGACCCGCGCCTTGTCGGCGGCGTCGGCCTCGAGGTCGTGGGTCCAGGTCGCCTCGTTGTCGGACCGCGTGACCTGAGAGCGCTGGGCGACCGAGGCCGTCCAGCACGTCGCCGGCGACAGCTGCTTCTTCGCCGGCAACGACGGGTCGTCGAGACCCCGGCACTGCAGGATCACGACCGGGTACTCCTGGTTGAGACCGTTCTCGCCGTACGGGTTGCTCGCCCGTCCGCCGCTGGGCTGCGCGCCCTTCCAACGGATGAGGATCCGCTGGCGGCCGCGCAGGTTCGTGGTCTCGTCCGCCGTCACCGTCACGGTGTGGCTCGGGAACGAGTAGGTCGACCCATCCGCCTGGACGAACCGACGAGTCAGCGTCTTGGTCTGGCTGAAGCCGCCCTTCGCCTGCCGCTCCGGGTGCGGCGCAGCCCGCTGGTCGAGCCTGTCGAGATCCCCGGGCTGAGCGCCAGCGGCGGCAGGCACCGCAAGCCCGGCGACCAGCAGGACGAGGGCGATGGCGCGCCTCATGGCCGTCCCCCGACCTTCGTGCCGCCGCGACGACGCAGCGCGGCGACGAAGAAGCCGGGCAGCAGGACCAGCGCCAGCAGCTCGAGCACCGCGAGCCAGCCGAACGTGGTCCGGTCGACGCTGCGGTCGGCGACCAGCTCGGTGGGGCTGGCGAAGGCCGCTTCGCCACCGGACGCGGTCACGGTGTCACCACCGGCGACCGGCAGACCGGTGTCGGGATCGACCTGCACCGGAGCGTCGTCGGGCCCCGCGACGCCCCCCGGACCGGCGGCACCGTCGCCGCCCGCGGCGCCGCCACCTCCGCCGCCGTTCCCGCTGCCGCCGTCCGTGCTCGGCTCACCGGTGCCCGTGTCCGTGCCACACGGGCCTTCGCCCACCTTGTCGCACGCCGCCGGCTGAGGCGCTCGCTCGGCCAGCAGGTTGCGGCTGAGGTTCTTGCCGTCGAAGGTCGGGTTGTTGC
>NZ_JANINT010000286.1:15714-22309 GCF_024509035.1 Nocardioides sp. | reverse complement strand
CGCAGGCGGGGAGGTCGAAGAGGTCCTCGAGCACCTTGTGCACCACCGTCCCGCGCACCGCGTCGGGCGAGAAGGGCTCGGGCAGCTTGTCGATCGTGCGGAACCGGAAGAGCAAGGGGCAGCTCAAGAAGTCGCCGGCGCGGCTCGGCGACAAGGCGCCCAGCACCTCGACTCCGTCGACCGGCCTCGACATCCGGGTCGCGGGCGACTCGGACTGCATGCTCATGCGGCTCACCCTAGGTGAGCCCACCGACACCGGAACGTCCACCCCGCGCCGTGAGGGGAGCCGCCACAGGGGGGTCGGCTAGCCTCGATGCGTGTCCGATTCCGCTCCCCGATCACGTCCCCCGGGCACGCTCAAGGTCGGTACCGTCGCCGGCAGTGACGTCCTGATCTCGTCCTCGTGGTTCCTGGTGGCCGGCCTCATCGCTGTGATCGTCGCGCCCGCCGTCGACGAGGCTCAGCCCGGGCTGGGTGGCTGGAAGTACCTCGCCGGACTCGCCTTCGCCGTGATCCTCTACCTCTCCGTCCTGCTCCACGAGGCGTCCCACGCGGTCATGGCCCGACGCTACGGGTTCTCGGTCACCTCGATCACGCTGCACTTCCTCGGGGGCATGACCTCGATCGAGGGTGAGGCGCGCAAGCCGCGCCAGGAGTTCCTCATCGCCGTCGTCGGCCCCCTCACCTCGCTGGCGGTCGGCGCCATTGCGCTCGGCGTACGGGAGGTGACACCCGAGGGACTTCTCCTGATGGCCGTCGAGGGCCTCGCCGGCGCCAACCTTCTGGTGGGCATCCTCAACCTCGTGCCCGGCCTGCCGCTCGACGGCGGCCGGGTGCTCAAGTCGGCCGTGTGGGGACTGACCGGCAACATGCACCGCGGCACGATCGTCGCAGGGTGGGGCGGGCGGCTCACCGCCGCCGCCGTCCTGTTCTGGCCGTTCCTCCAAGAGGAGCTCATCGGCACTACCCCGGACATGGTCGACTACATCCTCGCGTTCGTGATCTCGGCGTTCTTGTGGTCCGGTTCGACGGCGGCGATGGCGTCCGCTCGGCTGCGCAGCCGTCTTCCCCACCTGGTCGCGCGCGAGCTCGCGCGCCGTACGCTCACCGTCCCCAGCGACCTGCCCTTGGCCGAGGCCGTACGACGGGCGCACGAGGCCCAGGCCGGCAGCATCGTCACGGTCACCTCGAGCGGCGCCCCGGAGGGCATCGTCAGCGAGGCCGCAGTCCAGGCCACGCCGGCCGACCGACAGCCGTGGGTCGCCGTCTCGGCCGTTGCGCGCTCCCTGGAGGAGGGCCTTCGGCTGCCTGCCGGCCTGGCCGGTGAGGACCTGGTCATGGCGATCAGCCGCACCCCGGCCGCGGAGTACCTGCTCGTTGAGCCCGACGGTTCGCTGGTGGGGGTGCTGGCCACCGCCGACGTGGATAGGGCGTTCCGGGCCGCGGGCCACTAGGGTTCCGGCGTGTCCGAGCACCCCGACGTACCGCCCGAAGCCTGGTCAGGTGTCCACCGCGGCCCGCTGCGCGCGGGGGAGTGGGTGCGGCTCACCGACAGCAAGGGCCGCCGCCACAACATCTGCCTCGAGGTCGGCAAGCGCTTCTTCTCCAACCGTGGGCACTTCGACCACGACGAGCTCATCGGCCGGGAGGAGGGCTTCACCGTCACATCGTCGGCCGGCGGGGAGTACCTGGTCTTCCGTCCGCTGCTCTCCGAGTTCGTGGTCTCGATGCCACGAGGCGCTGCGGTCGTGTACCCCAAGGACGCGGCTCAGATCGTTGCGCTGGCCGACATCTTCCCCGGCGCCGACGTCGTCGAGGCAGGGGTCGGTTCGGGCGCGCTGACCTGTTCGCTGCTGCGCGCCGTCGGGCCGTTCGGGACCGTCACCTCCTACGAGCGCCGCGAGGAGTTCGCCGACGTCGCGCGCCGCAACGTCAACCAGTTCTTCGGCGCGCCCGAGGGACAGACCCACCCGGCGTGGACACTGGAGGTGGGCGACCTCGCCGAGGCGCTCCCGGCCTCCGGACGGCGAGCCGACCGCGTCATCCTGGACATGCTGGCGCCCTGGGAGTGCCTGGACGCGACCGCCGACGCACTGCGGCCCGGCGGGATCGTGTGCGCGTACGTCGCCACCACCACCCAGCTGTCCCGGTTCGTCGAGACCGTCCGCGTGCACGGCGGGTTCACCGAGCCGCAGGCCTGGGAGTCCCTGGTGCGCGACTGGCACGTCGAGGGCCTCGCGGTGCGTCCTGGCCACAAGATGATCGGCCACACGGCGTTCCTGGTCACCGCCCGCCGCATGGCGCCGGGTGAGCGTCCGCCGCTGAAGCGACGCCGACCGGCGCCCGGGGCGTACGGCCCCGACTACACCGGCCCGCGCCCCGCGGGCGTACCCACAGACGTACCTACCGACGTCCCCACCGAGGACCCGGGCGACCTCACCTGAGGGTGCGGCGGGGTGCCGTTTGGTCACCAACGACAGATCCGCGGGCGGCTCTCATGTCGTTGGTGACCAACCCGCAAAGTGGCCGACGCGCGACCAAATCGTGATCGACACCGCGAAATGAGGGCTTTCGTCTTGACCGACCGCGGGTAGGGTCGTCGGCACAGGAGGTGGCGCTGATGTCGACATCAGAAGGCGTGTCCAGCACGGGTGGTCGCAGCCCCGAGGAGCTCGCGAGCCAGGTCCGGCTCCTGGAGGCCGAGGTCTCCGAACTCCGACACCGGCTCAGTGAGAGCCCCGGCAGCTCGCGCGGCCTGGAGCTGCGCCTCGCGGACGCCCAGCGCTCGCTCGCGGGACTGACCTCGCAGAACGAGCGCCTCGCCCAGACCCTGCGCGAGGCTCGCGACCAGATCATGAAGCTCAAGGAGGAGGTCGACCGGCTCGCGCAGCCGCCGGCCGGGTTCGGCACCTTCCTCGCGCGTAACGACGACGACTCGATCGACGTGTTCACCGGCGGTCGAAAGCTGCGGGTCAACGTCAGCCCGAGCGTCGACCTCGACAGCCTCCAGCGCGGCCAGGAGGTCATGCTCAACGAGGCACTGAACGTCGTCGCGGCCCTCGATTTCGAGGAGGTCGGGGAGGTGGTGATGTTCAAGGAGCTTCTTGCCGACGGCGAGCGGGCCCTGGTCATCGCCAACGCGGACGAGGAGCGGGTGGTGCGACTGGCCGAGCCGCTGCGCGGCGACATGATCCGCGCCGGCGACTCGCTGCTGCTCGACTCCCGGGCCGGCTACGTGTACGAGAAGGTGCCGAAGTCCGAGGTGGAGGAGCTCGTCCTCGAAGAGGTCCCCGACATCGCCTATGAGTCGATCGGTGGCCTGTCCGGCCAGATCGAGCAGATCCGTGACGCGGTCGAGCTGCCCTACCTGCACCCTGAGCTGTTCAAGGAGCACCAGCTCAAGCCGCCGAAGGGCGTTCTGCTCTACGGCCCTCCCGGTTGCGGCAAGACGCTGATCGCCAAGGCTGTGGCCAACTCGCTCGCCAAGAAGGTCGCCGCCAAGACGGGCCAGGAGGGGAAGTCGTACTTCCTCAACATCAAGGGCCCCGAGCTGCTCAACAAGTACGTCGGCGAGACCGAGCGCCACATCCGCCTGGTCTTCCAGCGCGCCCGTGAGAAGGCGAGCGGCGGCACCCCCGTGATCGTCTTCTTCGACGAGATGGACTCCCTTTTCCGCACGCGCGGGTCCGGCGTGTCCTCCGACGTCGAGAACACGATCGTCCCGCAGCTGCTGAGCGAGATCGACGGTGTCGAGCTGCTCGAGAACGTGCTCGTCATCGGTGCGTCCAACCGCGAGGACATGATCGATCCGGCGATCCTGCGGCCGGGCCGGCTCGACGTGAAGATCAAGATCGAGCGCCCCGACGCCGAATCGGCCAGGGACATCTTCAGCAAGTACCTCACCACGAGCCTGCCGTTGCACGCCGACGACCTCGCCGAGTTCGGGGGCGACCGTGAGGCGTGCGTGGCCGCGATGATCCAGGCGACCGTCGAGCGGATGTACACCGAGACCGAGGAGAACCGGTTCCTCGAGGTCACCTACGCCAACGGTGACAAGGAGGTCCTGTACTTCAAGGACTTCAACTCCGGGGCGATGATCCAGAACATCGTCGACCGCGCCAAGAAGATGGCCATCAAGGACTTCCTCGACCACGACCAGCGGGGCCTGCGGGTCTCGCACCTGCTGCAGGCGTGCGTCGACGAGTTCAAGGAGAACGAGGACCTGCCCAACACCACCAACCCCGACGACTGGGCCCGCATCTCCGGCAAGAAGGGCGAGCGGATCGTGTTCATCCGCACGCTCATCACCGGCAAGCAGGGCACCGAGCCGGGGCGGTCGATCGACACGGTCTCCAACACCGGTCAGTACCTCTGACAGCTCCGCACCACCCCGGACCCCGCCGGCGCGCGAGCTCGGCGGTGCTGCGGTTTGGTCACCAACGGCATCTGGGATCGCTCCCACGATGTCGTTGGTGACCAAACGACGTACGGCACCGCCGCGGGGAACGTGGCGAACCGCGGCCGGGACGCGTACGGTCGACCCATAAGACAGGGTCACCCTGTCCCACCAACTCGGGGGAGTCGTCGTGATGTTCTGGCTCATCGTTCTCGCGGTCGCCGTCGTTCTGTTCGGGCTCGCGTGGTGGTCCAGCGGTCGGGCCAAGGGCCGTCCGGGACGGCCGGATGCCGGCGCCGAGAGCGCCCGCGGACGGGCGACCAACCAGGCGATGATCCATCGCGACAGCGGCTTCAGCGGACCCGGCGGCTGACGCCGCCTCGGAGTGGGGCGGACCTAGGTTCCGGCTCGCCCTGCGTCCGTGACGTCCGTGACGTCCGTGACGTCGGCGACCGTCGCGTCGAGCGCGGCGATCAGCGCGGCGGCGTCCACGCTCAGCGCGACCCCGGGCGCGCCCGCACCGATGCTGACGGCGCCGCTGATCGAGGAGTCGGCGATGACCGGCAGCGCCGTGGCGCTGCCGAGCGGGGTGATCGTGCCGCGGACGTAGCCGGTCACGCCGTACGCCGCCTCCGCGCTGGGCATCGAGACCCGGTTGACGCCCAGGAGCGCCCGCAGCTTGGGCCAGGCGATCTCGCGGTCGCCAGGCACCAGGACGAACCGGTGATCGCCCTCACGGACCCGCACCACCATCGTCTTGATGATCTGGCGCGGCTCGACGCCGCGCGCCGTGGCAGCCTCCGCCAAGGAGCGAACCGGTCCGTGGCGGGTGAGCGTGTACGCCAGTCCGAGTGCCTCGGCCGACGCGACCGCCCGGGCCGAGCGGTCCTCGCTCACGTCCGCCTCGCCGTTCCGACGAAGCCGTGGGTCCACGGCCTGATCACCGCAGGGCCCGCCAGGTGGGCGGCGTCCACCGAGTCCACCTGCAGGTGCGACCCGACCAACCGGGGGATGTCGCGGTCGAGGTGGCAACCCCCCGCCAGCCGCCGCTGCCACGGGTTCAGACGGTGCTGCCAGCGCGCCACCCGGCGGTCGGGGGCCAACCCGTGTTCCAGGAAGTGGAACACCCCGTCCGCACGCAGCACCCGCCGTACCTCTCTCAACGCGCGCTCGACGTCGGGGATCGTGCACAGGGTGAAGGTGGAGAGCACCGCGTCGTACTGGCCGTCGGCCGCGGCCAACCGCTGCCCGTCCAACCCGGTGCGCTCGATCGGCACGGCGGACCGAGCGCGTCGCCGCGCCGAGATCTCCCACGCGACGTCGGACGGCTCGACGGCGTCGACCTGACGCACTTCAGCGGGGTAGTACGCCACATTCAGCCCGCTGCCGAAGCCGATCTCCAGGACCCGGCCGCGGAGCCCCGAGGCCGCCACCTCGCGCAGCCGGCTCACCTCCGGTATCGACAGCGATCGATCGGCCAGGTGCGGGACGACGCGTTCGGTCCAGAAGCCCATGCCCTCGAGAGTAGGACGTGTTCCACTCGCGTAGGCTCGAAGCATGAGCGTGCGTCGGGTCATGGGGACCGAGGTCGAGTACGGCATCGCCGTCCAGGGCCAGCCTCTCGCCAATCCGATGGTCGCCTCCTCGCAGGTCGTCAACGCCTACGCCTCCTCGACCGTCAAGGCCCGCCGCGCCCGGTGGGACTTCGAGGAGGAGTCGCCTCTGCGCGACGCCCGTGGGTTCGACATGTCGCGCCAGGTCGCCGACCCGACCCAGCTGACCGACGAGGACATGGGTCTGGCCAACGTGATCCTCACCAACGGGGCCCGGTTGTACGTCGATCACGCCCATCCCGAGTACTCCACGCCCGAGGTGATCACACCCCTCGACATCGTCCGCTGGGACAAGGCGGGGGAGCAGGTGATGCTCGACGCCGCCCGCCGCGCCGCGCAGCTCCCCGGCGGCCCCCAGATCGTGCTCTACAAGAACAACACCGACAACAAGGGGGCGTCGTACGGCGCCCACGAGAACTACCTGATGCGGCGCTCGACACCGTTCGGCGACATCGTGCGCCACCTCACGCCGTTCTTCGTCAGCCGTCAGGTCATCTGCGGCGCCGGCCGCGTGGGGATGGGTCAGGACGGCCGCGAGCACGGCTTCCAGATCAGCCAGCGTGCCGACTTCTTCGAGGTCGAGGTC
>NZ_JANINT010000286.1:0-15704 GCF_024509035.1 Nocardioides sp. | reverse complement strand
AAGCGACCGATCATCAACACCCGCGACGAGCCGCACGCCGACCCCGAGAAGTACCGCCGTCTGCACGTGATCATCGGCGACGCCAACCTCTCCGAGGTCGCGACGTACCTCAAGGTCGGCACCACGTCCCTGGTGCTGGCGATGATCGAGGACCGGTTCATCAGCACCGACCTCACCGTCGACGGCTCGGTCGCCGGCCTGCGGGCGATCTCCCACGACCCGACGCTGCGCCACCTGGTCACGCTCACCGACGGGCGCCAGCTGACCGGGATCCAGCTGCAGCTGGAGTACCTCGACCTGGCGAAGAAGTACGTCGAGGACCGCTACGGCTCCGACGCCGACCCGCAGACCCTCGACGTGCTCGCGCGGTGGGAATCCGTCCTCGATCGGCTCGAACGCGACCCGATGCTGTGCGCACGCGAGCTCGACTGGGTGGCGAAGCTCAAGCTCATCGAGCAGTACCGCCAGCGCGACGGGCTCGCCTGGGACGACGCGAAGCTGCAGGTCATCGACTACCAGTACTCCGACATCCGGCCCGAGAAGGGCCTCTACCACCGGCTCGTGGCCGGGGGTCGCATCGAGCGACTCCTGGACGACGTCGCGGTCGACTCGGCGATGCACGACCCGCCGGAGGAGACGCGCGCCTACTTCCGTGGCCGGTGCCTGGAGAAGTACGCCGACCACGTGGCCGCGGCGTCCTGGGACTCGGTGATCTTCGACCTGCCCGGGCGTGAGTCGCTGCAGCGGGTCCCGACGATCGATCCGCTGCGCGGCAGCAAGGCCCACGTGGGCGCGCTCCTCGACCGCTGTGAGACGGCGGAGGAGTTGTTCACCGCTCTCACCCGCTGAGTGGATAGGTTGGACGCATGGCACAGGAGCAGAAGCAGCCGCGCAAGTCGTCTGAGTCCGAGGCGGTCGTCGAGACCGCCCCTGAGACCGACGTCGCCGAGCGCAAGGAGGCGCTCGACAGCGACGTCGACGACATCCTCGACGAGATCGACGACGTCTTGGAGACCAACGCCGAGGACTTCGTGAAGTCGTTCATCCAGAAGGGCGGGGAGTAGGCCTTGAGCGACCCCCGCCTCCCGGCCGCGTTCCTGCAGCCGGGCTCCTCGTCGTTCTCCGACTTCCTCGCCGAGCAGGCGCCCGACCTGCTGCCCGGCCGCCGCGCCGTACCCCAGGGCCAGGCCGGCGACCTCGCGCCGCACGGCACCACGATCGTCGCCGCCACCTTCCCTGGTGGCGTGGTGATGGCCGGTGACCGGCGAGCCACGATGGGCAACATCATCGCCCAGCGCGACATCGAGAAGGTCTTCCCGGCCGATGAGTTCTCCGCCGTCGGCATCGCCGGCTCCGCGGGTCTCGCGGTGGAGATGGTGCGGCTGTTCCAGACCGAGCTCGAGCACTACGAGAAGATCGAGGGCAGCACGCTGTCGATGGACGGCAAGGCCAACCGGCTCGCCGCACTGATCCGCTCCAACCTCGGGATGGCGATGCAGGGGCTGGCCGTCGTACCTCTCTTCGCGGGATTCGACCTCGCCGCCGACCAGGGCCGGATCTTCAGCTACGACGTCACCGGCGGGCGCTACGAGGAGACGGCCTTCCACTCGGTCGGTTCGGGCTCGCTGTTCGCGCGGGGGGCGCTGAAGAAGCTCTACCGATCCGACTTCACCGCCGAGCAGACCGTGCAGGCGGTCGTGGAGGCGCTCTACGACGCCGCCGACGACGACTCGGCCACAGGCGGCCCCGATGTGACGCGTCGCATCTTCCCCGTCGTCCAGGTGATGACCGCCGACGGTGGGCGTCGGATGCCGGACAGCGAGGTGGCCGCGATCGCAGACCGGGTGATCGCCGGCCGGATGAGCAGTCCCGACGGCCCGCACGCCCCCCTGAACGCCACGACCACGGAAGGTGCGTGACCCGATGAGCATGCCCTTCTACGTCTCGCCCGAGCAGCTGATGAAGGACCGCGCCGACTTCGCGCGCAAGGGCATCGCGCGCGGCCGCTCGGTCGTGGCGGTGCAGTACGCCGACGGCATCCTGTTCGTCTCCGAGAACCCCTCGCAGGCCCTGCACAAGGTCTCGGAGATCTACGACCGGATCGCGTTCGCCGCGGTCGGCCGCTACAACGAGTTCGAGAACCTGCGGATCGCCGGCGTGCGCCTGGCCGACATGCGCGGCTACGCCTACGACCGGCGCGACGTCACCGGTCGTGGGCTGGCCAACGCCTACGCGCAGACGCTGGGCACGATCTTCTCCAGCGGCGGTGAGAAGCCTTACGAGGTCGAGCTGTTCGTCGCCGAGATCGGCGACGACGCTGCTGACGACCAGCTCTACCGGCTGACCTACGACGGTCAGGTGGCCGACGAGCACGGCTTCGCCGTGATGGGCGGCGCAGCCGACGTGGTGGCGTCGTACCTGAAGGAGCGGTATGCCGCGAACGCGTCGCTCGACGAGGCGCTACGACTCGCGGTCGCTGCCCTCGGGCACACCGCTGACGCGGAGGACCGGGCGATCCCCGTCGACGACCTCGAGGTCGCCGTCCTCGACCGCACGCGCAGCCAGCCGCGCAAGTTCAGCCGGGTGCGTCCAGCGCGCCTCGAGGAGCTCCTCGGCGAGCGCGGGCCCACCGCATCAGCCCCCGAGCCGCCCGCGGAGCCCGCAGACCCCGCGGCGTCGTCCGGTAGCGACGACCCGCCGGTGGCCCCGCCGATCTCCTGAGGCCGGTCTTCCGCCGTTTGGTCACCAACGACATCCATCGGGGCTCGGTCCCTGTCGTTGGTGACCAAACCGCCGGGGCAGTCGTCGCGGTGTCATCCACAGCTGCCAGTTGCGCCGGTTTGGTCCCGGTTGCCGGTGCGCACGCTGCAGTGCATGGTGACGAAGGACGACGATGACAAGCCGATCCGCGGACAGGTGCGTCTCGTGGGCCACCAGCGAGTGAGCCACGGGCTCTACCTGCGCCTGCGCGAGGACGTCACCGAACAAGAGCAGCTCGTCCGAGAGCTGAAGGCCTACCTGCTCCTCCTACCCAAGTCGGCGGTCTACACCCACGTCACCGGAGCGCGGCTGCGTGGCTGGCGTCTGCCGAAGCTCCCCGACCAGGTCCCGGTCTTCGTCGCGGTCGACCAGAAGGACCGCCGGCCTCGGCGCCACGGCCTCATCTGCTCTCGGCTCGTGCGACCCCGTGACCCGGCGAAGCGCCGCGGGCTCCCCGTCGAGGCCGCCGAGGAGATCCTGCTTCGGATGGCCCGAGACTTCGGTGCCTTGGACCTCGTGGTCGTCCTCGACTCCGCCCTGCGGAAGGGCGACGTGGACCCGACCCGCATGGAGGCGGTCCTCAACAGTGGGCGCCCCGGCGTGCGGGTGCTTCGAGCGGCGTACCTCCTCGCCAATCCCAAGAGCGAGTCCCCAGGCGAATCGGTGTTACGTCTGTTCCACGAGGCGATCGACGTCGCGGTCGAGCCGCAGGTCGAGCTCTTCGACGACAAGGGCACAGCGATCGGCCGGGTCGACCTGCTCGTGACCGGCACCGACCGTGCGCATGAGTACGACGGGGAGCACCACCGGGACAAGCACCAGCACCGGGTCGACATGCGGCGCGAGCGGGCGTGGGCCGGTTCGCCGTACGTCCGGTGCGGCTACGCGCTCGACGACCTGCTCAACCACCCAGCCGTCGTCATGCACGAGATCGACCGCGCCCTGGGCCGCGCCCACGTTCCGCGCCGGCTCGCGCGCTGGCGCCGTCTCGTCGAGAACTCGCTGTACTCCGAAGCTGGCCGGGAGCGGATCATGAACCGTTGGCGGCGTCAGACCGGCCTCATGGACTGGTCCCGGAGCGCCTGAGACGCCGCCTATCCACGTGGTTGGTGACCAAACCGCAACCACGCGGGCTTGCCGCCACACGCGGACAACGCCCCGCTGGCGACCAGCCTGCGCCTAGGCTGAGCCCGTGGACCGGCGGATCTTCGGGATCGAGAACGAGTACGGCGTGACGTGCACGTTCAAGGGACAGCGCCGCCTGAGCCCGGACGAGGTGGCGCGTTACCTGTTCCGCAAGGTCGTGAGCTGGGGGCGAAGCAGCAACGTCTTCCTGCGCAACGGGGCCCGTCTCTACCTCGACGTGGGCAGCCACCCCGAGTACGCCACACCCGAGTGCGACGACATCGTGGAGCTCGTGACCCACGACAAGGCGGGGGAGCGGGTCCTCGAGGGTCTGCTCCTCGACGCCGAGCAGCGCCTGCACGATGAAGGCATCGCGGGGGAGATCTACCTGTTCAAGAACAACACCGACTCGGCCGGCAACTCCTACGGTTGCCACGAGAACTACCTGGTGGATCGGGCGGGGGAGTTCTCCCGCCTGGCGGACGTCTTGATCCCGTTCCTCGTGACGCGCCAGATCATCGTCGGGGCGGGCAAGATCACCCAGACGCCACGCGGCGCCAGCTACAGCGTCTCGCAGCGTGCCGAGCACATCTGGGAGGGCGTCAGCAGCGCGACGACCCGCTCGCGTCCGATCATCAACACGCGCGACGAGCCGCATGCGGACGCCGAGAAGTACCGCCGCCTGCACGTGATCGTCGGCGACTCGAACATGAGTGAGACCACGACGATGCTGAAGGTCGCGAGCTGCGACCTGGTCCTCCGCATGATCGAGGAGGGCGTGGTGATGCGCGACCTCACGATGGAGAACCCGATCCGCGCGATCCGGGAGATCTCCCACGACGTCACCGGCCGCCGCAAGATCCGGCTCGCCAACGGGCGCGAGGCGAGCGCTCTGGACATCCAGCAGGAGTACCTCAGCAAGGCGCGCGACTTCGTCGACCGGCGCGAGATCAGCACCCCCCTCATCGAGCAGGCGCTGGACCTCTGGGAGCGCGGTCTCAAGGCAGTCGAGTCCGACGACCTCGGCCTGGTCGACCGCGAGATCGACTGGGTGATCAAGTGGAAGCTCATCGAGCAGTACCGCGCCAAGCACGGGCTGCCGCTGGGCCACCCCCGCATCGCCCAGCTCGACCTGGCCTACCACGACATCCACCGGGGTCGCGGCCTCTACTACCTGCTCGAGAAGCGCGGGAAGGTCGCCCGCGTGACGACCGACCTGAAGATCTTCGAGGCCAAGTCGGTGCCGCCGCAGACCACCCGGGCACGTCTGCGCGGGGAGTTCATCCGCCGCGCCCAGGAGCGCCGGCGCGACTTCACCGTCGACTGGGTGCACCTCAAGCTGAACGACCAGGCCCAACGGACCGTGCTGTGCAAAGACCCGTTCCGTGCCCACGACGAGCGGGTCCAGCGCCTGATCGACGGGATGTGACCCCGCCAGCCCTACGTCGTTTGGTCACCAACGACAACAGATCGGCTCGCCGGGCTGCCGTTGGTGACCAAACCGCAGGGATCGCCGACCCGCGGACCGCGATCAGGCTCCACTCAGGGTCGGGGGCTAGTGTGTGCCGCGCTGTGTCAGGTCCCACCGAGTCTCATGTGAAGGCTGATTCTGTGTCTCGACGTCTCCGACGCCTCCCCGCCGCCCTGCTGCCGCTGGTCCTGGCGACCACGCTGGTGGCCTGCGGCTCCGACGACTCCTCCGACGGGGGAGGCGGCGACGCGGCCGGGACCGTCCATGGCATCACGATCACCGGCGACATCGGCAGCGCCCCCGAGGTGAAGTGGGACGGCAAGCTCGACGTCGACAAGACCGAGACCACGGTGGTCACCGAGGGTGACGGCGACACGATCGAGGATGGTGACCAGGTCCAGGTCAACCTCTGGATCGGCAACGGCTACACCCAGAAGCAGGCCTACAGCAGCTACGACGACGGTGGGCAGGAGGAGACCGTCACCGCGAACGACCAGCTCGCCCCGGTCTTCAAGGACGCCGTCCTCGGCCAGAAGCTCGGCTCGCGTGTCGCCGTGACGGCCACCGGCGCCGACGCCTTCGGCGAGGCCGGCAACACCTCGATCGGCATCGCGCCGACCGACACCGTGCTGCTCGTGGTCGACCTGATGGGCGAGTTCACCCCGCCCACGCCCAAGGACGTCCCGTCGAGCCAGATGCCCAAGATCGTGGAGAAGGACGGCAAGCCGGTCTCCCTCGACTTCAAGGGCCTGCCCAAGCCCGAGGACGGCGGCGACCTGCTGCGCACCGTCGTGAAGAAGGGCACCGGCGCGACGGTGACCCCCGACTCCACCATCACGGCCAACTACCTCGGCATGGTCTACGGCGCGAAGAAGCCGTTCGACGAGAGCTTCTCCAAGGAGCCGCTGGTCCGGCCGCTGAACAGCCTCGTGCAGGGGTGGATCTACGGGCTCGACGGGCTCAAGGTCGGCAGCCGGGTGCTGCTGCAGATCCCCGCGGACCTGGGCTACGGCGCCCAGGAGCAGCCCGGCATCCCAGCGAACAGCACGCTCTACTTCGTGCTCGACATCGTCGACGCGCAGCCGGCCCAGCAGTAGCACCCACCGGCTCGGACACGCGAGGATCAGCAGCATGGCGGTGCACAAGAGCGAGCGACTGCTCAACCTGCTCATCATGCTGCTGGTCCAGCGCCACTACGTCTCCAAGGACCGGATCCGGGCGATCCTCTACCCCGACTCCAGCACCGAGGCGTTCGAGAAGATGTTCGAGCGCGACAAGGAGGAGCTGCGCAGCCTGGGCGTGCCGATCGAGGTCGGCAACATGGACGCGTACTTCGACGACGAGCCGGGCTACCGCATCCGGCCCGACGAGTTCGCGCTGCCCGACGTCTCCCTGACCGCCGACGAGGCCGCCGTGATCGGCCTCGCCACCCGCGTCTGGGAGCACGCCCGCCTGGCCGAAGCCACCACCGAGGCCGTCCGCAAGCTCACGGCGCTCGGCCTGCCGCTCGACGTGGGCGCCCTCGACATCGCTCAGCCGCGGCTGAGCGCCGACGAGCCGTCGTTCGACGTCTTCTGGGAGGCCACCCAGGAGCGCACCCCGGTCGAGTTCGACTACCGCCGCGCCGGCGCGACCACCTCCACCACCCGCCACCTCGAGCCGTGGGGCGTCGTGCGCTACTCCGGGCGCTGGTACGTCGTGGGCAGGGACACCGACCGCGACGAGGAGCGGGTCTTCCGCCTCTCGCGGGTGCAGGGCGAGGCTCGCAGGACCGGTGCGCCCGGCTCGTTCGACATCCCGCCCGGTACCGACGTCCGCGCCACCACCATGCGCCTGGCGCCCCAGCCGACGCTCACCCGGGCCGTCCTCCTGGTGCGGGCCGGCTCCGGCCTCGCGCTGCGCCGCGACGCCGAGAGCACCGAGCCCGGCGTGACCGGGCCCGACGACCGCACCGGCTGGGACCGCGTGACGATCAGCCGGTCCGGGCCAGGAGTGGCCGACGAGGTGCTCGGCTACGGTCCCGACGTGTACGTCGAGGAGCCCGCCTCCTTGCGTGACGAGGTCGTCCGTCGGCTCCGCGCGGTCGTGGCGGAGGCCTCGTGAGCGCGCCCGCGCCCAGCGGGGCCAAGGACCAGGTGGCCCGGCTGCTGACGTTGGTGCCGTTCCTGCACAGCCACGGCGAGGTGCGCCTCGACGAGGCCGCCGGCGCGCTCGGGATCGCGCCGGAGCAGGTGCTCGGCGACCTCAAGGTGCTGCTGATGTGCGGGCTGCCCGGCGGCTACCCCGACGACCTCATCGACGTCGACCTGGACGCCCTCGAGGGCCCGGAGGCCGACGGCGTCATCCGGGTGTCCAACGCCGACTACCTCTCCCGGCCGCTGCGCCTCACGCCCACCGAGGCCACGGCGATCATCGTCGCCCTGCGGGCGCTGCGCAGCACCGCCAGCGAAGAGACTCGCGAGATCGTCGACCGGGCGCTGGCCAAGCTCGAGGCGGCCGCCGCCGAGGGCTCGGCCGCCCAGCAGATCGACCCCGGCGAGGACCACCCCGACCGGCTCGACCTCGCACGGCTCGAGGGCGACCTGCGCGACGCGGTCGCGCGGCGCCGTCAGGTGCGGTTGTCCTACTTCGTCCCCTCGCGTGACGAGCAGTCCGAGCGCGTGGTCGACCCCCGCGGCCTGGTGTCGGCGCACGGGTTCACCTACCTCGATGCCTGGTGCCACAGTGCCGAGGCACCACGACTCTTCCGCCTCGACCGGATCGACGAGGCGACGGTGCTGGACACCCCCGTGACCACCGAGCCCGAACCGCCACGCGACCTGTCCGACGGCCTGTTCCGGCGCGCCGACGACACCACGCCGGTGACGCTGCGCGTCGATCGCGAGGCCCGCTGGATCGTCGAGTACTACCCGGTGGAGGACGTGCGCACCCGGCGCGGCGGCGCACTCGACGTCGACCTGCTCGTCGCCGACGAACGGTGGCTCCAGCGGCTGCTGCTGCGGTTGGCGCCGCACGCCCACGTGCTCAGTCCACCCGAGCTCGACCAGGCGTTCACGCGCCGTGCGCGCGACACGCTCAGCCTCTACGAGTGAGCGGGCGTACGATGACGACAACCGACACCGACGGATGAGGACCCGATGCTCTACCCCTTGATTGGAATGCCCCAGGGCGCCGAATGGCTCGTGATCCTGGCGATCGTGATCCTGGTCTTCGGTGCCGCCAAGCTGCCCGACCTCGCCCGTAGCACCGGTCAGGCGCTGCGCATCTTCAAGGCCGAGACCAAGGGCCTGCGTGAGGACGACGAGAAGTCCGCGACGCCGCCCCCGGCGGCCTCCGAGCTGCCCCCGCCGTCCCAGCCGGCTCAGCCGTCCCAGGACCTCCCCACCGCCCAGGACCGCCAGACCGACCAGCACAACGGCTGAACGCCGCCCCTCACCTGACCGCCCGTGGCCGTTCGAGGGATCCTCCGACTCTTCTCCATCCGACCCGTCCACCCCGTCGGCCCCGACGGGCGGATGGCCCTGTCGGACCACCTGCGAGAGCTGCGCGCCCGCATCCTGCGGGTCGCCCTGATCCTGCTCCTCAGCCTGATCGCCGCGCTGTTCTTCTTCGACCCGCTCTACGACCTGGTCTACGGACCCTACGAGCACGCCCAGAAGGCGCTGCCCGAGGGCTCGAGCCTCGCGACGACCAACGGCGCCGGCGGCGGCCTGATGCTCTACCTCAAGCTCTGCGGCTTCGCGGCGCTGATCGGCACCAGCCCGGTCTGGCTCTACCAGATCTGGGCGTTCATCCTCCCCGGGCTCCACCCGAACGAGAAGCGCTGGTCGATCACCTTCGTCTCGGTCGCCGCGCCACTGTTCCTGGTCGGCATCGTGCTCGGCTACGTCACCTTGCCCAAGGGACTCGAGGTGCTGATCGGGCTCAACCCGCCCGGCATCACCAACCTGGTGGAGTTCAGCGAGTACCTCCAGTTCTTCACCCGCACCCTGCTGGTGTTCGGGCTGGCCTTCGAGATCCCGGTCTTCGTCGTGATGCTCAACCTCGCGGGTGTGGTCTCCGGCAAGGCGCTGGGGGCCTACCGGCCGTGGATCATCGTCGGCATCTTCGTCTTCGCGGCGGTCGCCACCCCCTCGACGGACCCGTTCACGATGACGTTCATGGCCGTCCCGATGGTCCTGCTGTACTTCATCTCCGAGGTGATCGCGCGCGTCCACGACCGCCGCAAGGCCGAGCGGCGCCCGTACGCCGACCTCGACCCCGACCAGCCCTCGCCGCTGTGAAGCCCGCCGAGAGCCTCGACCCGGTCGACCCGTTCGACCTGCCGGAGTGGCTCGGGGAGTCCGACGTGACGTGGGCCGCCGAGAGCGGGGTGCGCCGGGGCCACGCGGTCGCGGGCCACCTGACGGGGTCCGGCCACGACCCGCTGCCGTGCGACCTGCTGGCGGTCGACCCGGCGTACCCCGTCGCGGTCGCCACCGAGTCCGTGCGCCACGACGCGCACCAGGCCTGGCGTCACGGCCAGGTGCTGACGGTCAGCCGCGACGGGCGACTCACCCTGGCCGTGCCCGGCACGTCGTTCACGGCCGACCTGGTCCTGGAGGCCGTGGGCCGACTGGCGCTCGCCGTCGGTGCCTCGGTGGAGCGCTACTCGGTGCTGCTGCGCATCGGCGTCGAAAAGCGTTAGCGGGCCTCCTCGGCGCTCGATCACCACTAGTCTCGCCGGCGTGACCGACCGCGACATCGCGCTGCTGACGAACCCGACCGCAGGCAAGGGCCGGGGTGCCCGGTTCCGCGACGTGGCGCTCGCTCGCCTGCGCGGCGCCGGCCACTCCGTGCGCAACCTCGCCGGCCGCGACGCCGGCGAGGCCCAGGACCTGGCACACCAGGCCGTGGCCGACGGCGTGGACGCGCTGGTCGTCGTCGGTGGCGACGGGATGGCCCACCTCGCGGTGCAGGCGGTCGCCGGCACCGGCGTACCGCTCGGCCTGATCCCGGCCGGCACCGGCAACGACGTGGCACGCTACTTCGGCGTGCCCCGCAAGGATCCCGCAGCCGCCGCCGACGTGGTGCTCGCCGGCCGCACCCGCACCGTCGACCTGGCGCGCAGCGGCACCCAGCACTTCGTCACGGTCCTGGCCGCCGGCTTCGACGCGATCGTGAACGAACGGGCCAACGCGATGACCTGGCCCAGGGGGCAGATGCGCTACAACATCGCCACGCTCGCCGAGCTGCGCACGTTCCGACCGATCCCGTACACGCTCGACCTCGACGGCCGCAGCCGCACCCTCGAGGCGATGCTGGTCGCCGTCGGGAACGGCCCGTCCTTCGGCGGCGGGCTGCGCATCACCGAGGGTGCGGTCCTCGACGACGGCATGCTCGACGTGGTGATCATCAAGCCGATGACCAAGGCCGGCCTGGTGCGGACCTATCCCAAGCTCTTCAAGGGCACCCACACCACCCACCCGCAGTACGAGCACCACCGGGTCCGTCGGGTGACCGTCGCGGCGCCCGGCATCGTCTCGTACGCCGACGGCGAGCGGTTCGGCGCGCTCCCACTGACCGTGGAGTGCGCGCCCGGGGCGTTGACGGTGCTCACGTAGGTTGGACGCCATGAGCAGCGCCGCGGACGACCTCAGCCCGTCCGAGCGGTACGCCGACTACCGCAAGGCCCGCAAGCACCCCGTCCTGCGCGACTTCCGCGCGCTCTACGACTTCGCGCTCGACGACTTCCAGGTGCGCGGCTGCCAGGCCATCGAGGAGGGCCGAGGCGTCCTGGTGGCGGCCCCGACCGGTTCGGGCAAGACGATCGTCGGCGAGTTCGCGATCCACCTCGCCCTCACGACAGGACTCAAGGCGTTCTACACGACGCCGATCAAGGCGCTGTCCAACCAGAAGTACCACGACCTGGTCGCCCGCTACGGGGCGGACCAGGTCGGCCTCCTGACCGGCGACAACGTCGTCAACGGCGAGGCGCCGGTCGTCGTGATGACCACCGAGGTGCTGCGCAACATGCTGTACGCCGGCTCGCGCACCCTCCTCGGCCTCGGGTTCGTCGTCATGGACGAGGTGCACTACCTCGCCGACCGCTCCCGGGGGGCCGTGTGGGAGGAGGTGATCATCCACCTGCCCGAGTCGGTCGCGCTGGTCTCCCTGTCGGCCACGGTCTCCAACGCCGAGGAGTTCGGCGAGTGGCTCGAGACCGTGCGCGGCGACACCACCACGATCGTGGAGGAGCGTCGTCCGGTGCCGCTCTACCAGCACGTCATGGTCGGGCGGCGGCTGCTCGACCTGTTCGCCTCCTCCGACGTCGACGCCGCCGCGGGCTTCGTCAAGGAGGGCGCTCCGGTCAACGACGAGCTGGTCAAGATCGCGCGCGACGACTGGGCGAGCACCCGCATCCGCGACCGCCGCAGCCCGCGGGGTCGCTCCCAGGCCGGCGCGAAGGGCGCCCCGACGGCCGGGCAACGCAACGTCGGCAACGGCCGGCGGGTCTGGATCCCCAGCCGCCCCGACGTCATCGACCGCCTCGACCGCGACGGCCTGCTCCCGGCGATCATGTTCGTTTTCAGCCGGGTCGGCTGCGACGCCGCGGTCACCCAGTGCCTCAATGCCGGGGTGCGCCTGACGACGCCCAAGGAGCGCGACGCGATCTACGCCTACGTCGAGGAGGCCTGCAGCGACCTGCCCGAGCAGGACCTGCACGTCCTGGGCTACCACGACTTCCTCGACGGCCTGACCCGCGGTGTGGCGGCCCACCACGCCGGCATGCTGCCCGCGTTCAAGCAATGCGTCGAGGAGCTGTTCGCGCGGGGGCTGTGCAAGGTCGTCTTCGCGACCGAGACCCTCGCGCTCGGCATCAACATGCCCGCTCGCACGGTCGTGATCGAGAAGCTGAGCAAGTGGAACGGCGAGACCCACGCCGACATCACGCCGGGGGAGTACACCCAGCTGACGGGCCGGGCCGGCCGCCGCGGCCTCGACGTCGAGGGGCACGGCGTCGTGCTGTGGCAGCCCGGCATGAACCCGCGCGAGCTGGCGGGACTGGCCTCCACCCGCACCTATCCGCTCCGGTCGTCGTTCCGCCCGTCGTACAACATGGCGGTCAACCTCGTGCACCAGTTCGGGCGCGAGCGGGCCCGCGAGCTGCTCGAGCAGTCCTTCGCCCAGTTCCAGGCCGACAAGGCGGTCGTCGGGCTCGCGCGGCAGCTGCGCAAGAGCGAGGAGGCGTTGGCCGGCTACCGCGAGGCCGCGACGTGCGAGCGTGGCGACTTCATGCAGTACGCCGACCTGCGCCGGCGCATCGGCGAGACGGAGAAGAACGCGAGCCGGGCGCGGCGGGCCGACCGGCGCGAGGAGGCGATCGAGTCGTTGCGGGCGCTACGCCCCGGCGACGTGATCGAGGTGCCGACCGGCAAGTTCGCCGGCCTCGCGGTCGTCGTCGACCCGGGCTGGTCCGCGGAGGGCCCCCGACCGTACGTCGTCACCGCCGATCGTCAGGCGCGTCGCCTGGCGATGATCGACTTCCCGACCCCGGTGACGGCCCTGGCCCGGCTGCGCATCCCGAAGAACTTCAACGGCCGCAACCCGCAGATGCGCCGCGACCTCGCCTCGGCCCTGCGCTCACGCACCCACGACCTGACCCCGCCGCCCCCGGGCCGCGGCGACCGCGCCGACCGCGGCGACCGGGTACGCACCCAGGTCGACGACGAGGTCGCGCGACTGCGCACCGAGCTCAAGGCCCACCCGTGCCACGACTGCCCCGACCGCGAGGACCACGCGCGATGGGCCGAGCGGTACTTCAAGCTCGACCGCGACGCCCAGACGCTCAAGCGGCGCGTCGAGCAGCGCACCAACACCGTCGCGCGGCAGTTCGACCGGGTGTGCGACGTGCTCACCGCGCTGGACTACCTCACCGAGGACGCCGACGTTCGCGTCACCGAGCGCGGCGCTCGGCTGCGTCGTCTCTACTCCGAGATGGACCTGCTCGCGGCCGAGTCCATGCGGCTCGGCCTCTGGGACGACCTGTCGCCCTCCGGTCTGGCGGCCGCTCTCTCGGTGCTCGTGTTCGAGGCCCGCCGCCCGGACGACGCTTCGGCGCCCCGGATCCCCGGCGGCGGCGTGCGCGAGGTGATCGGCGAGATGGTGAGGCTGTGGGGGAGCCTGGACGCCCTCGAGCGCGACCACAAGCTCGACTTCCTGCGCCAGCCCGACCTCGGCTTCGCCTGGGTCGCCTACCGGTGGGCCGAGGGGGACGCGCTCGACGACGTCCTGGTGGCCAGCGACCTCGCAGCGGGCGACTTCGTGCGCTGGATGAAGCAGCTGCTCGACCTCGGTGGCCAGGTCGCCGACGCGGCCGGTCCCACCCCGCTGCGTGAGACGGCGCGCGAGATGATCCAGGCCATGCGGCGCGGTGTGGTCGCCTACTCCTCGCTCGCCGACGACGAGTAGTCGTTCGCCGAACGCCTCGACACCCGTCAGTGGGCGGACCGGACGGCCTCGCCGACGGGGACGTCGCCGTTGACCAGGTTCCACTGCTTCCCGATGCTGGTCGGGACGTCGAGCACCGCGGCCACCACCGCGGCCACGTCCGCGCGCGTGACGTCGCCCCGCACGACGTCCGAGCCGAGGGCCACCCGCCCCGTGCCGGGGTCATCGGTGAGCCGGCCGGGCCGGATGATGGTCCAGTCCAGGTCGCTGGCGCGCAGGGCGGCGTCCGCGTCGCGCTTGGCCTCGACGTAGGCACGCCACACCTCGCCGGTGTCGTCGGGCAGCGGGTCGTCGACGCCGATGGCCGAGACCTGTACGAACCGGCGGATGCCGGCCGTCTGGGCACCCTCGATCGACTTCAGCGACCCTTCGAGGTCGACGGTGCGCTTGCGCTCGATGTTGCCGTCCGGGCCCCCGCCCGCTGCGAAGACGACCGCGTCGCACCCGGCGAAGGCCTCGCCGAACTCCCGTGATCCCTGGTGCTCGATGTCGAGGATGCGCACCTCGGCGCCCCGTCCCTCGAGGTCCTCGCGGTAGTCGGGGTTGCGCACCAAGGCCACCGGGTCGTGGTCGGCACGGCGCAGGAGATGGATGAGCTGACGGGCCACCTGGCCGTGGCCCCCGACGATCGCGATCCGAGTCATGCTCTTCACCGTACGAGCCGGGCGGTTGGGCAGTACCGTGCGACGTACGTCACATCAACGTTCACCCTGGGGAGGGAGGGCGGCCGATGCCCGTACGCACCGACCTGCTTGTCATCGGAGCCGGACCCTATGCCTACGCGACCGCGGCGTACGCCGGTCACCGCGGCGTCGACACCCACGTCGTGGGGCTGCCGATGGCGGCCTGGCGCGATCACATGCCCGCCGACATGTACCTGCGCTCGGGGCCCGACTGGCACCTGGACGCGACCGGCGAGCACACCTTCGCGGCGTACTTCGAGGACCGCGGACTCGACCCGGCCGACCACGACCCGATCCCTCTCGACGTCTTCCTCGACCACACGGACTGGTTCGCCGAGCACAAGGGCCTGCGGCCCGACGAGCGTCTCGTCGACTCGCTGAGACCGTCGTCGGGCGGCCCGGGCTTCGTGGCCTCGATGGCCGACGGCACGAGCATCGAGGCGGACCGGGTGGTCGCCGCCCCGGGCGTCGGCTACTTCGCGCAGCTGCCCGACTGGCACGAGCAGGTGCCTGCCGAATGTCGCTCCCACACCAGCGAGCTGGTGGCCTTCGACGACCTCGCGGGAGCCCGGGTCGCGGTCATCGGCGGCCGGCAGAGCGCCTACGAGTGGGCCGCGCTGCTCTGCGACCACGGGGCCGCGCGGGTCGACGTCGTCCACCGCCACGACACCCCGGACTTCGCGAAGGTCAGCTGGGGCTTCGTCGACGAGTACGTCGAGCAGACCCTGGCCCACCGTGGCTGGTGGCGCCAGCTCCCGGCGGCGGACCAGGCCGCGGTGGCACGCCGGTTCTGGGAGGTCGGGCGCCTGACCCTCGAGCACTGGTTGGTCCCGCGGCTGACACCCGACGTGGTGCACCGCCACCCGCGCACGGAGGTCGACTCCGTGACGGCGCAGGGGCCGGCCGTCGTCCTGGGGCTGAGCGACGGGTCGACGCTGGAGGTGGACCACGTGGTGTTCGCCTGCGGGTACCGGGCCGACCTGTCCCAGGTGCCGTACCTCTCGGGCGTGCTCGACCGGGTGTCGGTCACCGACGGCTTCCCCGATCTCTCCGAAGGCTTCGAGACCAGCCTGCCCGGGCTCTACGTGCTCGGCTTCGCCGCGACCCGCGACTTCGGGCCGTTCTACGGCTTCACCAAGGGCTGCCCCTCGGCCGCTCGGCTGGTCGTCGACGAG
>NZ_JANINT010000285.1 GCF_024509035.1 Nocardioides sp. | reverse complement strand
GTGGTGCTGATCGGCGCGAACGGCATCGGCACGCCCCGGCTGCTGCTGATGTCGGAGTCGGCGCGCTTCCCGAACGGGCTGGCCAACAGCTCGGACCTGGTCGGCCGGCGGCTGATGCTGCACCCCTTCGGCTCGGTCGTCGGCCTCTACGAGGACGACCTCGAGGACTGGGTGGGCCCCGCCGGCACCCAGATCGAGTGCATGGAGTTCTACGAGACCGACACCTCGCGCGGCTTCGTCCGCGGGAGCAAGTGGCACGTGATGGGCACCGGCGGACCGCTGGAGATGGCCACCCGCTGGCAGATCGGCGAGGGGGTCTCCGAGGAGCCGTTCTGGGGTGAGCAGTTCACATGATCGAGTGGATGATCATGCCCGACGACCTGCCGGAGGAGCACAACCGGGTCACGCTCGACCACGACCTCCGCGACTCCGACGGCCTCCCGGGGGCGAAGATCAGCTACACGACGTCGGACAACACCCACCGCATCCTCGACTTCGGGCTGAACCGGGCGCTCGAGGCCCACGAGGCCGCGGGTGCGACGAAGGCGTGGATCACGTTCCGCAACTTCTCCTCGGGCCACAACCTGGGCACCGCGAAGATGGGCGACGACCCGGCGACCTCGGTGGTGAACCGGTGGGGGCGCACGCACGACGTGCCGAACCTGTACGTGATCGACGGCAGCGTGTTCACCACCTCGACCGCCACGAACCCGACGTCGACGATCTGCGCGCTGGCGCGGCGGACGGCGACGTACCTGGTGGAGAACCGGCGTGAGCAGGAGGTGTCGACGGCATGAGCATCACCAACGTGACCATCCAGCCGGCCGCTGCGCCGGCGTTGACCCCGCAGGAGCGGGAGCGGCTGGCGCTGCTGGCGGACCGGCTGATCGCCGGTGGGGCGGGGCTGCCCTCGGCCAGCGGCGCGGAGGTGCACACGCAGTGGATCGACCGGGCGATGGCGGTGCGTGCCGACCTCGACGGTGCGGTGCGCGCGGTGCTGGCGCTGGAGGGTGACCCGGCGGAGGTGGTCGAGCGGCTGCAGGCCGAGGACCCGGTGCTGTTCGGGTCGTTCGCGATGGCGGTGGCCGGTGCCTACCTGATCAACCCGCGGATCCGGCGGGAGCTGGGCTACCCGGGTCCGGCGCCGATGAAGAACGCCGCGCTGCCCGACGAGGCCGAGTCCTACCTCGAGGACGGGATCCTCGACGTGGTCGTCGCCCGCGGCCCGATCTACCGCCCCACCCCGGCCTCGTGAGCGAGTCCGCGCCGGCCGGCGCGCTCGTCGACTGGACCACGCGGGTGCTCGTCCGCACCGGGCTCGGCGCCGACGAGGCGGCGACGGTCGCCGACAGCCTCGTCTTCGCCGACCTCCGCGGGGTCAGCACCCACGGCGTCCTCCGCCTCCCCACGTACGTCGAGCGGCTGCGCGCCGGAGGCATCAACGTCCGCTCCCGCCCCAGCGTCGTGTCGGACGCCGGCGCCCTGGTCGTGGTCGACGCCGACGCCGGACCCGGCGCCAGCACCGGCGCCACGGCCGCCGACCTGGCCGTGGCTCGGGCCCGGGTGTACGGCATCGGCTGCGTGATCGCGCGCAACGCCAACCACTTCGGCGCGAGCGCCTACTTCACCAACCGGATCGCCGACGCGGGGATGGTGGGTATCGCCGCCTGCAACACCGAGCCGGTGATGTGCGCCCCCTTCGGCGGGGCCCCGGTGCTCGGCACCAACCCGATCGCGGTGGCGGTGCCCGCGCCGTACGACCGGCGCCCGCAGCTCGACATGGCGACCACGGTGACCAGCCAGGGTCGACTGATCATGGCCCAGCGCGCGGGCGAGGACATCCCGCTGGGCTGGGCGGTCGACGGCGACGGCCGCGCCACCACCTCCGCGGCGGCCGGCCTCGAGGGCGCCCTGCTGCCGGTCGGCGGCCCGAAGGGCTTCGGGCTCGCCTTCGCGGTCGACGCGCTGCTCGCCGTGGGCGGCGCCGGGACCAGTCCCGACGTCCTGGCGCTGTCGGGCGACCCGGCCACGCCCCAGCGCCTCGGGCACCTGTTCATCGCGGTCCGCGCCGACGTGGTCGCGCCCCTGGACGACTACCGCGCCCGCATCGACGCCCTGGTCGCCGCGGTCCACGCGAGCGGGGGAGAGCTGGACGTGCCGGCGCCCCTCGTCCCGGGCGAGCCCGAGGCTGTCGACGTCCCGCTCCCCACCTCCCTGACCGGCGCACCGGCGCCGGTACCTCCCACCCTGGCAGAACAAGGCGGACCCACGTGACGACCATCCAGTCCCTCCAGACCGACTACTTCCTGGTCCCCCTGGAGACCGTCCTCAGCGACAGCACCCACGGCACCATCCCGCACTTCGAGCTGGTCACCGTGCGGGTCGTGGACAGCGACGGCGCCGAGGGGATGGGCTACACCTACGCCGTGAACTCCGGTGCCCGGGCGTTCCACGC
>NZ_JANINT010000284.1 GCF_024509035.1 Nocardioides sp. | reverse complement strand
GTCATGGACTCCGGCGACCTGGAGCGCGAGAAGGGCATCACCATCCTCGCGAAGAACACCGCGATCCACTACTCCGGCCCGTCGGGCGGCGGCCAGCCGATGACGATCAACATCATCGACACCCCCGGCCACGCCGACTTCGGCGGCGAGGTCGAGCGCGGCCTCTCGATGGTCGACGGCATCGTGCTGCTCGTCGACGCCTCCGAGGGCCCGCTGCCGCAGACCCGCTTCGTGCTGCGCAAGGCGCTGAACGCCGACATGCCGGTCGTCCTCGTCGTCAACAAGGTCGACCGCGGCGACGCCCGCATCTCCGAGGTCGTCGACGAGACCTACGAGCTGTTCATGGACCTGCTCGACGAGAGCCACGGGCAGGACGCGCTGGACTTCCCGGTCGTCTACGCCTCGGCCAAGGCCGGCCGGGCGTCGCTGGAGATGCCCGAGAACGGCGGCCTGCCGGACTCCCCCGACCTCGAGCCGCTGTTCAAGACGATCCTCGAGACGATCCCCGCGCCGACGTACACCGAGGACGCACCGCTGCAGGCCCACGTCACCAACCTCGACGCCTCGCCGTTCCTGGGCCGGCTCGCGCTCGTGCGCGTCCACGAGGGCACGCTGCGCAAGGGCCAGCAGGTGGCCTGGATCAAGCGCGACGGCACCACCAAGACCGTGAAGATCACCGAGCTGCTCATCACCGAAGGTCTCGAGCGCAAGTCCGGCGAGTCCGCCGGCCCGGGCGACATCGTGGCCGTCGCGGGCATCCCCGACATCACCATCGGTGAGACCCTGGCCGACGTCGACAACCCGGTCGCGCTGCCGCTGATCCACGTCGACGAGCCCGCGATCTCGATGACGATCGGCACGAACACCTCCCCGCTGGTCGGCAAGGGCGGCAAGGGCCACAAGGTCACCGCGCGCCTGGTCAAGGACCGCCTCGACTCCGAGCTGGTCGGCAACGTGTCGCTGCGGGTGCTCCCGACCGAGCGCCCCGACGCGTGGGAGGTGCAGGGCCGCGGAGAGCTGGCGCTAGCCATCCTCGTCGAGCAGATGCGCCGCGAGGGCTTCGAGCTGACCGTGGGCAAGCCGCAGGTGGTCACCCGCGAGATCAACGGCAAGATCCACGAGCCGGTCGAGCGGCTCACGATCGACGCGCCCGAGGAGTACCTCGGGACCATCACGGAGCTGCTCGCCACCCGCAAGGGCCGCATGGAGCAGATGACCAACCACGGCACCGGCTGGGTGCGCATGGAGTTCCTGGTCCCCGCCCGCGGGCTGATCGGGTTCCGCACCGAGTTCCTCACCGACACCCGCGGCACCGGCATCGCCCACCACATCTCCGAGGGCTACGAGCCGTGGGCGGGCGAGATCAAGTCGCGCCAGAACGGCTCGCTGGTCGCGGACCGGGCGGGCGCGGCCACGGCGTACGCGATGACGAACCTGCAGGAGCGCGGCGTGATGTTCGTCGAGCCCACCACCGAGGTCTACGAGGGCATGATCGTCGGCGAGAACTCCCGCGCCGACGACATGGACGTCAACATCACCAAGGAGAAGCAGCAGACCAACATCCGGTCCGCGACCTCCGACAACTTCGAGAAGCTCGTGCCGCCGCGCAAGCTCTCGCTCGAGCAGTGCCTGGAGTTCTGCCGCGAGGACGAGTGCGTCGAGGTGACGCCCGAGACCGTGCGCATCCGCAAGGTCGTGCTCGACCAGAACGAGCGGGCGAAGACCGCGAGCCGAGCGCGTAAGGCGAGCAAGTAGGGCCCGTAGCGAGGAACGAGCGGAGGGTTCTGCTTGCTCGTCTTCTGCGAGGCGAGCTGTCGCGCGACGAAGGAGCGCCGACCGCGAGCCGGGCGCGCAAGGCCGCGAAGTAGCCCACCGCCCGACGGGTCGTGTGCCTGAGCACGCGCCATGGCGCGTGCTCAGGCACACGACCCGATGAGCGTGGCCACGCCGACCGGGCAGTAACATCAGCCCGCGTGACCACCCAGTCTTCGGCCCCGCACGCCAGCCACCCCACCTACGACCAGCTCGTCGACCTGCCGGCGTACGCCGAGCAGCCGGTGCCCGTGGCCTTCGAGGACGTCAACGGCCACCTCAACGTGCGCCACTACACCGGCATCGCGAGCGAGGGCCTCGACGAGTCGCTGGTGCCGCTCGGGATCCCGCAGAACTGGCCGGCCCTGGGGCACGCCTGCTTCTCCGCCGAGCACCACCTGACCTACCTCGCCGAGCTGCGCACCGGCGACCGGATGTCGTGCCGGGTGCGGCTGCTGGGCCGCTCGGAGCGGGCCGCGCACGCGCTGGTCTTCCTGCTCGACGACACCCACCAGCGGTTGAGCTACGTGATGGAGGAGGTCTTCCTCCACATCTCGATGGCCTCGCGGCGAACCGAGCCGTGGCCCGAGGACGTCGCCGCCGCCCTCGACGAGCGGATCGCCGAGGACGCGAAGCTGCCGTGGGACGCCGCGA
>NZ_JANINT010000283.1:303-2514 GCF_024509035.1 Nocardioides sp. | reverse complement strand
ACGGCTGCCATCGCCGTGCGGACCTCTGCACCCCAGACCCATGCCGTCACGGTGCTGGACGCCTCCGGCTCGGTCCCGGCCACGCCGTCGGGCTCGATCTCGACCTACCACTGGGACCTCAACGGCAACGGCACGTTCGAGACCTCCTGCGCCGGACCGGTCGTCGCGGTCACCAGCGCGGCCGCCGGCGACCACCCGGTGTCGGTGATGGTGACCGACGACCGGGGCGGCGTCTCCCCCGCCGCCACGACCGTGCTCTCCGTCGCGGCCTCCTCGATCGACCGGAAGTACGCCGGCGGCGCGCTGCCCCTGACCGCGGGCGGCTGTGCGGGCCCGACCGCGGACGGCGTGGTCCCCGAGGGCTACCCCGCCGACGACGTGACCTGCTACACGAGCGTCCGCACCGGAATCGCCGAGGCGCTCTCACCCTGCTTCCGCCGGCGCACCGAGGGCATCGACGTCGGGCCCAAGGCGCTGCTGAAGGAGATCTACGCCAGCACCAAGACCGTCCGGCTCAACGGGATCGACGTACGTCCCAACTCCGGGGCGGCCATCGAGATCGACGGCTGGACCGCCGAGGTGCGCACGATCGGCGGCAAGGCGAAGGCGTCGGTCGACGCCGGCAGCACGCTGGGCAAGCTGACGTTCTTCTCCGGCTCGATCAGCTGGGACCTGCCGAGCGCCAAGTCGTCCCGCTTCAACCTCGGCAGCATCTCGATCACCAAGGGCGCCGAGCTCCTCGGGCTCTCGGTCGAGGGCGACGCGCGGCTCGACCTGGTCTACCGCGGCGCGGAGATCCCGGTCACGATCCACCTGCCCTCACCGCTCGACGTCTCGGCGACCGTCACCCTCAAGACCGACAACTTGAAGGGACTGCGCCTCGAAGAGGTGCACCTGCAGGTGAAGAACGCGACGTTCGGCGCCTTCAAGGTCAACGACCTCGACCTGCGCTACAACGCCGCCGCCTACCAGTTCGACGGCTTCGCCGACCTGTCGCTGACCTCCGTGGGTGTGCTGAAGGTCAGCATCCAGGTGATCGGCAGGACCATCACGATGTTCGCTGCCGACTTCACGCCGGTGCCGCCCCTGGCGCTCGGCTCGGGGGTGTTCCTCCAGCACATCGACTTCGGCTACGACGCCGGGCCGCCGCTCACGTTGAACGGGGGCGTCAGGCTGACCGCCGGTCCTCCCGTCAACGGCGTTGCCGCCGCGGCCATCGACGGCCGGCTGAAGTTCGTGGCCTCCGACCCGTGGCTGCTCCGCGCCGACGGCAACGCCTCCATCGCCGGATTCGGCGTCGCCAGCGCCTACCTGCAGTACCAGTCCAACGGAATGATCAAACTCGGCGGCGCCATCGACGCCAAGCTCTACGACATCGTCAGCGCCAAGGCCAACATCGACATGTGGCTGTACGCGCCGACGATGAAGTTCAACGCCCAGGCCCGCGGCGACGTCTGCGTGTGGAAGGGCTGCGGTGGCGGCGGCCTGGTCATCTCCAGCACCGGCGTCGGCGGCTGCGTCTACACGTACTTCGCCGACTTCGGGCTCGGCTTCCGCTGGGACGGCGAGTTCAAGTTCTACCTGACCGGCTGCGACATCGACCACTGGGCGTCCTCGTGGGACGGCGGCGCCCGCGGCCGGCTCGCGTCGTACTCCCGTCGCGCTGCGGTCAGCTCCGAGGACATGGTGGTCGCCCGCGGCGAACGGGCCGTGTACTTCCGGTTCGCCTCGACCGACGACCCGCCGCAGGTCACCGTCACGGGCCCGGACGGCACCCGGATCGAGGTGCCCGCCGGCACCGAGGCCTTCGAGCACACCGACGACCACATCGTCCTGCAGATCCCACCCGAGCACGCGACGTACGTGATCGTGCGCGACCCCGCGCCCGGGCGCTGGCAGGTGCAGACGGCCGACGGCTCGCCGGACCTGGTGGCGGTCGCCCAGGCCTCGGCGCTGCCGGACCCGCGGATCCGGGCGACGGTGGGAGGCCGCGGCCACGCCCGCACGCTCGACTACACCGCCTCCAAGGTCTCCGGGCAGAGCATCCAGTTCTTCGAGCGGAGTGGCAGCACCACCCAGCAGCTCGCGACCGTCACCGACGCGCGCGGCCGGATCCGCTTCCGGCCGGCGCCCGGACCCGCGGGGACGCGGTCGATCGTCGCGATCGTCCAGCGCGACGGGGTGCCCCGCAAGGAGATGACCGTGGCCAGC
>NZ_JANINT010000283.1:0-293 GCF_024509035.1 Nocardioides sp. | reverse complement strand
AGCTACCGCGCGCCCGGACCGCAGAAGCCGGCCCGCGCCCCGCGCGTGACGATCACGCGGACGTCGTCACGAGCGATCGCGACGTGGGCGAGCGCTCGCGGGGCGCGCACCTGGCGCGTGGTCGCGACGGCGTCCGACGGCCGCCGCTGGTCGGTGCTGCTGAGCCAGCGCTCGCTCGCGCTGCCCAGCGTGTTCCGCTCCACGACCGTGCGGGTGAGCGTGCGCGGCGTCAGCGCCGCGGGGGTCGTCGGACCGGCGAAGGCCGCCGTCTCGCGGGGCCGCTGATCAGAGCT
>NZ_JANINT010000282.1 GCF_024509035.1 Nocardioides sp. | reverse complement strand
GTCGTGGGTCGCTCCGGCTCCGTCCAGTCCTCGCCCGGCGCGACGGGCCGGCCCGCGATGATCCGACCCCAGAACTCGTGGACCGTCGTGAGGTGCCACAGCAGGTCCGACGCATCCCAGTCGGGGCAGCTGGGTACGCGAGCTGCAGGGTCGCAGCTCGCGAGCACCTCCCGGAAGCGTGCCGACTCGCCGCGCAGGTGGTGGAGGTAGCGGTCGAACGCCGGTCTCGTCATGATGAGCAACGTAGAGGGATCAACGGACGAGGCCCACCGGATATCGAGTTGCACATAGACATACGGGTGTCTGTATAGTCATGCACATGACGAGCCCACGAGTCGCGGTCGCCGGAGCCAGTGGCTACGCCGGAGGCGAGCTGCTCCGTCTGCTCCTGGCGCACCCCGAGGTCGAGATCGGCGCGCTGACCGCGGCGTCGAACGCCGGCCAGCCGCTCGGAGCTCTGCAACCCCACCTGGTCCCGCTTGCGGACCGGGTCCTGGTCGAGACCTCGATCGACACGCTCGCCGGTCACGACGTCGTCTTCCTCGCGCTGCCGCACGGCCAGTCGGGTGAGATCGCCGCCCAGCTGGGCGACGCCGACCCGGCGACCGTCGTGATCGACTGCGGAGCCGACTTCCGGCTCGCCGACGCAGGCGCGTGGGCGAAGTTCTACGGCGGGACCCACGCCGGCACCTGGCCCTACGGGCTGCCGGAGCTGCCCGGCCAGCGGGCCCGGCTCGCGGGAGCGCGGCGGATCGCCGTGCCGGGCTGCTACCCGACGGTCTCGACACTGGCGCTCGCGCCGGCCGTCGCCGCCGGCCTGGTCGAGCCCGACGTCGTCGTGGTCGCCGCCTCGGGCACCAGCGGCGCCGGCAAGGCCGCCAAGCCGCACCTGCTCGGCAGCGAGATCATGGGCAACGCCAGTGCCTACGGCGTCGGCGGCACCCACCGGCACACCCCTGAGATCGTCCAGAACCTCTCCGGCCTCGTCGACGGCTCCGTCGCGGTGAGCTTCACGCCGCTCCTCGTGCCGATGCCCCGCGGCATCCTCGCCACCTGCTCGGCGCCCCTGCGCGGCGAGGTGAGCGCCGAGGACGCCTACGCCGTCTACGCCCAGGCCTACGCCGACGAGCCGTTCGTCCACCTGCTCCCGGCCGGCCAGTGGCCGCAGACCAAGTCGGTCACCGGCTCCAACGCGGTCCATCTCCAGGTCACGGTCGACGAGGACGCGCGACGACTCGTCGCCGTCGGTGCTGTGGACAACCTGTCCAAGGGCACCGCCGGCGCTGCCGTCCAGTGCATGAACCTCGCGCTCGGTCTCGACGAAGGACTGGGCCTCTCGACCGTAGGAGTAGCTCCGTGAACGTCACCCCACGAAACTGCGGGCGTCCCCCGCTCAGCTCCTCCAGCCCACACTTCCGCGGGGGCCCCGAATGAGCGTCACCCATCCGTCGGGCTTCCGGGCCGCCGGCGTCGCCGCCGGCCTGAAGTCCACCGGCGCCAAGGACGTCGCCCTCGTCGTCAACGACGGGCCCACCTTCGACTCCGCCAGCGTCTTCACCGCCAACCGCTGCAAGGCCAACCCGGTGCTATGGAGCCAGGAGGCCGTCAAGGACGGCACCGTGCGCGCCGTCGTGCTCAACTCGGGCGGCGCCAACTGCTACACGGGTCCCGACGGCTTCCAGACGACCCACGCCGTGGCCGAGCGCGTCGCCGAGCACCTGGGCTTCGGACCGATCGACGTGGTCGTCTGCTCGACGGGTCTGATCGGCCTGGCCAACGACCGCGAGCAGGTGCTCTCCGGCGTGGACGCGGCGTACGCCGCACTCGCGGCCGACGGCGGTCAGCAGGCGGCCGAGGCGATCATGACCACCGACTCGGTGAGCAAGCAGGTCGTCGTCGAGGGCGCCGGCTGGTCGATCGGCGGCATGGCCAAGGGCGCGGGGATGCTCGCCCCTCAGCTGGCCACGATGCTGGTCGTGCTGACGACCGACGCGGTCGTGCCCGCGGCCGACCTCGACGCCGCGCTGCGGCAGGCCACCGCCGTCTCGTTCGACCGGCTCGACTCCGACGGGTGCATGTCGACCAACGACACCGTGACCGTGCTGGCCAGCGGCGCGTCCGGCATCACGCCGTCGTTGCCCGACTTCACCGCGGCCCTCACCCAGGCCTGCACCGACCTCGCGATGCAGCTGCTGCGCGACGCCGAGGGCGCCGACCACGAGATCGCGATCACCGTGCTCAACGCGGCCACCGAGGCCGAGGCCGTCGAGGTCGGGCGCAGCGTCGCGCGGTCCAACCTGTTCAAGGCCGCGGTCTTCGGCAACGACCCCAACTGGGGACGGGTCCTGGCCAGCATCGGCACCACGAACGCGCAGTTCGACCCCGCCGACCTCGACGTGGCGATGAACGGCGTCTGGGTCTGCAAGCAGTCCACCCCGCACGCCGACCCGTCCGAGGTCGACCTGAAGCCGCGCGAGGTCAGCGTGACCATCGACCTCAAGGCCGGGTCCGCGCGGGCGACCGTCTGGACCAACG
>NZ_JANINT010000281.1:1960-2583 GCF_024509035.1 Nocardioides sp. | reverse complement strand
ACCGCGAGCAGAGAACCGGGGCCTACCTCGGGTCTCGGTACACCTCGCGCAGCCGGACCAGGTGGTCGCGCAGTGCGTCGGCAGCCGCATCCGCGTCGTGCTCGCGGATCGCCTCGGTGATCGTGCGGTGGTCATCGTCCACGACCGCCCAGAACGACGGCGGGACCTCCGGGTCCAAGAACCTGGTCTGCAGCACGTGGAACACGGGGTCGGTCATCAGCTCCAGCAGTCCGTTCCCTGCTGCCTGGACGATCACGCCGTGGAAGGTGCGGTGCTCTCGGAACTTCACACCGCGTCCGCGGCTGCGTGTCTCCCGGTCGATCGCCTCGACCATCTGGTCGACGTGATGGCGGCGCTCGGCGGCCAGCCGGGCGGCCGGCACCTCGAGCACCTCGCGGGCCTCGAGCATCTCGGTGACGGTGATCTCGTCGGCACCCCACATGAGTCCCAGCGACATCTCGAGGTACTCGCGCACCTGCCCGACCTGGATCTTGCGCACGAACGTGCCGCCGGTGGTGCCGCGAGTGGTCTCCAGCAGGTTCCTGGAGGTCAGCGAGCGGAGCGCCTCCCGCACCGTGCTGCGAGAGACGCCGAAGCTGCCGGCCAGCTCCGACTCGGCAGGA
>NZ_JANINT010000281.1:1271-1950 GCF_024509035.1 Nocardioides sp. | reverse complement strand
AAGCCGGTCCCCGGCCGCGAGCTGGCCGCTGAGGATCAGGTCGAGCAGCTGGTCGGCGACCTGCTGGTAGGCAGGGCGGACGCGGCTGACTCCCAGCGGACCGGCGGCCTCGGGTGTGGCGACCTTCGTCCGCGCCGCGGCAGCTTGGCCTTCGCTCACCATCGCATCTCCTTCGGTCGAGCTCAGCTGGTGGTGGATTGTCCCTGGGAGGCTCCGGGATCGCCGGTGCCGCCAGGGGAGTCGGGCTGATAGTCGTCACGCAGGTTGCGCTTGAGGATCTTGCCGCTGGCATTGCGCGGCAACGCGTCGACAACGTGCCATTCTCGCGGCGTCTTGTACTTTGCCATCGAGTCCATCACGTACTGCTCCAGACCGGCTACGTCGAGAGTGCTGTTCTCGCGGCTGACCACGAAGGCCGTGATGCGCTCGCCGTACACCTCATCGGGCAGGCCCACGACGGCGACCTCGTCGACGTGCGGGTGCCGAGCCAGCACCTCCTCGATCTCGCGCGGGAAGATGTTCACTCCTCCGGAGATGATCATGTCCTTCTTGCGGTCCACGATCGAGATGAAGCCCTCCTCGTCCGCGACCGCGATGTCACCGACGGTCACGAAGCCGTCGTCGGTGAAGGCCTCGCGGGTGGCCTCGGGGTTCTCGAGGTAACCCGCCATCAGCATGG
>NZ_JANINT010000281.1:330-1261 GCF_024509035.1 Nocardioides sp. | reverse complement strand
GGCTCGCCCGGCCCGACCGGCTGTCCGTCGTCGTCGAGGAGCCGCACCTCGGTCATGAACCACGGATGGCCCACGCTGCCCGGCTTGCGCAGGGAGTCCTCGGGGCGCAGGTCGGTGACCACCGAGCACTCCGTGGATCCGTAGAGCTCGTGCACCCCCACCCCGGGGAAGGCCTCGTGCACCCACTCCTTGAGAGCGATCGGCAGCGCGGCTGCGTTGAAGTACAGCGTCTCGAGCGCCGAGAGGTCGAAGGCCTCGGCCGGTCGCTCGTGGATCCGCCGGATCTGCTGGGCGTGCGTCGGCACCAGGAAGACGGTGCTGATCCGGCCACGCTCCAGGCCACGCAGGAACTCCTCGGGGTCCCAGGACCGCAGGATGTCGACCGAGCCGCCCACCTGGACGCCGGCGTAGGCGAAGGAGAACCCAGCGCCGTGGTACATCGGCGCCACGGCCATGGTCCGGCGGCCCGGTCCGAGCCCCCACTCCATCGCCCTTGGGCGTGCCGGTGGTGCCCGAGGTGTAGGAGATCGCGAACGGGTCGGTCTCCTCGACGGCGATGCAGGGGTCTCGCTCCTCGGCCGCCTCCAGGAACGCCTCGTAGTCGCGGCCCGCGCGACCGTCGAAGCTCAGCACGGTGCCGAGCTCGTCGACCAGTCCGTCGACGTTGGCGACCAGGGCGTCGTCGAGGATCAGCGCCCGGGCCCCACAGTGCTCGACGACGTAGCGGTTGTCGGACTCCTTGTTGCGGCTGTTGAGCGGCACCATCGGCAGGCCCGCCTTGGCCAGCGCGGCTCCGATCTCGACGTACTCCATCCGGTTGCCCGACAGCACGACGACCGGATCCCCCGGGCGCAGGCCGGAGGCGAGGAGCCCGGACGCCAGCCGGCTGGACCGGGCGTCCACGCCCGCGAAGGTCAGGCTCCGGTCGCCG
>NZ_JANINT010000281.1:0-320 GCF_024509035.1 Nocardioides sp. | reverse complement strand
CTCCTGGCGGGCCCGCCCCGGCCTCACCGGCTCGGAGGGCCCGGGTGCCACCTCGACCCGGATCCGGCTGCCCGGGCGCACCATCGCGTGGAACCGGGCCCGTCTGATCTCCAGCAGTGCCACCGCGTGGTCGAGCACTCCCGACTCCTCGACCAGCCCACCCATCAGCAGCAGCACTGCCTGGCCGGGCAGCGGCCGGTCGGCCGGGTCGTCCGGGTGGAACAGCGGGTGGGTGTAGCCGCCCGACTCGACCAGCCGGGTGGCCAGCTCGACGGTGACCTCACGCGCGGCGGTGGTCGTCGCGGTCCCGGCCATCAGTA
>NZ_JANINT010000280.1:450-23237 GCF_024509035.1 Nocardioides sp. | reverse complement strand
GACACGCGCCCCGATGAGGACCTCCATGCTCGGGGCGAACGCGGCGATCAGGGAGCCGGCGATGTAGACGATCAATGCGAGCTGGACGAGCAGCTTCTTGCTGAACAGGTCCGACAGCTTGCCCCAGATCGGCGTGGTGGCGGTCATCGCGAGCATCGTCGAGACCACCACCCAGGTGTAGCCGGTCTGGCTGCCCTCGAGGTCGCTGACGATGCGCGGGAGCGCGTTGGTGACGACGGTGCTCGACAGCATGGCGACGAACATCGCGAGCAGCAGGCCGCTGAGGGCCTCCAGGATCTCGCGGTGGGTCATCTCGCCGGACTCCTCCGCGGAGTCGGCCGGCACGGGTGCGGGTGCGGGTGCGGGTGCGGGTGCGGGTGAAGCCTGGGACACAGAAGCTCGATTCACGACACATAGAAGGTTGTCGTGGGCAACTATATTCCCGACATGGTTGACCTGGCCAACCAACGGCTTCGCGGGAGTCCCTGCCGGTCGCGTCCCCGACACGCCGTCGGACGGAACGCGAACGTCAGGGACGATCGGAGTCAGTCGGGGTCGGGGGCGCTGCCGTCGAGCGCGCGGGCGAGGCTGGCGATGACGTCCTCGCTGGGCGAGGCGGCCTGGCGGTTGGTCTCCTCGAGCTGGGCGAGCAGCTCGGCGCGGTGCACCTTGACCGAGCGCGGCGCCTGGATGCCCACGCGCACGACGTCGCCGCGGACCTCGAGGACCGTCACCACGATGTCGTCGCCGAGCACGACGCTCTCTCCGGCGCGACGACTGAGAACCAGCATGTGGTCACGCTACCTGGCGTGGCCGGGACATGGGGCCCGGCCCGCGGGTCACGAGACCAGTGGCGCGGCGAGCGGCAGGTCCGCGTCGTCCAGGACGATCTGACCGCCGCGCAGGCTGGTGGTGTTGACCAGCACCGGCGCGGCCAGGTTGGCCGTGGTCGCGGCGAGCGACGCACCTGCGTTGAGGACGACGAGCAGCAGCACGTCGTCGGCCGAGGCGATCTCGAGCTCGGCCAGCACGTCGGCATCCACCGTGGGGGCGTAGTCGGGGAAGAAGCGCCCGGGCGGCACGACGAGGAAGCTCAGGTCCGGCTCGTCCAGGGACGTCAGGCGGCACAGGTCTCCGGCGTCGTCGAGGCGGACGAGCGCGAAGCGGCGCAGGTCGTCGAACCCGGGCATCGGGCGCACCAGCTCGATCACAGGGAGGTCGGTCTCGTCGGTTGGCATCGTGGCCATCATGACACCGGCCGTCATCGCAGGAAGTCCAAGAGGCTCGGCTGCATCACCCGTGCCGTCGCGGAGAGCGCGGCCTGGTAGCCGACCTCCTGCAGCTTCAGGTCGACGCTGGCCTTCACCAGGTCGGTGTTCTCGACCTCGGACAGGGACGAGGTGAGCCGCAGCTCCGCATCACTCGCCGCGTCGCGGGCCTGCTCGACGCGCTTGGTCCGCGCACCGATGTCGGCCTGGACGTTCGTGATCCGCTCCCGGTCGGCCTCGAGCAGGCCGACCGCGCTGGAGATGCCGGTGCTGTCGCCGGTCTTGAGCGCCGTCGAGAGCGCGCTCAGGTGGTCGAAGATCGAGCTCCCATCGGCGCCGAAGACGTCCGGTCCCTCGACGTCGACACGGACCTGGGCACCGTCGGCGACCGTTCGGATCACACCCTGGACCGGGTAGGTGGCCGCCGGGACGTACTTGATCCTGGTGGGGTCGACAGGATCGGTGGTGTCGACGGCATAGGCAGTCGCGCCGGCGGTCACGCCGCCGAACACGGGCCGGTTGAGGTACGCCGCGTTCGACGTCGACATCAGTCCCTGCCGGATCTGGTCGATCTCGGTGGCCAGCGCGTCGCGGGCCTGCTGGCCGAGGCTGCCGTCGTTCGCGCCCTGCAGCGCGATCTCGTAGGCGCGCCGCACCTGGTCGGTCGCGCTCGACAGGGTGGAGTCGATCTGGTTGAGCCAGCCGAGCCCGTCGTTGGCGTTGCGGACGTACTGCTGCTGGTCGGCGACCGACGCCCGGATCCGCATCGCGGAGGTCGCGCCGGTGGGGTCGTCGGAGGGCCGGTTGATGATGCGACCCGTGGTGAGCTGCTCCTGCACCTTGGCCAGCCGGTTGAGGCCGGCCTGCAGGCCGGTCTGGGCCTGCCGGTTCATCATCCCCTGGGTCATCCGCACGGTGCTCATCAGCGCACCAGCCCGGTCCGGTTGATCAGCGTGTCGAGCACCGAGTCCAGGGTGGTCATCACCCGGGCGGCGGCCTCGTAGGCGCGTTGGGCCGAGAGCATGTTCACGGTCTCCTCGTCGAGGCTGACCCCGGCCATCTGCTCGCGGGCGGAGTCGACCTGGTCGGTCAGTGCTTGCTGGTTCTTGGCGAGCTGCTGGGCGGAAGCGACCTTGCTGCCGAAGCCGTTGACGAGCTGCTGGTACTGGTCGTCGACCTTGACCGCCTGCGCGAGCGCCGCGGCGTTGTTGCCGTCGTTGCTCGGGCCGGCGACCTTCGACACCGCGAGGTCCTTGACGTCGGTGATCAAGACGTCGAACGTGCTGAGGTCCGGGTCTGTGAACTTGAAGAGATCGCCACCTGGGACGCCGCTCGCCTTGTACCCCGCGCGGTGGGCGTCGTTGACCGCATTCACAAGATCCTTGACGACACCCGCGAGGCCGGCGACGTACGCCGGCAGCTCGTCGCGCAGGACGTGCACGGTCGCCCCGAGATCGCCCCCGAGGTCGCCGGCGACGGCCACCTGCGTTCCAGTGGCGGTGTCCTTCGCCGCGAACCCGATCGGGGTGGGCAGGGCGGAGCCGTCGGAGTCGACGCCGCCGGTGACCACCAGCTCTTTCGCGTCAAAGCCCGCGACCAGCGCCGTGCCGTTCAGCTCGACCGACATCGAGCCGTCGTCCTGCACGGTCGCCTTGGCGCCGGTCAGCTCGGAGAGCCGGAGTGCCAGGGCGTCGCGCTCGTCCATCAGGGAGGTGGTGTCGGACGAGCCGTTGAGCGCGGCCGAGATCGTGCGGTTGGTCGCGGCGAGCTGCTTGGAGACGGCGTTGACCTCGTTGACCACGACGACCAGGTGCGAGCGCTGGTCGGCCGCCTCGTCGCCGAGGTGGGCCGACTGCAGCTTGACGGCGTCGACCAGGGTCGCGGCAGCGCCCAGGGCCTGGCTGCGGGCCGCGTCGCTGCCGGGGGCGTTGCCGAGGTCGGCCAGCGTGCCGCGGAAGTCGGCGAGGGCCGCGGCGACCCCGGACGGGCCGGGCTCGGCGAGACCGGTCTCGATGCGGGCGAGCGCTCCGGACACGCCGTCGAGGTAGCTCTGCCGTCCGTGCTCGCGGCGCATCCGGCTGTCGAGCAGGACGTCGGTCATCCGGTCCACCCGCGTCGCCTGGACACCGCTGCTGGTCTCGGTCGACCTCGACCAGCGGGCGGGCGCACTGGCGACACCGAGCGTCTCCCCGACGACCCGGCGGCGCACGTAGCCGTCGGTCCCGACGTTCGCGACGTTGGTGCTGGCGATGTCGAGGGCGGTCTGCTGGTAGCGCAGCGCCGTCAGCGCGGTGTTGATCGAGGCGAACGACCCGGCCACGTCACAGGCTCCGGTCGACGTACGCCGGCGCCCCGACCGCGACGGCGACGTTGCCGGCCGCGGTGTAGGTCGGGGACTCGTTGCCCAGGCCGAGCAGCGACTCGTGCGCGGCGCGCAGGCCCGCCGAGATCAGGCTGCGACTGACGTCGGCGGCACGGACGATGTCGTCGCTGAGCACCGCGAACGCCTCGCGGTGCTCCTCGAGGATCGTCGACCACGGCTCGTCGGCGACGGCCACGAGCGCGCGCAGGCTGGGGTTGGGGCCGAGCCCGACGCCCGCGGCCGCCTCGTCGGCGGCCACCGCGCGCAGCAGCTCGATCTCCCGGACCTGCCGCGCGGCCTCCTCGACGTCGCGAGCCGCGGCGGGCAGCCAGCGGGTCCGGCCGCTGGACATCACCAGGGCCTCCGTCTCGAGCCGGTACAGCAGGCCCTCCAGGAGCTCCCGCTCCCGCCAGAGGACCCACGTCAGCTTCTCCACGATGCCGCTCCTGTCAGATCGGTTGTCCGTCTGAGAGTTCCCATCGGACGGGGCAGCGCGTTGCTGAGGGGTTCTGCACCACTCGCGCGGCGCGCGAGTGGAACCGAGACAGGCATCGATCGGGGCCGTTTCCGGACCTGGTGTGACTCAGATCTCGCGCGTCGGTGTAACGGTCGCGGACCAATGGCGTGTACGGCTCGGGACTTAGGTCACCGGCCAACTACGCAATTTTCGGTACACACTCTGTCGTGTGAACGCGCACAGCGAGACGCCTGAGACCGAGGCGCTGATCCTGGACCACACCGCCCTGGTGGGGCACATCGTCCGCGAGACGATGACTCGGGTCCCCTCGCACGTCGACCGCGACGACCTGACCTCGGCAGGGCTGCTCGCCCTGGTGCAGGCCGCCCGGGCCTTCGACGCCGATCGAGGTGTGCCGTTCAACCGCTACGCCGCGACCCGCATCCGCGGTGCGATCGTCGACGAGCTGCGCAGCATCGACTGGGCCTCGCGCTCGGTGCGCCGCCGCTCCCGCGAGCTGGACGCCACGCGGTCCCGGCTGGCGACGCTGCTCGGACGCCCGGCGACGCAGGCCGAGGTCGCCGATGCGGCCGGGCTCAGCGTGGCGGAGGTCGTCGGCAACGACGACGACATCGCCCGCGCCCAGGTCCTCTCGCTGCACGCCTCGGAGGACGACAGCATCGGCGAGACCTTGGTCGGCAACGCTCCCGACCCGCAGCGCTCGCTCGAGCACCGCGAGCGGCTCACCTATCTCACCGAGGCCATCGCCGAGCTGCCCGAGCGGCTGCGCCTCGTCGTCGAGCAGTACTTCCTCAACGAGCGACCGATGGCGGAGATCGCGGCCACGCTCGGCGTGACCGAGTCGCGGATCTCCCAGCTGCGGGCGGAGGCGATGGTGCTCCTGCGCGACGCGCTCAACCACGAGCTCGACCCGGACCTGCTGACCCCGCACTCGCGGCCCGACGGGTGCGCCGCCAAGCGGCGCGACGCCTACTTCGCCGCGGTCGCGGCTCGTCACACTGCCGGGCTCCGCGGCTGTGCCGTCGAGATCGCCGAGGAGTCGGTGACGATCTCGGCGTAGCTCGCGCGACCTCGCGGTCCCTCTCAACTCACTGAGGCGGCCGGCCCGGAAATTTCTTCGAATTTCCTGGGCCGACCGCCTCAAGCCTTTCCCGGATCTGCCGAAGGACTCCGTGAAGGAACCCACGGACGGGTTCCCAGTCGACTCGCATTCCAGGAAGGAAATCATCATGAGTCTCCGCATCAACCAGAACATCGACGCCCTCAACTCCTACCGCAACCTGTCGGTCACCCAGGGCCAGATGTCCAAGTCGCTCGAGAAGCTGTCCAGCGGCTACCGCATCAACCGTGCGGCCGACGACGCCGCCGGCCTGGCGATCAGCGAGGGCCTGCGCTCGCAGGTCGGCGGTCTCAAGGTCGCTGTCCGCAACACCCAGGACGGCATCAGCGTCGTGCAGACCGCTGAAGGTGCGCTGACCGAGACCCACTCGATCCTCCAGCGGATGCGCGACCTGTCCGTGCAGGCTTCCAACGGCGGCGCGCTGGATAGCAACGCCAAGGACAACATTCAGTCCGAGATCGGCCAGCTCAAGTCCGAGCTCAACCGCATCACGGACACCACCAAGTTCAGCGGCCAGAACCTCCTGGACGGCTCGTACAACGGTCGCTTCCAGGTGGGCGCCAACGCGGGCGAGAACATCGACGTGCAGGTCACGCAGAACATGTCGGCATCCGGCCTGGGGGTCAGCAACGTCGACGTCCGCACGGGCGCCTACGGTGACTCCGCCGCGCTCGGCTCTATCGACTTCGCGGACACCACCGCTGGTGGGCCCGCGATGACCGTGGACACCGGCGCTGGAGCCCTCACGCTTGATCTCTCCGACTGGGCTGTCGGGGGCGACGCGGATGCCGCCGCCAAGAACCTGGCGCTCGTTCAGTCCGAGCTGACGAAGAAGCTCGAAGGCACCGGTTGGAACGCCGCTGTCAACGAGTTCGGGGGCGTGGACTTCTCGTCTGCGGACTCGGCGGCGACGATCGACTTCACCGTCGGTGGAGCATCGGTTGTCTCGGGCACGGTCGCGGCGACTGCCAGCGGTGGCGCCGAGGCCGCAATCACGGCGATCGACGACGCCATCAAGACGGTGTCGACGACCCGAGCGAACCTCGGTGCCGTGCAGAACCGGTTCGAGCACACCGTGAACAACCTCAACGTCGCGGTCGAGAACCTGTCCGCGTCCGAGAGCCGGATCCGCGACACCGACATGGCGGCGGAGATGATGAACTTCACCCGCTCGCAGATCCTGTCCCAGGCCGGCACCGCGATGCTCGCCCAGGCGAACCAGGCCCCGCAGGGCGTTCTCTCCCTGCTGCGCTGATCCGTACGACGGATCGGCCGCCGGCTGACCGTCGTTGCACCCGGCCCCCGGGAGAGCGCCACCCCGCTCTCCCGGGGGCAACCGGGGGCCGAACGGCCCCACCGTCCCGTCGACCAGGAGGAGCCCGATGGCAGGCAGCATCAGCGGTCTCTCCAGCGGCATGGACACCGCCACGATCATCGACCAGCTCATGCAGCTGGAGGCCATCCCGCAGACCCGGCTCAAGTCCCAGCAGAGCGCCGAGAAGTCGGTCATCGCCGCACTGCGCGCGCTCAACACCGACACCTCGCTGCTCGCCGGCAAGGCCGAGGCCCTCGCCAAGGCCGAGACCTGGCAGAGCATGAAGGCGACGAGCAGCAACAGCCTGTTCACGGTGAGCACGACCGCGTCGGCCCTGGCGACCAAGCTGAGCCTCACTGTGGTCCGCCCCCCGGTCGCTCACCAGCAGACCTACTCCACCTCAGTTGCCCTCAACGCCCCCGTCCTGACCAGCCCGGACGGTACGTTCGCGCTCACGGTCGGCGGCACCACCAAGAACCTCACCTCCGACGGCACCCTCGGCGGCGTCGTGAAGGCGATCAACGCCGCGAAGGCCGGCGTCACGGCCACGCCCGTGCGCACCGCCGACGGCACCTACCGGCTCCAGATCACCGCTGACCAGGTCGGCAGCGCCTCCGCGTTCGACCTCACCAACATCGACACCGCGAAGCTCGGCGCGGCCACCGTCCGCACCGGCGTCGGCGCCCAGGTCGACGTCGGCGGCATCCTGGCCGAGTCGAGCACCAACGTCTTCACCGATCTCGTGCCCGGTGTCACGGTGACCCTGGCCGACGGCGTCGTCGCGGGTGCCACACCGACCACGGGCACGATCACGGTCGCCCAGGACACCTCGAGCGTGAAGTCGTCGGTAAGCGCTCTCGTCGACCAGCTCAACAAGCTCCTGACGTCCATCGACGACCAGACCGCCGGCAAGACCGCGACGACGTCGGCGGGCGTGCTGGCCGGCGACTCCACGGCCCGGAGCCTGCGCAGCGCGCTGCTCAACACGGTGTTCGGGACGGGCAACACCTCGATGTCCACCCTGGGCATCCAGACCGACCGCTACGGCAAGCTCGTCTTCGACGGCGCCGCGTTCGACAAGGCCTACGCCGCCGACCCGGCCGGCGTGGCGGCCAAGTTCACCACCGGTGCCACCGCGGCCGACAACGGCTGGGCCGCCCGGGTCGCCGCCGTCGCCAAGACCGCCAGCGACTCGACCAAGGGCAGCATCACGTCCGCGATCGCCGGCCGCAACACGACCATCGAGAGGCTCACGAAGAGCATCTCCGACTGGGACGACCGGCTCGAGATGCGCCGGTCGACCCTCGAGCGCACGTACACCGCGCTCGAGACCGCGCTCAACGGCCTACAGAGCCAGGGCAACTGGCTGGCCGGCCAGATCGCGTCGCTGCCCTCCTACTCATCGTGACCACGGAAGGAACACCGATGAACCCCTACCAGAACGGTCGCGAGGCCTACCTCGCCGCCTCGGTCTCCACCGCGAGCCCCCAGCAGCTGCTGGTGATGCTCTACGAGCGGCTGACGCTGGACCTGCAGCGCGCCTCGGAGGCGCTGCGCACCGGGGAGCCGAGCAAGGCGCACGAGCCGCTGCTGCACGCGCAGGAGATCGTGCTCGAGCTCAACGCGAGCCTGGACCTGAAGGCCTGGGACGGGGCGAGCGGCCTGGCGTCGCTCTACGACTACCTGCACGCCGAGCTCGTCAAGGCCAACATCGGCAAGAACCTCCGGATCACCGACTTCTGCCTCGACCTCGTCTCGACGCTGCGCGACACCTGGCGCGACGCGGCGATGGGTCTCGTCGCGGAGTCGGCATGAGCACCGACGTCGTGGGGCGCAACGCCCCCGACCTCGACGAGCACCTGCACTGGGAGACGGCTCTCGACCGGCTCGAGCTCGACGTGATGCTCGCCGAGCGCACCCTGGCCGACCCGAGCCGCGACCGGCACATCGGCGAACCCTGGGACGAGCCGACGCTCGCCGGCCCGATCCCCGCCGACCTGGTGGAGCGGGCCCTCGAGATCCGGGAGCGCCAGCTCCAGGTCGAGGCCGAGCTCGCCCGGGCCGTCGGCGTTGCGCGGTGCCAGCACCGGTTCGCCGATCGGGTCGACCGCGCCACCGGTCGTGGCGCCGGGCGCTCGGTCTACCTCGACGTCGAGGCCTGATCCCTCGACCGGCGCGGTCCGTCTAGACCGCGGCGCGATCCGGGCCGAGGAATCGATTTCTTCTCGTCTGTTTCGCTCAAGTAGCGGCGCGGAGCGCCGAAGTTCCAAGCGAGCAAGGATCGCTCACCCCCGCCGAAGGAACGGCAACGACCACCCCTCTTCTTTCGGAGGCTTGGCATGCCGTTCGCGTTCTCGGATCCTGTGGGTGCGGTGCTCAACGCCGCTCTGGACGGGGTCGCCCTGCGCCAACGAGTGACCGCGGACAACATCGCGAACGTCGACACCCCCGGCTACCGCGCGAGCAGCGTCGACTTCGAGTCGAGTCTGCGCGCGGCCATTGCCGCCGGCGACCCGGCCTCGGCCGGGCCCGCGACGACGCTGCCCACGGACACCCCTGTCGGCGCCAACGACAACAACGTCGACCTGCGCAAGGAGACCCTCGCCGCGGTCCAGTCGCAGTTCCAGTACCAGATGCTCACGCGCGCGACGACCGACCGGTTCACGTTGATCAAGACCGCGGCGGGTGTGGCCTGATGGGCGCCTTCGACACCCTCGCCATCGCCGGCTCGTCGATGGGGGTCCACCAGACCTGGCTCGACGTCCTCGCCTCCAACATCGCCAACGTCAACACGGTCACACCGACGAGCCAGAGCGCGTTCCAGGCGCAGATGCTCATCGTCCGCTCCGCGCCCGGTGGCGGCGTCGAGGTCGCCGGCCTGGCCGAGAGCGACCCGCAGGGCCGCCTGGTCTCCGACCCGGGCAACCCGATGGCCGACGCCGACGGCTACGTCCGGGCCCCCGACATGGACATGTCCGCCCAGATGAGCCAGCTGATCATGGCCCAGCGCGGTTTCCAGGCCTCGGTCCAGGTGACCAAGCAGGCGCAGGAGACTTACACCGCCGCGCTGCAGATCGGGCGTGCCTGATGAGCGTCAACGGCATCGAGGCGATCGGCTTCACGCCGTACGTCGCCCCCCAGCTCAGCGGTGTCGAGTCGGTCCGCGGCAGCTCGAAGGTCGACTCCTCGTTCGGCGACCTGGTCGTCGACGGGCTCGACCGCCTCGAGGCCGTCCAGGACCGCTCGGACAAGCTCGCCGTCCAGGCCGCGACCGGCGACCTCAACGACATCCACGACTACACGATCGCCGCCACCGAGGCGTCGGTCACCACGCAGCTGACCGTCGCCGTCCGCAACAGGGCGCTCGAGGCGTTCAACGAGATCATGCGCATGCCGATCGGATGAACCACGGATGAAGCAGAGACTGAACCGCGGCTTCAGCAGCCTGCGGACCACGTTCACCTCGTTCACGCTCGGCCAGCAGGTCGTGGCCGTGATCGGGACCCTGGCCATCCTCCTGGCCGCCTTCATGGTGTTCCGGTGGGTCTCCACCCCCGACTACGCGCCGCTCTACAGCAACCTGGCCGCGTCCGACGCCTCGGCGATCGTCGACGAGCTGGACTCCCAGGGCACGCCGTACAAGCTGGCCAACGGCGGCTCGACGGTCATGGTGCCCCGCGACTCGGTCTACGCCACCCGGATCTCGCTGAGCGGCCAGGGCCTGCCCGAGCAGAGCAGCAGCCAGGGCTACTCGCTCCTGGACAACCAGGACATCTCGACCTCGGAGTTCCAGGAGCAGACCGACTTCAAGCGCGCGATGGAGGGCGAGCTCGCCTCGACCATCGAGGCCATCGACGGCGTCACCACCGCCGTGGTGCACCTCGCACTCCCGCCGGCCAAGGTCTTCGCCGACCAGCAGGACCCGCCGACCGCCTCGGTGCTCATCGACACCGCCGCCGGTACGACGTTCGGCCCCGAGCAGGTGCAAGCCGTCGTGCACCTGGTCGCCTCGAGCATCGACGGCCTCGACCCCGACAACGTCACCGTGACCGACTCCTCGGGCAAGGTGCTCTCCTCCAGCGACGCCGGCGCCCTGGGCGCCGCCACCCGTGACCAGCAGGTCGCCGCCTTCCAGCAGCAGACCAGCCAGCGCATCCAGACGATGCTCGACCGCGTGGTCGGACCGGGCAACTCGACCGTGCAGGTCACCGCGGACCTCGACTTCGACAAGTCGGTCTCGGAGTCGACGACCTACGGCAAGCCGGTCAAGGGCTCGCTGTCGTCGAGCTCGAGCAGCGAGAAGTACAACGGCCCGGCCGGCGGCTCCAGCAGCACCGGCGTCGTGGGCCCGGACGGACAGATGGACAGCTTCGGCGCCGCGGGCGGTGGGAAGTCCTCCTACGTCAAGGAGTCGCAGACCTCCGACAACCCCATCCCGACCACCGTCGAGCACCGGGAGACCGCACCGGGCAGCATCAACTCTCTGCACGTCGGTGTCGTGCTCGACACCACGGCCGCGCAGAGCGTGAACGCCACGGACGTCCAGGACCTGATCACTGCAGCCGTCGGGATCAACCCGACCCGAGGCGACACGGTCCAGGTCTCGACGATGCCGTTCGACCGGACCGCCGACAAGGCGGCCGCGGACGAGCTCGCCGCGGCGGCGAAGGCCGCCAAGGAGAAGCAGATGTGGTCGATGGTGCGCAACGCGGGCATCGCGGTCGCGGTGCTGGCAATGCTCCTCATCGCCTGGCTGCGCGGGCGCAAGAAGGCCAAGCGTCGCGAGCAGACCACCACCTACCTCGTGGAGCAGCTGCGCAACGATGCTGCCGAGCGGTCCGCCGCCGTCGCCGCGGCGATGGAGGCGAGCCCCGCCCTCGCGGCGCTGGAGAGCACCAACGAGACCGACGAGATGCGCCGTGAGCTCGCCGGCCTCGCCGCCGAGCAGCCCGAGGACGTCGCTGCGCTGCTGCGCGGCTGGCTGGTGGAGCGTCCCTGATGGCGACGATGAACCTCACCGCCGCCGGGGTCCGCAAGGCCGCCGTCGTGCTGATCCAGCTCGGCAAGGACGGCGCCGCCTCGGTGCTCAGCCACCTCTCGGACGCCGAGGTCGAGGCGATCTCCGCCGAGATCGCCCGGCTCGAGTACGTCGACGCGACCGAGAGCATCGCCGCGCTCACCGAGTTCCGCAACATGGCCAACGCGAAGGCCAACATCGCCCGCGGCGGGCTGGGGTTCGCGCGCACGATGCTCGAGCAGTCACTCGGCGCGGACAAGGCCAGCGAGATCATGGAGCGCCTGCAGGCGGCCGCGGTCCAGATGCCGTTCCAGTTCGTGCACCGCGCCGACCCGATGCAGCTGCGCACGTTCATCGCCGATGAGCACCCCCAGGTCATCGCGCTCGTGCTGGCACACATGACCGCCGAGAAGGCGTCCCTGGTCCTCTCCGGGCTCCCGTCGAACCTCCAGGCGGAGGTGGCACACCGGATCGCGGTCATGGACCGCACCTCCCCCGAGATCATCCACGCGGTCGAGCAGAGCCTGGAGCGCAAGCTGTCCTCGGTGCTCCAGCCCGCGGAGATGTCCCGCGTCGGCGGCGTCGACCCGCTGGTGAGCATCATCAACCGCTCCGACCGGGTCACCGAGCGCCAGATCGTCGACGGCCTCGAGGCGCTCGACGCCGAGCTGGCCGAAGAGGTCCGCAGCCGGATGTTCATGTTCGAGGACATCGTCAAGCTCGACGACCGCTCCGTGCAGCTCGTCGTGCGCCAGGTCGACCAGGCCGAGCTCGCCATGGCGCTCAAGGGCGTCAGCGACGCGGTCCGCACCAAGATCACCTCGAACCTCTCCAGCCGCGCCGCCGAGACCCTGCTCGAGGAGGTCGACCTGCTCGGTCCGGTCCGCCTCGCCCAGGTCGAGGAGGCCCAGCAGTCCGTGATCCGGCGCATCCGCCAGCTCGAGGAGCAGGGCCAGATCATCATCAACCGCGGGAGCGACGATGAGCTCGTCTCCTGACGGCCGCCAGGTGCTCTATCGCGCGGTCGACCGTCCGGAGCTGCGCACCGGGGTGTGGACGCGGCTCGGCGACAAGGCGGTCCTCGGCGACGAGGTCACCGAGGCCGCCCTCGGCAGCCTCGCCGAGCGCACCCACAGCGCCGCACGCGCGCAGGGGTACGCCGTCGGCTGGGCCGAGGGACGTCAGGAGGCCCTGGTCCGCATGTCGGAGGTGGAGGCCACCGCCGAGCAGCGCCACCACGACGAGGAGGAGCGGCGCGAGGAGGAGCACCGGGCCGCCGCCGCCGCGCTCGCCGACGCGGCCGACGCGCTGCGCCGGGCCGCCGCCGACGCCACGGCGATGATCGCCGAGCAGGCCACCGAGCTCGCCTTCGAGCTCACCCGGACGCTGGTCGGCCACGAGCTGTCGGCCGCGGCCGACCCGGGGGCGGCCGTGATCGCGCGGGTCCTCGCCACGCTCCCCGACGACCCCTCGACCGTCGTACGGGTCGGCACGGCCACCGCCGACTCCCATGCCGCCGTCCTGCTGCAGGAGCACGGCGTGCGCCTCGTCGTCGACCCGGACCTGGGCCCCGGTGACGCGGTCGTGGAGACCGACACCGCGGCCATCGACCTGTGCGTCCCCTCCGCCCTCGCCCGCCTGCGGGAGGTGCTCAGATGAGCGCGCTGCTCGAGCACCACCGCGTCGAGGCCCGGCACGCCGTCCGGCCGGTCACGCTGGGGCGCGTCGTCGGCCTGCTCGGCCTGCGCGTGACGATCTCCGGCCTCCCCGCCGCGCTCGGCGACCTGCTCGAGGTCCGCGGGCTCGGCGGTCCGGTCCCGGTCGAGGTGGTCGCCAGCGGCGACGGCCTGCTCACCTGCCTGCCTCTCGGCGACACCACGGGCCTGCGTGCCGGCGACCACGTCGTCAGCACCGGCGAGGGCCTGCGGATCCCCGTGGGCGACGCCCTGCGTGGCCGCGTGCTCGACGGACTCGGACGACCCATGGACGGGGGGCCCGCCCTCGAGGGGCTGCCCAGCGTCGTCGTCGACAACCTGCCGCCGGCGGCCCTGAGCCGCCCACGCATCGCCGAGCAGCTCGGTCTGGGCGTCCGCGCCATGGACGGCCTCATCTCGTGCGGCCGCGGTCAGCGCATCGGCATCATGGCCGGCTCCGGTGTGGGCAAGTCGAGCCTGCTCTCGATGATCGCCCGGGGCACCGACGCCGAGATCTCCGTCATCGCGCTGATCGGCGAGCGTGGTCGCGAGGTCCGCGAGTTCCTCGAGAACGACCTCGGGCCCGAGGGACTGCAGCGCTCGATCGTCGTGGTCGCGACCTCCGACGAGCCACCGGTGGTCCGGCTGCGGGCCGCGTTCGTCGCCACCCGCATCGCGGAGTGGTTCCGCGACGCCGGCCGCCACGTCGTCCTGATGATGGACAGCCTGACCCGCGTGGCCCTGGCCCAGCGCGAGATCGGCCTGTCCGCGGGCGAGCCGCCGGCGACCCGAGGATTCCCGCCCAGCGTCTTCGCCCTCCTCCCCCGCCTGCTCGAGCGGGCCGGCACGTCGCCCGAGGGCAGCATCACCGGCCTCTACACGGTGCTGGTCGAGGGTGACGACATGCAGGACCCGATCGGCGACTCGGCGCGGTCGATCCTCGACGGGCACGTGGTGCTCTCGCGCGACCTCGCGACCTCGGGGCACTTCCCGAGCATCGACGTCCTCGAGTCGATCTCCCGCGTGGCCACCGCCGTCATCAGCCCGGAGGGGCGCCAGGACGCCACCCGCCTGCGGCGCCTGCTCGCGGCGTACCGCTCGGTGCGGGAGCTGGTCGAGATCGGTGCCTACGTCAGCGGCACCGACGCCGACGCCGACGCCGCACTCGCGCTGATGCCTCGCATCAACGACTTCCTCCGTCAGGACATGTCTGACGTGACCCCGACCGCGGACACCTGGTCCGCCCTGCACGAGCTGGTGAACTCATGACGAACCACGGCGAGGCCGGCCTCCGCGGCCTGGTGCGGCTGCGCAACCTCCGGGAGCGCGACAGCCGGCTCGGGCTCGCGACCGCTCTGATCGAGGAGAACGCCGCCGCGGCCCGGGTGCGTGCGCTCGAGAACCAGGTCGGGGACGCCCCTGACGTCGAGCTCAGTGACGTCGAGGCCTTCCGCGCCCGCCAGCACCGGCTCGAGGCACTGGCCACCGCTCTCGCTGAGGCTCGCGCCGCCCAGGCCTCGGCCCACCAGCTGGCCCTCGCGGCCCGCAGCCGGTGGATGGAGGACCGCACCCGCCTCGCGGCGGTCGAGTCGCTCGTCGCCCGCCGCGCGGCCGCCGTCCGGGCGGAGAAGCAGCGCCGGGAGAACCGCGAGATGGACGAGATCGGCCAGGACCTCTGGCGTCGCGCCCAGGGCGCCGCGGAGGTGTCCTGACCGATGAGCATCACCGACGTCACCTCTCGGATCGGCCAGATCCAATCGCAGCTGGCGCTGCTGGCTCCGCGCACGACCGCGAACACCTCCGCGGCGTTCGCCACCTCGCTGCGCACCGCGGCGACGCCCAGCTCGCCGGGCACCCTCGGCGCCGCCGGGACGTCCACCTCGGCTGAGGCGGTCGTCGCCGCGGCGAAGAAGTACCTCGGCGTGCCCTACGTCTGGGGCGGCACCGACCCGGCGAAGGGCCTGGACTGCTCCGGCCTGGTGCAGCAGGTCTACGAGGACCTCGGCTACGATCTCCCGCGGGTGTCCTACCAGCAGGCCGAGGCCGGTCGCCCCGTGAGCGGTGGCCTGGCCAACGCCCAGCCGGGAGACATCCTGGCCTTCGGCTCCCCCGTGCACCACGTGGGCATCTACATCGGCGACAACCAGATGATCGAGGCCCCCCGCCCCGGCCTGGACGTGCGGATCGGCCCCGTCTACGAGACCCCGAGCGCGATCCGCCGCATCCTGCCCGAGGGCTCCGCCGTCGGGCCCGTGAGCCCGACGGACTCCGCTGCGCCGCTGGCCGCGACCGTGGCCGGTCGCGTGTCACCGGGCACGCCGTACGCCTCCCTCTTCGAGGCGGCCGGGCAGCGCTACGGCATCAGCGCGGAGCTGCTCTCCGCCGTGGCGCGGCAGGAGTCCGGCTTCGACCCCCGCGCGACCAGCCCCGCCGGTGCGCAGGGCCTGATGCAGCTGATGCCCGGCACCGCCGCCGGGCTGGGCGTGAAGAACCCCTACGACCCGACGCAGGCCGTCGACGGAGCCGCGCGTCTGCTGAGCACGCTCCTCGACCGCTTCGGCTCGACGCCGCTCGCGCTGGCGGCCTACAACGCCGGACCCGGTGCCGTCCTGCGCTACGGCGGCATCCCGCCGTACCCCGAGACCACCAACTACGTCCGCTCCGTGATGTCGATGCTGGGAGACGCCGCATGACCACCACCCCGATCGGGGCTCCGGCCCCGGCCATCGACCAGGGCGCCCCCGGCGCGGCCTCCGCCACCGGCTGCGGGGACGTGTTCCTGGCGCTGGTCCAGAGCATCCTGGACGCCGAGCCGAGCCTCACGCAGCCCGCGGCGTCCCAGGGCGCCGATCCCACCGCGGTCGGGGTCACGCCCGGCCAGCAGGAGGAGCCGCAGACCGACGCCACCGACCCGAGCCTCACGGTCGTGACGCCACCGTCGGTGCTCGCGGCGCTCGCGGCCGGGCTGCCGACCGTCGTGGCGCCTGCGCCCGTCGTGTCCTTTGGGTCGGGCACCGCCACCTCGGCCGAGACCCCGGCCGACACCACGGCCGACACCACGGCGGTGTCGGGCGTGACTGCGGGCTCGTCCCCGTCGGGGGCCACCACCACGACATCTGGCGCACCCGTCGTCGACGCTCGAGAGCTCCGGGCACCGGCGGAACGCTCCTTCGCGGCTCTCCCCGCGGCACCTGCCACCGCCGCCGAGGACGAGCCGTCGGCCACCACCGCGTCCGCGCCCGCCGCGGCGTCGGGCGTCACCTCGGCTGCCCCCACCTCAGCCCCTCCGGCGCCGACAGTCGCGAGCGTGGCGGCCCCGAGCGCTCCTGCGGCGGTCGGCACCACGACACCGGCCCCCGCGAGCCCGGTCGCCCACCAGGTCTTCCCCGAGGTCGTCCGGCTCACCACGAGCACCGAGGGACCTCAGCGCGTCACGATCCGGCTCAATCCCGAGTCGCTCGGCGAAGTCCGGGTGGTGCTGACCGAGCGCCGTGGTGTCCTCGAGGTCAGCCTGAGCGCCAACAGCGAGGCCCGGCGCGCGCTGCTCGACGGCACGCCCGAGCTCCAGCGCCTGCTCGACGCCGTCGGGCGGGGGGACTCGCGGATCGTCGTGCGCGACGGGTCCGGTCTCCCGGTCACCGCTCCGGCACCCGGCTCGAGCGCCCCCGGCACCTCGACGGGGCAGTCCGGGTCCGGCATGTCCTGGTCGGGCGACCTCAGCGGAGGAGCCGGCACCGGTGCGGGCCGCAGCGGCGCCGAGACCGGTCCCGACCAGGGCCGCCACCCCCTGCCTGGAAGCACCACTGCCACGGACGGCATCACCGCCGCGACCTCGTCGCGGACCACCACCGAGACGGTCACGGGGGCCCGGTCGGGCCTCGACGTGACGATGTGAGGAGAGACCCGTGACCGTATCGGCCACCGAAGCCGTCACCCCCACGCCGGCAGGCATGTACCAGCCGGCCGCCGCCGCCACCTCGGCGGACGACAAGGAGATGTTCCTCAACCTGATGGTCGCCCAGCTGCGCTACCAGGACCCGATGAACCCCGCCGACTCCGGCGAGTTCCTCGCGCAGAACGCGCAGTTCACCGCCCTGGAGAAGATGCAGGACGTAGCCGACCAGACGGCGGCGCTCCTGGCGGCCCAGATCTCCTTCGGCGCCAGCGGCCTGGTCGGCCGCTACGTCTCCTACCTCGACGCCGACGGCACGTCGGCCTCCGGGCTCGTCGGGTCGGTCAGCTACGACGCCAACGGCCCGATGCTCGTCGTCGACGACGCGTTCGTGACCCTCGGCCAGGTGCAGTCCGTCAGCGCCACCGGACCCGAGGGCGACCCGACCGATGCCGCACCGAACGCTCCCGCCTCCGACACCCCGACCACCAACGCCTGACCATCCGCGTCATCCACCCACCAGGAGACATCCCATGCTTCGCTCCCTCTTCGCCGGCATCAGCGGCCTGCGGGTCAACCAGACCATGCTCGACGTGACCGGCAACAACATCGCCAACGCCAACACCATCGGCTTCAAGTCCAGCTCGACGGTGTTCCAGGACACGCTGTCGCAGATGCTCACCGCGAGCTCGGGCCCGACCGGGGCGACCAACACCGGCCTGGGCGGCACCAACCCGATCCAGGTCGGTCTCGGCGTCCAGGTCGCCGCGACCAACACCAACTTCAACCAGGGCTCGAACCAGACCACCGGCCGGCCCACCGACCTGATGATCAACGGCGATGGCATGTTCGTGGTCAAGCGCGGCAACGAGGAGACCTACACCCGCGCCGGCGCGTTCAGCTGGGACAAGAACGGGACGCTCGTCTCGCCTGGCGGCGGCCGCGTCCAGGGCTACGCGACCAACCCGGACGGGACGCTGCCCGCCGGGCCGACGCTGACCGACATCGTCCTCCCGCAGGACAACGGAGGAACGCCTCCGAGCGACCTCGCGTCGTACGAGATCGGCAAGGACGGCAAGCTCACCTGCACGTTCGAGAACGGCACCAAGACGGTCGTCGCCCAGGTGGTGCTCGCCGACTTCAACAACCCGATGGGCCTCGCGAAGGTCGGTGAGACCAGCTTCACCACGACGGCCAACTCCGGCGCGGCCGAGTACGGCGTGTCCGGACAGGGGAGCCTCGGCTCGCTCAGCCCCGGCTCGGTGGAGATGTCGAACGTCGACCTCGCGGCCGAGTTCACCAACCTGATCCTCGCCCAGCGCGGCTTCCAGGCCAGCTCGCGGGTGATCACGACCTCCGACCAGGTCCTCGAGGACCTCGTGAACATCAAGCGCTGAGCTCAGCGCTGACCCCAGCCTGATCGACGCTCGGGTGGGCTGGACCGCTCAGGTCCAGCCCACCCGAGCCGATCACAACTTCGAGCGCCACGGATGGTTGCTCGGCAATGGCCCAAGGACGGTGCACATGATCACGCTCAGGCGACTCTCGGGAACGGTGTTCGCACTCAACTCAGACCTGATCGAGCGCGTGGACTCCACTCCCGACACGGTGGTCACGCTGGTGGACGGCAAGAAGTACGTCGTCACCGACACTCTCGAGGAAGTCGTCGCCGCGGTGCGCTACTACCGCGGCGAGGTCCTCGCCCTCAGCTCCTTCATCGACGTCGAGCCGTGGCCGCAGGAGACCCAGCGGCTGGGCACCGTCACCGAGCACCCGGCTGCCCACCTGAGCCGGATCGACCGAGCTGACGCCTGATGGATCCCGCAACCCTGATCGGGGTGGTCCTCGGGTTCCTCGTCGTCATCGTGGTGAACGTCCTCGAGGGCGGCAACCCGATGGCGCTCTTCCTGCTGCCGCCCATGCTGCTGGTGTTCGGCGTGACGCTGCTGATCTGTCTGGCCGGCGGCACCATGGGCGATGCCAGGCTCGCCTTCCGCGGCCTCGTCCGCGCCTTCACCGCCGGCGCTCCCAACGGCGCCGTGCTCGTGCCCCAGCTCGTCGCATCGGCCGACAAGGCCCGTCGCGAGGGACTCCTGGCGCTCGAGGACATGGTCTCCGAGATGGAGGACCCGTTCCTCGCCAAGGCCCTGACGATGGCCATCGACGGCACCGACCCCGAGGAGCTGCGCGACATTCTCGAGGCGGAGGTCCAGGCCAAGCGCGCCGAGGTCAAGCAGGCGGCGAAGTTCTGGAACTCGGCAGGTGGCTACGCCCCCACGATCGGCATCGTCGGGACGGTGATGGGCCTCGTGCACGTGCTCGAGCAGCTCGCCCAGCCCGAGAAGCTCGGGCACCTCATCGCCGGCGCATTCGTCGCCACCCTGTGGGGAGTCATGTCCGCCAACGTGATCTTCCTGCCCATCGGTTCCCGGCTGACCCGGCTGGGCGAGCTCGAGGCCGCCCAGATGGAGCTGGTGATCGAGGGCGTCGCCGCCGTGCAGGCCGGCTCCAACCCGCGCGTCGTGGCCCAGCGGCTGCGCTCGCTGCTGCCGGTCGACCAACGCGGGGAGGAGGCCGCCTGATGAGCACCCCTCCGCGCCGCCGCAAGAAGCACGTCGAGGAGCCGGAGCACGACAACCACGAGCGCTGGCTCGTCACGTACGCCGACATGCTCACGCTGCTGATGGTGCTGTTCATCGTGATGTTCGCGATGAGCCAGGTCGACGAGGCCAAGTACAACGCCCTGAAGTCGGGTCTCGCCGTGGGCTTCGGTGGCCAGGCCTCGATCATGAGCGGCAGCGACTCGGTGCTCGACAACGACCTCGCCCAGGTCGGGTCCGAGGTCGTCTCGAGTGCTGCCTTCCAGTCGCTGCCCGCCGAGCAGCAGCAGCTGGTCCGAGACGCGATCGACTCCGAGGAGAAGCGTCGCCTGCAGGCCACCTACGCCGAGGCCGAGGCCGAGGCCAAGCGGCTCGAGGCCGTCCAGGCCAAGCTGCTGGAGGCCCTGCGGCGTGCCGGCCTGGAGCGCGACGTACGCACCACCATCGACGACCGCGGCCTGGTCGTCAGCCTGGTTTCGCGGCACGTCGTCTTCCAGCCGAACATCGCCGACCTGAGCCCGCGGGGGCAGCGCGTCGTGGACACGCTCGCGAAGGTCCTCGTCGACGTCCCCAACGACCTGCGGATCGACGGACACACCAACCAGGAGCCGGTCAAGCCCCGGTTCTACGCGACCGACTGGGACCTCTCGGCGGCTCGAGCCGTCACCGTGCTGCGGCGCCTGAACGAGCGCGACGGCCTGCCGAAGACGCGGCTCTCGATCTCGGCCTTCGGCCACGAGAAGCCCCTGATCGACCCCGAGGTGCCGGGCTCGCAGGAGATCAACAAGCGGGTCGACATCGTGGTCCTCCCGCAGACCAGCGCGGAGGCCACCCAGCTGATCGATGACGTGCTGAACGCCCGACCGGGCGGACAGGGGGAAGTGAGATGAGCGTGACCGCCATCAAGGCCACCAAGGCCGACAAGGCAACCGACTCCGACGAGGGCAAGGACAAGGACAAGAAGGGCGGCAAGAAGAAGCTGCTCATGATCGTCGCGGTCGTGCTGCTCGTCGCGGGAGCGGCGTACTGGTTCGTGCTCAAGCCGAGCAGCGGCGCCGAGGAGGGTCCCAAGCCCGGTCTGATCGTGCCTCTCGAGCCCACGCAGATCAACCTGGCCTCCGGCCACTACCTCAAGCTCGGCATCGCCCTCCAGATGGTGGAAGGCGCCCCCGAGGACGTCGACGGGAGCAAGGCCCTCGACGCCGCCATCGACCTGTTCAGCGGCCGCACGGTCGAGGAGGTCTCCACCGCGAAGGAACGTCGCGCGCTCAAGGAAGAGCTGGCGACCACGCTCGAGAAGTCCTACGAGGAGGAGGTCATGGGGGTCTACTTCACCGAGTTCGTCACCCAGTGACGCCCGGTCGGCACGGCTCACGGACGAGCCCCTCCGACCCGAACCACCACGCCTGGACGTGACGGCGGCCACATCGGCTGCCCACATCTCTCAGGTAGTCCCACGATGCGCCGATGGAAGTCATCGTGGCCCCTTCCGACGCTCCCGTGACGCAGTCCGTCGCGCCTGCGACCGACCGTCGTTCCCGGCGCGCCGCGGCGACGGTGCAGCCCTACGACTTCCGGCGTCCGATCCAGCTCTCCCGTGAGCACTCCCGGATGCTGCAGCTCGCCTTCGACGACTTCTGCCGCCAGGCGACGACGGTCTTCACCTCCTCGCTGCGCACCGTGTGCTCGGTCAGCCTGTCCTCCATCGAGCAGCGGACGTACGCCGAGTACATCGACTCCCTCGACAGCTCGACGTACCTCACGGCGTTCTCCGCCGAGCCGCTCTTCGACCGCGGCGTGCTGGAGATCCCGCTCAACGCCGTGATGACGTGCGTCGACCACATGCTCGGCGGTCCGGGTCGCTCCGAGCAGCCCGAGCGCCCCCTCACCGAGATCGAGGCCGCCGTCGCGACCGGCATGACCACCCGGCTGCTCGGCGAGATGCGCTACTCGATGGCCTCGATCGCGGCGTTCGAGCCGGCCGTCAAGGGTGTCGAGTACAGCCCCCAGTTCATCCAGGTCGCCGGCGCGTCCGACGTGATGGTCGCCGCCAGCCTCGAGCTGCGGATCAACGAGCGCACCTTCCGGATGACCGTCTGCATGCCGTTCTCCGGCCTCCTCCCGCACTTGGTGCGCGCCGCAGCACCGGCCGCCGTCTCCGAGCGCGAGCGTGCCCAGCGGGCCCGCGCCGCGGCCGAGCTCGCCGGCCAGTTCGAGCGGGTCCCCGTCGACGTCGCGGTCAGCCTGCGCCCGACGAAGATCAGCCCCGCCGACCTCGCCGCGCTGCGACCCGGCGACGCCCTCCGCCTGCACCACCCGGCCGCGGCACCTCTCGAGGTCGTCGTGGACGGCACCTGTTTCGCGCACGCCACGCCCGGGACCAGCGGGTTCCGGCTCGCCGCCCTCATCGTGGGCACCCCGAAGGAGAACGCATGACCACCGCCCAGACCATCGCGGACCTCGAGCGTGCAGTCACCGCCGCGAGCGCCGTCGTCGCCGTCCTCCCCGCCTCGGAGCCGGTGACCGCCGGAGCCCCGCGCCCGGGCGACCCGGCCGATCCCGCCCTCGCCGCGTTCGCCGGCGCGGTCGTCGCAGACCTCGACGGCGCCGCGTCCGCGAGCCTCGGGGTCCTGGTCGCCGCCGACCTGGTGGCCGCGCTCGCGGCCAGCCCACTGGGCGGCCTCGACCTCGCTGCCGCGCTCCAGCCGAGCATCGATGCGGCCGCCCAGGCCCTCGGCGCCCGGTCCGGCGCCGCCCGGCAGGTCGAGGTGGCCGCCGTGGCCGCCGAGATCGGCACGCCGTACGTCGTCGTCCCGCTCGACGGCGCCGGACCTGTCGCCGCGCTGCTGGTGCCCGAGACGCTCCTCGGCGCCGACGCGACCCCGGCGCTCCCGCCCGCCTCCCCCACCGGCTCCGTCGTCGGCAACTCGCGCGGCATCGAGATGCTGCACGGCGTCGACATGGAGGTCACCGTCGAGATCGGCCGAGCCCGGATGACGGTGCGCGAGCTGCTCGACCTGGCCCCGGGCGCCGTGCTCGAG
>NZ_JANINT010000280.1:0-407 GCF_024509035.1 Nocardioides sp. | reverse complement strand
TCGTCATCGACGAGGACTTCGGGCTGCGGATCACCGAGATCGTCACCGACGCGACGGCGGGCTGAGATGCTCGAGCTCACCGTCCGCCTGCTGGTCTCCCTCTCGCTCGTCCTGGGGCTCCTCCTGCTCCTCGCGCGGTACGGCGGACGCCGGTTCCGCGGCAAGGGCGACTCGATGGTGCGCGTGCTGCACCGTCACCACCTGTCTCGGAGCTCCACCGTCTCGGTGGTCGCGATCGGCAGCCGGCTGCTCGTCCTCGGTGCCACCGAGCACCAGGTGCGCGTGCTCACCGAGCTCGACCCCGAGGATCTGGCGACGACCGACGCCGACGTGCTCTCGCTCGCCGACGGCCCCGGGGCCCGCGCGGAGGCCACCGACCCCGCGACGCCCGCCGCCGCGGTCGCTCG
>NZ_JANINT010000279.1 GCF_024509035.1 Nocardioides sp. | reverse complement strand
CTCGGCCAGCGGCACGAAGACGCCGGGCGGTACGGCGCCGCGCGTCGCGTGCTTCCAGCGCGCGAGCGCCTCAAGGCCGACCAGACGGTCGGTCGCGAGGTCCACGACCGGTTGGTAGTGCAGCTCGAGCGCGTCCGCGTCGAGGGCGGCCCGCAGGTCGGCGGCGAGCAGCCGCTGATCGGCGGCGAGACGGGCGAGCGCGGGGTCGAAGACCTGGCTGCGGGAGCGGCCGCGCGCCTTCGCCTCGTACATCGCGGCGTCCGCACGCTTGAGCAGCGTCTCGGCGTCGCAGTCCAGGGGAGGGGAGACCGCGATGCCGACGCTGACGCCGACCCGGACGGCCCGGTGGTCGACCGCGTAGGGCTCGCTGATCGCGGCGATCACCTGCTCGGCGACGTGGCCGGCCGCCTCGACGTCGGTGTCGGGGCAGACGAGCACGAACTCGTCGCCGCCGATGCGCGCCACGACGTCGATCGGGCGGGCCAGCCCGCGCAGCCGGAGGGCGACCTCGGAGAGCAGTCGGTCACCGGTGAGGTGGCCGTGCACGTCGTTCGCGGCGCGGAACTGGTCGAGGTCGAGGAGCAGGACGGCGACCGGGTCGCCGCGGCGCTTGCCGTCGGCGAGCGCCTGGGTGAGGCGGTAGGTGAGGAAGGAGCGGTTGGGCAGGCCGGTCAGCGCGTCGTGCATGGTCTGACGGACCAGCTCGGCCTCGAGCTCGAGGCGGTCGCTGATGTCGCGGGCGACGACGACGAGCCCGCCGATGCCACCGCTGCCGTGCTCGTCGGGGAGCGCGTTGACGCTGATCGAGACCTGCGCCATCCGGCCGTCGCTCGTGCGCCGGAGCGTGTCGAGGCCCTGGATCGGCTTGCCGGCGCGGACCATCGCCAGGATCCGGCGCGGCTCGTCGGAGCCGGGCGGGTGCAGCACCGCCATGTCCTGGCCGATCATCTGGGAGGCCTGGTAGCCGTAGAGCCGCTCCGCGCCCTCGTTCCAGGTCGCGACCCGGCCGTCCATCGTGGTGGTGAACACCGCGTCGGCGACCGAGTCCATGATCCCGCCCAGGCGCGCTGCGGCGGCCTCGGCCGCGACGAGCGAGGTCCGGACCCGGACGTGGTCGATCGCGCGGCGCATCAGCCGCAGCCAGTCACCGCGGTGGTCGCCTGCGAGGTCACCGATGCGGAGCACGAGGTCGGCCAGGCCCTCGAAGGAGTCCGACACCGGGGCGTGGTCGTCGACCACCAGGACGAGCGCCGCTTCGCCGGCGCGGTCGCGCAGCAGGTGGGCGACCTCGGCGGCCGCGAGGTCGGGCGCCCCGACGTACGCCACGACGCAGTCGAACGCCGTCGTGTCGAGGAGGTCCAAGGCAGCGGTCAGCGAGAGGGCGCGGGTCGCGAGCACCCGGCCCACGAGCGCGTTCACGCATGCTGACAGCGGCCCACCTGCCTCGCCCTCGTCGCTGACGACGAGAACGGCAGGCGGGCAGAGCGCCGGTGGCACCGCTGCGCTGAACACCAGGTCTCTCCCTCCCGAGATCCCTTTCGGCGCCTCGGGGGCCCTCCCAAGCATTTTCCCCGAGGCGGGGACCAGTGTGGCCGGTGTGACTCCTGATCCGCAGCAATACGGACGAACCTGTCCAGACCGGCTGTCCATGGACAGCCGACCGTGGGGGCGACCCGCGTGCGAGGATCCGCCCGTGGACACCGTGAGTACTGATGTCGTCGTGGTCGGCGCCGGGCTGGCGGGCCTCACGGCCGCCGCGGAGGTGGCCGGCGCCGGGAAGAGCGTCGTGCTGCTCGACCAGGAGCCGGAGCAGTCGCTCGGCGGGCAGGCGTTCTGGAGCCTGGGCGGCCTGTTCCTCGTCGACAGCCCCGAGCAGCGGCGGATGGGCATCAAGGACTCCCGCGACCTGGCGATGCAGGACTGGCTCGGCAGCGCGCAGTTCGACCGCGAGGAGGACCGCTGGCCACGGGCGTGGGCCGAGGCGTACGTCGACTTCGCCGCCGGGGAGAAGCGTGCCTGGCTGCGCGCGATGGGCCACCGGCTGTTCCCGGTCGTCGGCTGGGCCGAGCGCGGCGACGGGCGCGCGGACGGTCACGGCAACTCGGTGCCCCGCTTCCACATCACCTGGGGCACCGGCCCCGGCGTCGTCGAGCCGTTCGAGCGCCGCGTGCGTGAGCACGCCGCCTCCGGGCGGATCCGCCTGGCCTTCCGGCACCGCGTCGACGACCTGGTCGTCGAGGGCGGCGCGGTCGTGGGCGTCCGCGGGGCGGTGCTCGAGCCGAGCGCGGCGGCCCGTGGGACGGCCAGCAGCCGGGTCGAGACCGGGGAGTTCGAGATCCGTGCCCAGGCCGTGATCGTGACCAGCGGCGGCATCGGCGGCAACCACGACCTCGTGCGCAAGACCTGGCCCGCGCGGCTTGGTGCCCCGCCGAAGACGATGGTCGCCGGCGTACCAGCCCACGTCGACGGGCGGATGCTGGGCATCACGCAGGCGGCGGGTGCGAACGTGATCAACCCCGACCGGATGTGGCACTACGTCGAGGGGCTGCGCAACTGGGACCCGATCTGGGACAACCACGGCATCCGGATCCTGCC
>NZ_JANINT010000278.1 GCF_024509035.1 Nocardioides sp. | reverse complement strand
CTGTCGGCCTACTTCGCCGGTCGGGAGTGGCGAGGGGTGTGGCTGGTGCGCAGTCAACAGGTTGCGGAACGCCCGGCCGACGCGGCGTGGGTGACCGGCGTCATCTGGGACGAGGAGCAGCACCTGGCGGTGGGCCGCGCCGGTTACCACGGGCCTCCCGACGCCGTGGGAATGGTGGAGATCGGCTACGCCGTCGCCCCGGAGTACCGGCGTCGCGCCATGCCCATCGTCGAGGTCACCCACGATCCCGCCGTCCCCGCAGCGACCCTGCAGCGACTCGCCGACGCCCTGCCGCACGCCGTCTCGCTGGCCGTCGAGTGCCCCGAGGAGCCGTACGACGGCCACCTGCGCCCGGGCGACGTCGACCTCCGCTTCCGGGCCAGGGGTGAGCGCGACTACGGCGGCCTCGACGTCGTCGTCGAGGTCCGCTCCAAGTGGTCCGCCAGCCGTGCCGAGGCCCTGCAGGAGCGATGCGACCGGCTCCGCGACGCGGTGGTGGATGCGGCCGGCACGACGAGCGTCGGCGTCTACCTCTCGATCCCCGTCGCCGCCTGGGCGCAGGGCGAGTGATGACCCCCGAGGAGCTCGGCGCGTACGCCGAGTCCCTGCCCGGGGTCAAGCGCAAGGGCACCGAGGCCCGGCCGGCGTGGTACGTCGACGACCGCCTCGTCGTCCGGCTCCAGGACCCGGACACGGCGGTCGTCCGGGTGCCGCTCCACGATCGCGAGGCGCTGCTCGACGCACACCCCGACACCTTCGGCGTCCCGCCTCGGATGGAGGCGCACCACAAGGTGGAGGCCTACCTGGCGCACGCGGACGCGGACGCGGTGCAGTACGCCATCCGGCGAGCCTGGGAGTTCCAGAGGCGCTGATAGGTCGTGAGCTGTAGCTGAGAGGACTCTGGTCGGGTCCGCTCACAAGGAGGCAGCTCATGGGCATGTTGGAGGTCGCCCTGGATCCGGCGACGGTGGTCGTGGCCGTGGACCCGGGGAAGGTGATGAACCGGGTCTGGGTCAGCAACGGCGCGGGTCTGCTGGAGGAGCCGGTCTCGTTGCCGGTCGCGCGGTCCGGGATCGCCGCGTTGGAGAAGATGCTGGCCGCGCACGCTGGCGCGCAGGTGATCGCGATCGAGGCGACCGGGAGCCTGCATCGGGCCTGGGCCACCGAGCTCGAACGGCTTCATCCCGGTTCGTTGCGGCTATTCGCTCCGTCCGAAACCAAGGCAGCGCGTCAGCAGCTGGGCTCTGGCCGATTCAAGACCGACGATCGTGACTGCGCCGCGCTGACCTACCTCGCTCGCCAGGGTGCTGGCCGTCGCCAGACCGAGGAGGCGGTGGTCGAGGAGCTACGTGCCGCGGTCCGGCACCGGCGCGGGCTGGTCGCTGACCGGAAGAAGGCACAGCAGCGGCTCCACGACCAGCTCAACTCACTGTGCCCGGGCTTGTCCGCGCCGGCCGGTCACGGGCGGTCACTGCCGATCGAGACCCCGACCGGACAGGCCGTGCTGGCGTGCGCGGCGGCATTCGCCGGCCGGGCACCGTCGACACGGTCGCTCATCGCAAGGTCGCCGGGGAAGCTGACCAAGGCGACCGCGGAGTACTGGACCAGCCGGTGGCGCGACTGCCTCCCGCCACCATCGGACGCGACCGCACGGGCCGAACGGCTCGGCCGCGACGTCGCGCGCTACCGCAGCCTGTTGCTCGACGTGGCCTCGGTCGAGGGCGAGATCGAGGTCCTGCTCGCCCGCACCGATGGCCAGGTCCTGACCAGCCTGCCCGGCGTGGCAGCCAACCGCGCAGCCGCATTTGCCGCGCACAGCCTGCCGATCGCGCGATTCCCCGACGCCGAGCACCTCTACTCCGCCACCGGGCTGGCACCCGCGATGTACGAGTCCGCTACGTTGCGCAAGCGCGGCCGGATCTCTCGCCAGGGTCTGGCCGAGCACCGCGACGCGCTGATGGGGATCGCGTGGGGCCTGTCGCTGCACTCGACCTCGTTCGCCGAGCGCGACGCCGAACTGCGTGCCCGCGGCATGACCCCGATCCAGGCCCGGGTCGCATTGGCGCGCAACGCCTGCCGCCTCATCTACCGCATGCTCGTGACCCAACAACCCTTCAACGAAGCGGCGTATCGTCGAGGAAGGCTCAGCCGCGGACGGTGACGGCTGCTTGCGCTATGCCGCTCGACGGCGAAACCTAGCTTGCCGCCCGTCCGCGCTGGGCCGTCTTCCACGGCGCACACGAAAGCCTGCCGACCACGGCGCCTGATCAGCCTGCCGACCTCGGCGGCCCACGCCGGACTCCTCGATCCCGCCTCGTCGCGAACCCCAGCCACGCCCAACGGGCCGCGGCCGCAGCCGCGCGCTCAGCCTCACTCTTGACTGCCCGCGCGAAAGCTAGCGAGCGGCGCTCAGCGCAGCAGCTTGCTGGCGAGCACCGCCGCCTGGGTACGCCGCTCCAGCCCGAGCTTGGCGAGGATGCTGGAGACGTAGTTCTTCACGGTCTTCTCGGCGAGGAACATCTGCTCGCCGATCTGCCGGTTCGTCATCCCCTCGGCGATGTAGCCGAGCAGCTTGATCTCCTGCTCGGTGAGCTGGGCCAGCTCCGGCGCGGTGGCCAGTGGGTTGC
>NZ_JANINT010000277.1 GCF_024509035.1 Nocardioides sp. | reverse complement strand
CAAGGCCGCGCTCTTCGGGTGGGCGTTCGGCGTCGGCGACCGGGCGGCCCGCGAGCGCCTCGAGGGTGTGCGGCCCTCCCGTGCCCTTCGGGTCCAGCACGCGCTGGCCGACCGGCTGGTGCTGCGCAAGATCCGCGACCGGCTCGGAGGGCGGATCCGCTTCCTGGTGTCCGGGAGCGCCGCGCTGTCGCCCGACGTCGCCCAGTGGTTCCATGCGGCGGGTCTCCTCGTGCTCGAGGGCTACGGACTGACCGAGACCAGTGCCGGGACGTGCATGGTGCTCCCGGACGACCCGGTGTTCGGCTACGTCGGTCGGCCGCTCGAGGGCACTGAGGTCCGGATCGGTGTCGACGGCGAGATCTTCGTGCGCGGCCCCGGCGTCATGCGCGGCTACCACCACCTGCCGGAGGCGACCGCCGAGGTGCTCAGCGACGACGGCTGGTTCGCCACCGGCGACGTCGGCGAGATCGACGCGTCCGGCCGCCTGCGGATCACCGATCGCAAGAAGGACCTCATCAAGACCTCGGGCGGCAAGTACATCGCGCCCCAGGCCATCGAGATCATCTTCAAGGCCGTCTGTCCGCTCGCCAGCCAGATGATCGTGCACGCCGACGGCCGCAGCTTCGCCACGGCGCTGATCACCCTCGACCCGGAGGCCCTGCAGCAGTGGGGCCGCGCGGAGGGCCTGCCGGCCGACGACTACGCGTCGCTCGCGGCGAGCGCGGAGGTGGAGCGCTATGTCGCGGCCTGCATCGAGGAGCTGAACGGTCGGCTGAACCGGTGGGAGACGATCAAGAAGTTCCGCATCCTCGACCATGACCTCTCCGTGGAGAACGGCGAGCTCACGCCGAGCATGAAGGTCCGGCGCAAGATCGTCGAGACGACGTACCGTGACCTCATCGACACGATGTACGCCCCGGCCTGACGATCCGTAGGAGCGTCAGGGTCCAGCGTCAGGGGCTACGACAGGCAGCCCGCGGAAGCGCCGACGCGCTGCATGCCGGTGAGGTCGCCGGCCCCGAAGCGGATGTTGCCGCTGTGGGCCGTGCCGTACATGACCTGCACGGATTCCGACGCGTGCCCGAGGCCGAGGGCGTGCAGGATCTCGTGGAGGCTGATCTGTCCCCACCCGGACCGGTCGAAGCCACCGGGCAGGACATGGCCGTTGTCGAGGACCAGGAAGCCCCGCGTGATGCGGACCCGGACGTCACCCCAGTTCGCGGTCCAGCCCGACCCGCCGCCGATGCCGACGACGTTGCCGGCCAAGCCGGGCAGCTCGCCGGCGTCGGCCCAGCCGATCACGATGTCCGCGCGGTCCTCGGGGAACGCCGCGTCCTTGATGTCGCCGAGATAGCGCCACGTGGTCGAGCCGACGTAGGAGAACCGCAGACCCGACGCGCCGGCGATCTTGGCCATCGCCTGCTGCATGTCGGCTAGCGCTGGGTAGCCCTCAGCCGCGGGGTTGTACGCCCACCGGATCACCTGGCAGGGGTTCCAGCGCCCGCCGCCGGTGAAGAGGTAGGTCCAGTCGGAGGCGGATCCGAGGCCGACATACCCGGCGGGCAGCAGCTCGGGGTCGTCGTAACCCGGGGTCTGGTCGACGGGCGGAGGCGGCTCGGTCGGCGAAGGGCCCGGCGTGGGGTCGGGCGTGGGGTCCGGCGTGGGGTCGGGGGTCGGCGCGACGACGGTGACGGTCAGCGGCGAGGTGCGTGCGGGACGCAGTCCGCGGTAGCCGGGCGCATCCACCCGCAGCACGCGGGCCCGGGCCTGGTCGCCGGCGGAGACGGTGAAGCCGAACTCGCCGTACGGCGACGTCCGGGTGCGCTGCACCAGGACCCAGGAGCGCCCCACCCGCTCGCTGAGCACCACCGGCCGCGCCACGCGGCCGCGGCGGGTCGCGGTGGTCGCCGTACCGGCCACGTCGAACGTGGTGCCGGTCGCGGCCGTGTCGGGTGCCGTCGCCGCGATCGCGTAGCGGCGTCGGGTGCGCATCTCGTCGGCCACCACGACCGACTCCGCGTGCCCGGCGCTCACGGCACCGCCGACGGCACCGGGGTCGGCGGGTGTCGAGGCTGCGACGACGGGGGCGACCAGGCCCGCGGTGAGCAGGGCGCCGCACAGCGTGGAGGCGCCGAGTGCCGCGGCGCGGCGGTCGGTGCGGGAGCGGGGCATGACCTTCATTCCTCGTTCGGGGACTCACGGTCTCCTTCGGCAGCCGAGCGAGGAGCCTGAGGCGACGAGGGCGATGACGCCATGGCCTGCGAAACGCAGAAGATCCCGCCCCAGCACGCTGGGACGGGATCCTCGTCGGTGTCCGAGGGGGGACTTGAACCCCCACGCCCTATACGGGCACTAGCACCTCAAGCTAGCGCGTCTGCCAATTCCGCCACCCGGACGAGTGCGGGTGGAACACTAGCAAAGGGTCGAGCGAAGTTCCGCATCGGCACCCGCCCTGCGGCGGTGACATGCTGGGGCCATGACGGACCCCGCCCTGGACCCCACCGTGGAGCCTGCTCCGGACCCGGCTCTGGACCCGGCTGCCGAGGTGGTCGAGCTGTGCCGTGAGCTGATCCGGATCGACACCTCCAACTACGGGGACCAGGAGGGACCGGGGGAGCGCAAGGCCGCCGAGTACGTCGCGGCGCTCCTCGACGAGGTGGGTATCGAGTCGCGCCTGGTGGAGTCCGAGCCGGGCCGCACGTCCGTGCTGGCGCGGTGGGGCGGATCCGCGGACGACCGGGGTGGGCTGCTGCTGCACGGCCACCTCGACGTCGTACCGGCCGCGGCCGAGGACTGGCAGGTCGACCCCTTCGCCGGCGAGGTGCAGGACGGCTACGTCTGGGGCCGCGGCGCGGTGGACATGAAGGACTTCGACGCGATGCTGCTGTCGGTCGTCCGGGCCCGCCAGCGCGCCGGCCGGGTCCCCGAGCGGCCGATCACGCTGTGCTTCACCGCCGACGAGGAGGCCGGAGGGCACCGCGGCGCGCAGGTGCTGGTCGACGAGCACGCCGAGGAGCTCGAGGGCTGCACGGAGGCGCTCGGCGAGGTCGGCGGGTTCAGCGCGACGGTGCGGGGACGGCGGGTGTATCTGATCGAGGCGGCCGAGAAGGGGATGGCGTGGATGCGCCTCACCTCGCGCGGCACCGCAGGGCACGGGTCGATGATCAGCACCGACAACGCGGTGACCCGGCTCGCGGCGGCCGTGGCGCGCATCGGGGCGCACGAGTGGCCGGTGCGGCTGACGCCGACGATGCGCACGCTGCTGGCGGCCGTCGGCGAGCTGGCCGGCACCGAGGCCACGCCGGACAACGCTCCTGCGCTGATCGAGGAGTTCGGTGGCGCGGCCCGGATGCTCGGGGCGGTGATCCGCAACACCGCCAACCCCACGATGCTCGACGCCGGCTACAAGGTGAACGTCATCCCCTCCGAGGCGACCGCCCACGTCGACGGCCGGTTCCTCCCGGGCTACGAGGACGAGTTCTTCGCGACGCTGGCCGGGCTCGCGGGCGAGGGCGTGAACATCGAGCACGTCAGCCACCAGCAGCCCTGGGAGACGCCGTACGACGGTGACCTCGTCGACGCGATGACCCGCGCGATCCTGGCCGAGGACGAGGACGCCCTGGTGGCGCCGTACCTGATGAGCGCCGGCACCGACGCCAAGCACTTCCGTCGGCTCGGGTTGCGCTCCTACGGATTCGTGCCGCTGCGGCTGCCCGACGACCTCGACTTCACGGCACTGTTCCACGGTGTCGACGAGCGGGTCCCGGTCGACGCGCTGGAGTTCGGCGCGCGGGTCTTCGACCGCTTCCTCGACCAGGCCTGATCAGGCCTGATCAGGCGTCGAAGGGTCCGCCGGCCGCGAACGCGCGCGCGGCGAACCGCTCGGCGACGAGGCGATGGGTCTCGGCGTCGGGGTGGAGCTGGTCGGGGAGCGGGTGCACGTCGTGGTCGCCCGCGCCGTACAGCTCGAGCCCGTCGAGGTGGTGCAGGTGAGGGTCGGTCGTCGCGCGCTCGCGGACGATGCTCGCGAGCTCCGCGCGGATCCAGCTCAGCGTGAGCAGGTCCGACTCGGCTGCCGCGGGGTCGCCGAGTGCGACGAACCGGAGCCCGCCCCCGGTGAGGTCCGGGGCGCTGGGGCCGGGGGTGTGCTCGTGGATCGGGCAGCAGAGGGGCGAGACCACCAGCAGCGGTGTGGCGGGGTGCCCGTCCCGGATCGTGTCGAGCCAGCCGTGCACCGCGGGGCCGAAGACGCGCCGCCGCACCAGGTCGTGGTTGACCAGGTTGATGCCGATCTCGAGGCTGATCAGGTCGGCGGCGGCATCGCGGAGCGTCCGAGCGACGAAGGGGTCGAGCAGGGCGCTGCCGGCGAACCCCAGGTTCACGAGGTCGACGCCGCCCGCAGCCGCGGCCAGCGCCGGCCAGGTCGACGACGGACCCGCTGCGGCCGACCCCTGGCTGATCGAGCTGCCGTGGTGGAGCCAGACCCGTCTGTTGCTCGATCGCGCGGCCTCGACCGGGGCGTCGGTGCGCAGCGCCAGCAGCTCGACGGCCTCGGTGTAGGGCAGCCAGAGCTCGACGTCCTTCGCGCCCGGCGGGAGCGCGTCGAAGGCCACCACACCCACGTCGCCCGTCCGGAGGTCGTGCGCTCCGGTGGTGAGGTCGATGGTGAGGAGATGGCCCCCTGTGGACGTCGACCGGGCCACGAGGCGGCCGTGGACGACCAGGTCGTAGACGCCGTCCGGCGGCCCCGCGAGGCCGGCGTACGTGACCTTGGTGGCGAGCACCTCCAGCTCGATCGCCGTGGCGGTCGTGCGGAACGCTAGACGCACGCCCGACGGCTGGGCCTCCGCCATCGCCAGCTGCTCGTCCGGCCACTGCGTCCTCGCCCACGCCGGCAGCCGGTGCGGCCGCACCCCGCGCTCGGTGGCCTCGAGCTCGATGGCGCCTCGCACCAGCTCGGGGGTCACGGGTGTGACGATCCTCGGCCTGCTCATGCCCTCACCCTCGCTGTCCCGGCCGGCCGCGGCCACCGGCCGCCCGGAAATGCTGCGGTTTGGTCACCAACGACATGAGATCCCCGCTCGGAGATGTCGTTGGTGACCAAACGGCAGAACTCCGTGCGCACCCGTGGCGCGCTGACGGCCTCAGGCGGTGCGGACGGCGCGGATGATCTTGCGGCGCAGGACGACGCGACGGGTGCCGTCGGCGGTGATCCGCACCCGGTCGAGCTCCCAGCCTCCGTGCTCGGCACGCTCGACGAGGAGCTTGGTCACGACGTTGCGGGAGAACTCGCGCGAGAACGTCACCTTGTCGAACTCCCACTCCACTCCGCGCGTGAGGGGTCGGCGCAGGACACTGCTCATCGTCGGCTCCTTCCGTGGGTCAGTCGGCGGACACGTCGTCCAAGGCAGCGGTGATCTCGGCCGGCAGGCTCAGCTCCTCGACGCCGAGCGCGCCGCGCAGCTGCGCGGCGGTGCGCGCGCCCACGACGGGGGCCGTCACGCCGGGCCGGTCGCGCACCCAGGTGAGGGCGACCTCGAGCGCGCTCCAGCCCAGGCCGTCAGCCGCGCGGGCCACCGCCTCGACGATGCCGGCCGCGCGCTCGTCGAGGTAGGGGTTGACGAAGTTCGCGAAGTGCGCCGACGCCGCCCGCGAGTCCGACGGCGTGCCGGTGCGGTACTTGCCGGTCAGCACGCCGCGGCCCAGGGGCGACCACGGCAGCACGCCGAGCCCGAGTGCCGCGGCGGCGGGCAGCACCTCCTGCTCGACGGCCCGGTTGAGCAGGGAGTACTCCACCTGGGTGCTCGCGAGCGGGGTGCGCCCGGGGACGGCGCGCTGCCAGGTCGCGGCCTGAGCGGTCTGCCAGCCGGAGTAGTTCGAGATCCCCACGTACGACACCCGACCGCTCTGCACGGCGGTGTCGAGCGCGGCGAGCGTCTCCTCGAGCGGCGTCTCGTCGGACCAGATGTGCACCTGCCACAGGTCCACGTGGTCGACCCCGAGCCGTCGCAGCGAGGCGTCGAGCGTGGCGAGCAGGTGGCCTCGGGACGTGTTGTACTCCCGGCCGCCGCGTCGCGCGGTGATGCCGGCCTTGGTGGCGATCACGAGCTCGTCGCGCGCGACGACGTCGCCGAGCAGGCTGCCGATCAGCTCCTCGGAGGCGCCGTTTCCGTACCCCGCCGCGGTGTCGATCAGGGTGCCGCCGGCCTCGACGTACGCCGTCAGCTGGTCGCGAGCCTCGTGCTCGTCGGTGTCGCGGCCCCAGGTCATCGTCCCGAGAGCCAGCCGGGACACGGTGAGGCCGGTCGAACCGACGCGCCGCTGCTGCATGGCGACAAGGTAATAGGCGACACCACGCGCACCCGCAGCGGCACGCCCAGCGGACGGACAAGGAGTTGCGGCGCCGTAGAGTTCCGGCCGTGGTGGACTTCCTCCAGGCCGTCGTGCTCGGCCTCATGCAGGGGCTGACCGAGTTCCTGCCGATCTCCAGCAGCGCGCACCTGCGGATCTACCCGGAGATCTTCGGCTGGGGCGACCCCGGCGCGGCCTTCACCGCGGTGATCCAGATCGGCACCGAGCTCGCCGTGCTGCTGTTCTTCCGCCATGACATCTGGCGCATCGGCAAGGCCTGGGTGCTCTCGCTGTTCCGGCCGGAGTACCGCGGCCACCTCGACGCCCGGATGGGCTGGTTCATCATCACCGGCTCGCTCCCGATCGTCGTGCTCGGCATCGCGCTCAAGGACGTGATCGAGCGCGACTTCCGCAGCCTGTGGCTGATCGGCACGACGCTGATCGTGCTCGGCCTGATCCTCGGTCTCGCCGATCGGATCGGTGGCACCGACAAGACCATCAAGCAGATCTCGCTGCGCGACGCCATCCTGATGGGCTTCGCGCAGGCCGCCGCGCTGATCCCGGGCGTCTCCCGGTCGGGGGCGACGCTGTCGATGGGCCGGCTGCTCGGCTACGAGCGCGAGGCGGCGACCCGCTACGCGTTCCTGCTGGCGATCCCGGCGGTGATCGGCGCCGGCCTCTTCGAGCTCAAGGACGTCCCCGACGGCGACAACCTCTACGGCTGGGGGCCGACGATCGTGGCGACGATCGTGTCGTTCGTGGTCGGGTACGCCGCGATCGCGTGGCTGCTGCGCTACGTGACCACCCGGTCCTACGCGCCGTTCGTCCTCTATCGGGTGGCACTGGGAGCCGCGACGCTCGTGCTGGTCGCGACCGGCACCATCGCCGCCTGACCTAGAGCCAGCCGGACTTCTTGAACAACACCCACAGCCCAGCGGCGACCGCCGCCATCAGGCCGAGCGCGAACGGGTAGCCATAGGTCCAGTCCAGCTCGGGCATGTGCTGGAAGTTCATGCCGTAGATCCCGGCGATCAGCGTGGGGACCACCACGAGCGCCGCCCCCGCGGAGATCTTGCGCATGTCGTCGTTCTGCCGGACCGAGATCTGCGCCAGGTAGGCGTCGAACGCGGTCGAGAGCAGCGCGTCGAGGGAGTCCACGGTCTCCGCCGCCCGGGCCAGGTGGTCCGCGACGTCCCGGAAGAACGGCGCCGACTCGTCGGAGACCGTCGGCACGTCGCCGCCCGCCAGCCGGGCCAGCGGCTCCCGCAGCGGCAGCACCGCTCGGCGTACCTCGGCGAGCTCGCGCTTGAGCACGTAGATCCGGGCCGAGTCATGGGTGCGGTCGTCCGAGAACACCGACGCCTCGATCTCGTCGACGTCCACGATCAGCTCGTCGACGACGTCGAGGTACTCGTCCACGACCCGGTCGAGCACCGCGTAGAGGACTCCGCCGGGTCCGTGGCTGAGGACCCGGCGGCTGGTCTCCAGCTCCTCCCGGGCCGAGTGCAGCTCGTTGCCGCGCCCGTGGCGGACCGTCACGACGAAGTCCTCGCCGACGAAGATCGCGATCTCGCCGGTCTCGACGGCGTCCTCCTCGTCGACGTACCAGAGCGTCTTGAGCACCATGAACACGCTGTCCTCGAAGCGCTCGAGCTTGGGCCGCTGATGGGCCTTCACCGCGTCCTCGACCGCCAGGGAGTGCAGGCCGAACACCTCGGCCACCTGGTGGATCTCGTCGGTCGACGGCTCGTGCATGCCGATCCACACGAAGTCCCCGTCGCGGTCGGCCTTGGCCCGCAGCTCGCGCCAGTGCGTGCCGTCCTCCGCCCGCTTGCCGTCGCGGTAGAGAGCACAGTCGACGATCACCTGGCCACCGTAGCCCGATTACAGTCCACGACATGGCAACGGTGATCCTGGTCCGACACGGCCGGACGACGGCGAACGCGTCGGGCGTACTCGCCGGCCGGACGCCCGGGGTGCGCCTGGACGAGACCGGCACGGCGCAGGCCGCCCGCGCAGGCGAGCGGCTCGCCGGGGTCCCGCTCGCCGGCATCGTCAGCAGCCCGCTCGAGCGGTGCCGCCAGACCGCCAGGGCCATCGCGGCGGCCCGTCCGGACGCGCCGCGGATCGCCACCGACCGCGGGATCACCGAGTGCGACTACGGCTCCTGGCAGGGGCGGGCCCTCAAGGAGCTGGCCAAGGAGAAGCTCTGGTCGCTGGTGCAGACCCAGCCGTCGGCGGCGGTGTTCCCCGACGGGGAGTCGATGTCGGCCATGCAAGCGCGGGCCGTCGCCGCCGTACGCCGCCACGACGCGGCCCTCGAGGCCGAGCACGGCTCCGGCGCGGTGTGGGTCGCCGTCAGCCACGGCGACATCATCAAGTCGGTCCTCGCCGACGCGCTGGGGATGCACCTGGACCTGTTCCAGCGCCTGCACGTGGACCCGGCGTCGATCTCGGTGATCCGCTACACCGGGACCCGGCCGTACGTCCTGGCGACCAACACCCACGCCGGCGACCTGTCCTGGCTCGCGCCCGCCAAGCCGAGCAGGCCGGGCAAGCGCTCGAGGACGTCGCGGTCGGTGGACGCCGCGGTCGGCGGGGGCGCCGGCCCTTCGGCCACGTCCTAGGTGACCAAGTCCACGGGGTCGTGCAAGCGAGCGGCGCTCAGCGCCGCGCTGGCCAGGCGCCGGCGCCGGCGCCGGCGCGAAGTCATACCGGGTCGTCTGTCGACGGTTGGGAACGCAGCCAGGGTGGATGCTGAGCGTCGCGCAGCGTGCGAGCCCTTGGGCTTGGGCATCTAGGGTGAGGGCATGCCAGTCGTCCACGGATTCGATCCCCCGGAGCGGTTCGTCGCGGGCACTGTCGGCCCGCCCGGGCAGCGGACCTTCTTCCTGCAGGCCCGCGCCGGGAACCGCCTCGTGAGCGTCGCCCTGGAGAAGCAGCAGGTGCAGGCGCTCGCCGAGCGGGTCGACGAGCTGCTCGACGAGGTGATGGCCACCCAGGTCGGTGGCGAGTCCGTCATCCCGGCACTGGCCCCGCTCGGCCTGGAGGACTCCGACCCCTTGGAGCAGCCGATCGAGGAGGAGTTCCGCGCGGGCACGATGACGCTGTCGTGGGACCCGACCGACGAGCGCGTCGTGATCGAGGTCTTCCCCTACACCGAGGCGGCGGTGATCACCCCCGACCAGCTCGACGAGGACTTCGAGGAGCCCGAGCCCGACGAGGTGTTCCTCGTGCGGCTCCCGGCCGGACCGGCGCGCGCGTTCGTGAAGCGGGCTGAGCAGGTGCTCGAGGCCGGGCGCCCGAGCTGCCCGTTCTGCGGCAACCCGATCGACCCCGACGGGCACCTGTGCGTGCGCGCCAACGGCTTCCGGCGCCGCGATCCGTGACGACGGACCCGGGCGGCCAGGGTCACGGCGCCGGCCCCGACCTCCTCGAGGGCGAGCTGGTGCTGCACGGCCGGGTGATGCCGGCCTCCAACGCGACGTTCGTCGGCGAGATCGAGGGCGTCCGCGTCGTCTACAAGCCGGTGGCGGGTGAGCGTCCGCTCTGGGACTTCCCGGACGGGACACTCGCGGACCGGGAGCGCGCGGCGTACCTCGTGTCCGAGGCGTTCGGCTGGAACGTCGTGCCCGAGACCTGGTTGCGCGACGGCCCCCACGGGCCGGGGATGGTGCAGCGCTGGCAGGAGCCCGACGACGAGCAGGTCGCGGTCACGCTCGTGCCCGAGGGGGAGGTCCCGCCCGGGTGGCGGCACGTGTTCGACGGTCTCGACGGGCACGACCGGCCGATCTCCCTGATCCACGAGGACTCCGCTCCGCTGCGCCGGATGGCGGTGTTCGACGTCGTGGTCAACAACGCCGACCGCAAGGGTGGGCACGTGCTGGAGATGACCGACGGTCACCGGTTCGGCGTGGACCACGGCGTCACCTTCCACACCGACCCCAAGCTGCGCACGGTGCTGTGGGGCTGGCTGGGGGAGGAGCTCAGCGCCGACGAGCTCACTGCGGTGCGGCGGATCGGGGACGAGGCCGGGGGAGCGCTCGGCGACGTGCTCGCCCCCCACCTCAGCGACCCCGAGATCGAGGCGCTGCGCCGCCGCTGCCGGCGCTTCGCCGAGCGCGGAGTCATGCCGTCACCGCACGGCGAGTGGCCGGCGATCCCGTGGCCGCCGTTCTGAGGACGGTCGTCTAGGCTTCGCGGCATGCGAGCCTGGCCCTCCCCGGAGATCCCGACCCTCACGGTGCAGGGACCGCCGGTGACGCTGCACGACACCGCGTCCGGGACCCCGGTCACCACGACGCCGAGCGGCCCCGCGCGCCTGTACGTCTGCGGCATCACGCCGTACGACGCGACCCACCTGGGGCACGCCGCGACGTACGTCGGCTTCGACCTGCTCAACCGCGCCTGGCGCAACGCGGGGCACGACGTGACCTACGTGCAGAACGTCACCGACGTGGACGACCCGCTCCTCGAGCGCGCCGAGAAGGTGCGCGTCGACTGGGTCGAGCTCGCCGAGCGCGAGACCGAGCTCTTTCGCCAGGACATGGCCGCGCTGCGTGTGCTGCCGCCCGACCACTACGTCGGTGCCGTGGAGTCGATCCCGCTCGTGATCGAGCTGATCCAGCGCCTCGAGGAGGCCGGGTCGATCTACCGGGTCGAGGACGACCTCTACTTCTCGGTCACCGCCGACCCCGCCTTCGGCGACGAGTCCGGCTGGGACCGCGACCGGATGCTCGAGATCTACCCCGAACGCGGCGGCGACCCCGACCGCCCCGGCAAGAAGGACCCGCTCGACTGCGTGGTCTGGCGTGGTCGCCGTGACGGCGAGCCGTCGTGGGAGAGCCCGTGGGGACCGGGGCGTCCCGGCTGGCACGTCGAGTGCACCGCCATCGCCCAGCGTCACCTCGGCGGCGCCTTCGACGTGCAGGGCGGCGGGAGCGACCTGGTCTTCCCCCACCACGAGATGTGCGCGGGACATGCACAGGTCGCTGTCCCCGGCACTGCGTTCGCGCAGGTCTACAGCCATGCCGGCATGGTCGGCTACGACGGCGAGAAGATGTCGAAGTCCCGCGGCAACCTGGTGTTCGTCTCCGCGCTGCGCAACAGCGACGTCGACCCGATGGCGATCCGCCTCGCGCTGATGCGCCACCACTTCCGCTCCGACTGGGAGTGGACCGACGAGCAGCTCTGGACCGCCGTCGACGACATCGCCCGGTGGCGCAAGGCACTCGCACTCGGGGCCGGCGCCCCGGCCGCTCCGGTCGTCGAGGAGATGCTCGCGGCGCTCGCCGACGACCTGGACGCGCCCCGCGCGACGGCCGCGGTCGACCGGTGGGTCGCCGCCACCCTGGGCACCGACGGGCTCGCCGACACCAGCGACCCCGACGCCGGCGCCCAGATGCTCTCCGCCCTCGACGCCGCTCTCGGCCTGGCCCTCTGGCTCAGCTGAACGGGGCCGACGTACCGCCCTCGCTGTCGCGCCCGCGCGTCGAGGAGAAGTGTCGTTTGGTCACCAACGACATGCGACCGCGCTCCCGCCATGTCGTTGGTGACCAAACGACATCACTCCCGGGCCCGCGGACCCCGCGCGGGGCAGGGCCCGACGCGTCTCAGTCGTCGCCCTGGCGGCGCTTGAGGTAACGCTCGAACTCGCGGGCGATGGCCTCGCCGGAGGCCTCGGGCAGGTCGGTGGTGTCGCGGGTCTCCTCCAGCGAGCGGACGTAGTCGGCGATGTCCTCGTCCTCCTCGGCCAGCTCGTCGACACCCCGCTCCCAGGCGCGGGCGTCCTCGGGCAGGTCGCCGAGGGGGATGCTGACCTCGAGCAGGTCCTCCAGCTGTCCGATCAGCGCCAGGGTCGCCTTGGGGCACGGCGGCTGGGCGACGTAGTGCGGCACGGCGGCCCAGTACGACACCGCGGGGACGTCGACGCGCATGCAGGCGTCCTGGAACACCCCGACGATGCCGGTGGGCCCTTCGTACGTCGACTGCTCGAGCTTGAGCCGGTCGACGAGCTCAGGTTCGGTGGCGGTGCCGGTCACGGGGATCGGCCGGGTGTGGGGCGCGTCGGCCAGCAGCGCGCCGAGCGTGACGACGAGCTCGCCACCGAGGTCGTCGCAGGCCGCGAGGACCTCGGCGCAGAACTGCCGCCAGCGCATGTTCGGCTCGATCCCACGGATCAAGATCACGTCGCGGTCGAGGTCCGGGGGAGACGCGACGGCGATCTGGGTGCTCGGCCAGGTGAGCCGGCGGTGACCGTTCTCGTCGGTGCCGACGACGGGTCGGTTGACCTGGAAGTCGTAGAAGTCCTCCGGGTCGACGGCGCCCACGATCCGAGCGCCCCACACGCGGATCAGGTGGTCGATCACCGAGGAGGCGGCGTCGGCGGCGTCGTTCCAGCCCTCGAACGCGGCGATCACGACAGGGTCCACCAGGTCCGGGACGTCCTCGAGCTCGATCACCACTCCAGCCTAATGCGGACATGACCGGCGCGAGGATTTCCGGCCGGCCGCGCCGCGGTGTCACGATCTGGATGTCCGGTCCGACCCGTGGACACGCTTCCTACGCTGGAAACACGCCACCAGCCGGTGGTCGAGAGGAGTCCGCGTTGTCTTCGTCCCAGTCACTGTCGCCGCGCCTGCGCCCCGATCTCACCGAGGAGCTCACCCGAGCGCTCGGTGAACGCATCCTGGTGCTCGATGGCGCGATGGGTACGGCGATCCAGCGGGACCGGCCCGACGAGGCCGGCTACCGGGGCGAGCGGTTCAAGGACTGGCCGAGCGACCTCGTCGGCAACAACGACCTGCTGACCCTCACCCAGCCCGAGATCATCGCCGGCATCCACCGCGAGTACCTCCAGGCCGGCGCGGACATCATCGAGACCAACACGTTCAACGCCAACGCGGTCTCCCTGGCCGACTACGGCCTCCAGGAGCTCGCCTACGAGCTCAACCGGGAGGCCGCCCTCCTGGCGCGACGCGAGGTCGACCAGGTCGCCACGGCAGCGCGGCCGCGCTACGTCGCGGGCGCCCTCGGGCCGACGACCCGCACTGCGTCGATCTCCCCGGACGTCAACGACCCCGGCGCGCGCAACGTCACCTACGACGAGCTCGTGGCGGCCTACCTCGACGCCGCCCGTGGCCTCGTCGACGGCGGCTCCGACCTGCTCGTCGTCGAGACGATCTTCGACACCCTCAACGCCAAGGCCGCGATCTTCGCCGTCGAGACGCTGTTCGAGGAGCACGGCCGCCGGTGGCCGGTCATCCTCTCCGGGACGATCACCGACGCCTCCGGACGCACCCTGTCGGGTCAGGTCACCGAGGCGTTCTGGAACTCCGTGCGCCACGCCCGACCGTTGGCCGTGGGCCTCAACTGCGCGCTCGGCGCCAAGGAGATGCGCCCCTACATCGCCGAGATGTCGCGGGTCGCCGACACGTTCGTCTCCTGCTACCCCAACGCGGGGCTGCCCAACGCCTTCGGTGAGTACGACGAGGCCGCGGAGGAGACCGCCGCGGTGATCGAGGAGTTCGCCACCGCCGGGTTCGTCAACCTCGTCGGCGGCTGCTGCGGGACGACGCCCGCCCACGTCGCCGCCATCGCCCGCGCGGTCGCGGACAAGCCCGTTCGCGAGCTGCCCGAGGTCGAGCCGGCCCTGCGGCTCTCGGGCCTCGAGCCGTTCGCCGTCCGCGAGGACAGCCTCTTCGTCAACGTCGGCGAGCGCACCAACATCACGGGCTCGGCGCGGTTCCGCAAGCTGATCAAGGACGGCGACTACGACACCGCCCTCACGGTCGCCGCGCAGCAGGTCGACAACGGCGCCCAGGTCATCGACGTCAACATGGACGAGGGCATGATCGACGGCGTCGCGGCGATGGACCGCTTCACCCGGCTCATCGCCAGCGAGCCCGACATCAGTCGCGTCCCGGTGATGGTCGACTCCTCCAAGTGGGAGGTCATCGAGGCCGGCCTGAAGAACATCCAGGGCAAGCCGATCGTCAACTCCATCTCGATGAAGGAGGGCGAGGACGCCTTCCGCGAGCAGGCCCGCCTGTGCCGCAAGTACGGCGCCGCCGCGGTCGTGATGGCCTTCGACGAGGACGGCCAGGCCGACAACCTCGAGCGCCGCAAGGCGATCTGCGAGCGGGCCTACCGGCTCCTGGTCGACCAGGTCGGCTTCCCGGCCGAGGACATCATCTTCGACCCGAACGTGTTCGCGATCGCGACCGGCATCGAGGAGCACGCGTCGTACGGCCTGGACTTCATCGAGGCCACCCGCTGGATCAAGCAGAACCTGCCGGGCGCGAAGGTGTCAGGGGGCATCTCCAACGTCAGCTTCTCCTTCCGCGGCAACAACCCCGTGCGCGAGGCGATCCACGCGGTGTTCCTCTTCCACGCGATCCGCGCGGGTCTGGACATGGGCATCGTCAACGCCGGCGCGCTCGTGGTCTACGACCAGGTGGAGCCCGAGCTGCGCGAGCGCATCGAGGACGTCGTGCTCAACCGCCGTCCCGATGCCGGTGAACGCCTGCTCGAGATCGCCGAGGCGCACAACGTCGCCGGCGAGACCGCCGAGGCCGCCGCCGAGGAGTGGCGGAGCCTGCCCGTGGGCGAGCGGATCACGCACGCGCTCGTGAAGGGTCTCGACGGCTACGTCGAGCAGGACACCGAGGAGCTCCGCCTCGAGATCGCCGCGCGCAACGGCCGCCCGATCGAGGTGATCGAGGGTCCGCTGATGGACGGCATGAACGTCGTCGGCGACCTCTTCGGCGCCGGCAAGATGTTCCTGCCCCAGGTGGTGAAGTCTGCGCGCGTGATGAAGAAGGCCGTGGCCTACCTCATCCCGTTCATCGAGCAGGAGAAGGTCGACAACCCCGAGTACGCCACCGCCAAGGAGACCAACGGCACGATCGTCATGGCCACGGTCAAGGGCGACGTCCACGACATCGGCAAGAACATCGTCGGCGTCGTGCTGCAGTGCAACAACTTCGAGGTGATCGACCTCGGCGTGATGGTCCCGGCCCAGAAGATCCTCGACACGGCCGTCGAGATCGGCGCGGACGCGGTCGGCCTGTCCGGCCTGATCACGCCGTCCCTGGACGAGATGGTCAACGTCGCCGCCGAGATGCAGCGACGCGGCCTCGAGATCCCGTTGATGATCGGTGGCGCCACGACCTCGCGCGCCCACACAGCCGTCAAGGTCGACGGCAAGTACGACGGCCCCGTCGTCTGGGTGAAGGACGCGTCGCGCTCGGTGCCGACCCTGGCCGCGCTGCTCAGCCCCGCGCAGCGTCCGAAGCTGATGGCCGAGATCAAGGACGACTACGACGCGCTCCGCGCCCGGCACGGCACCAAGCAGGAGCGACCGATGGTGTCGCTCGAGGCCGCCCGCGCCAACCGCACGCCGATCGACTGGTCGGCGTACGAACCGCCGGCGCCGCGGGTCCCAGGCATCACCGTGCTCCGCGAGTACGACCTCGCGGAGCTGCGCGACTACATCGACTGGCAGCCGTTCTTCAATGCCTGGGAGCTCAAGGGCAAGTTCCCCGACATCCTCAACAGCCCGGGCACGGGGGAGACCGCGCGCGGTCTCTACGACGACGCCCAGGCCATGCTCGACCGGATCGTCGAGGAGAAGTGGCTGACGGCCAACGCCGTGTTCGGGTTCTTCCCCGCCAACGCCGTGGGTGACGACATCGAGGTCTACGCCGACGACTCGCGCACCGAGGTGCTCACCCGGCTCCACAACCTGCGTCAGCAGGGCGCGCACCGCGACGGCGTACCCAACCGCTCGCTCGGCGACTTCGTCGCACCGCGCGACAGCGGGTTGGCCGACCACGTCGGTGCCTTCGCGGTGACCGCCGGCCTCGGCGCGCTCGACCGGATCATGGCGTTCAAGGAGCAGCACGACGACTACTCCGCGATCATGCTCGAGGCGCTGGCCGACCGGCTCGCCGAGGCGTTCGCCGAGCGTCTCCACCAGCGGGTGCGCACCGAGTTCTGGGGCCATGCCCCCGACGAGGATCTCGACAACGACGCCCTGATCGCCGAGCGGTACGCCGGCATCCGACCCGCCCCGGGCTACCCCGCGTGCCCGGAGCACACCGAGAAGCGGACGCTGTGGGAGCTGCTCGACGTCACCACTGCGACGGGCATCGAGCTCACCGAGGGGATGGCCATGTGGCCCGGCGCCGCCGTCTCCGGGTGGTACTTCAGCCACCCGCAGTCCCAGTACTTCGTGGTCGGCCGGGTGGGTCGCGACCAGGTGGCCGAGTACGCCGAGCGCAAGGGCTGGACGCTGGCCGAGGCCGAGCGCTGGCTCTCGCCCAACCTGGGCTACGACCCCGACGACTGAGCGGGGTCGTAGCCGCGTCGACCGACGCCGGGTAACGAACGCATAACTATCGCCGGCGTCGTCGCAAGCGCCCGAATCCCTTGTGCCGCAAGGGATTCTGCGTTTCGCGTCCCCCTCTGCGCCGCCCGATCGCGGTCATCTGAGCCCGTGCAGGGCCTCGCCCACCCCTCGGCCCTATACCGTCGTCCGCCTGACCGAAGCGAGACTCTCGGACCCGCGCCAGCGCGGGACAGCCGGACGGAGGCAGGACGAAGTTGAGGAACACCCAGAGCAAGATGACGGCCCGACGACGGGCCGGAGCCATCGCAGCGCTGGCGACCGCGGCCCTGGTGGCACTCGCGGGCTGCGGCAGCGACAGCGGGGGCGACGCCACGGCATCCGACGCGCCGCGGCTGATCAACGACGGCGAGCTCGTCGTCGCGATGAGCGGCGAGTTCCAGCCGTTCAGCTACTTCGAGGACAATGAGCTCACCGGGTTCGACTACGACATCGCGGTCGCGATCGCCGACGAGCTGGGCCTGGACCTGAAGACCGAGACCGGCGCATTCGACACGCTGATCCAAGGCGTGAAGAGCAAGCGCTACGACGTGCTCATCGCGTCGATGACGCCCACCGAGGACCGCGACAAGGCGGTCGACTTCACCGACGGCTACTACAGCTCGGGCGCCACGATGTTCGTCGCGAACGACAGCGACTGTGAGGACCCGCGCGAGATGGACTCGCCCAAGGTCGGCGTCGCCTCCGGAACGACGTACCAGACGTATCTGGAGGACGAGGGACTGGCGGGCGAGGTCGTCACCTTCACCTCCGACGTCACGGCGCTCCAGGACGTCGCGGCGGGTCGCCTCGACGGGGCGATGACCGATCGGCTGGTCGGGCTCTACCAGATCGAGAAGGCCGACCGGGACCTCCGGGTCTGCGGCGACCCGCTGTACACCGAGGAACCGGCGTTCGCCGTCGACGAGGGCAACAGCGTGCTCGTAGACCAGCTCAACGAGGCGCTGGGCGCGATCAAGGACGACGGCACCTACGCCGAGATCAGCAAGAAGTGGTTCGGGCAGGACATCTCCTGACGCCATGAGCTTCTACGACTATCTCGTCGACACAGCTCCGATCTTCCTCGAGGCGACGTGGGTGACGCTGCGGCTCACCGCTGTCGCCCTCGTCTTCGCGATGCTGCTCGGGTCGGTGGTGGCGGCGATGTCCATGAGCTCGGTCGCGGTCCTGCGATGGATCGCGACCGGGTTCATCGGCCTGATCCGTGGGACGCCGCTGATCGCCCAGATCTTCGTCCTCTACTTCGGCATCGCCGAGATCATCACCCTCGACAAGTTCTGGGCCGGCGCGATCGCGTTGGGCATCCACAACGCCGCTTACATCGCCGAGATCATCCGGTCCGGCTTCCAGTCCGTGCCTCGAGGGCTGGATGAGGCGTCGCGCTCGCTGGGCATGTCGCGGACCAAGACGCTGCGGCGGGTGCGGGCGCCGCTGGCCCTGCGGGCGATCCTGCCCGTGCTGGGCAGCCAGTTCATCATCGCGGTCAAGGACTCCTCGCTGGTCGCCTTCATCGGCATGCAGGAGCTGTTCCTGACGGCGCGCAACGAAGCGGCTTCGACGTACGAACCGTTGACGATGTACCTCATCGTCTCGCTCTACTACCTGGCCATCGTGCTCGTGCTCACCTTCTTGGTGGGGCGTCTCGAGCACCGACTCAGTGCGCACCGGAGGTGACCGCCATGAAGAACGACGAGACGCCCGGGTCGGCCGACGGCCGCCAGAGCGAGCCGCTGATCGAGATGCGCGACATCGTCAAGAAGTTCGGCCGCACGGTCGTCCTCGACGGGGTCGACCTCGAGGTCCACCGCGGTGAGGTCGTGGTGCTCATCGGACCCTCCGGTGCTGGCAAGAGCACCCTGCTGCGCTGCATCAACGGACTCGAGCGCATCAACTCCGGCACCATCCGGTTCAACGGGCAGGACATGTCCTACCGGGAGAAGGACCTCAACCGGATCCGCAGCAGGATCGGGATGGTCTTCCAGTCCTTCAATCTCTTCCCGCACCTCAAGGTGATCGACAACCTCACGATGGCGCAGGTCGACGTGCTCGGGCGCTCCAAGGACGAGGCCCGGGACCGCGCCGAGAGGCTGCTGGAGCGGGTCGGGCTGCCCGACAAGGCGCAGGCCTACCCGGACAGCCTCTCGGGCGGGCAGCAGCAGCGCGTGGCCATCGCTCGTGCGCTCGCGATGGACCCCGAGGTCATGCTCTTCGACGAGCCCACCTCGGCGCTGGACCCGGAGCTGGTGGGCGAGGTGCTGCACGTGATGCGGGGCCTGGCTGAGGACGGGATGACCATGGTGGCGGTGACCCACGAGATGCGGTTCGCCCGGCGCGCCGCCGACCGGGTCGTGCTGATGGCCGACCACGGGATCGCCGAGGAGGGCACCCCCGAGCAGGTCCTGGAGCACCCGACGAGCGAGCGGGGGCAGGCCTTCCTGGCCGAGCTCACCGACGACTGAGGGCTCGCGTCGGCATGGCTGCGGACCGCCGTACGGCGACGCGTGCAGGCGTGAAACGATCCCCGGGTGATGCCTGCGGCGGTCCTCTGGGACATGGACGGCACCCTCGTCGACACCGAGCCCTACTGGATCGAGACCGAGTACGAGCTCGCCGAGCGGTACGGCGGGCGTTGGAGCGACGCCGACGCGATGAACCTGGTCGGCAACGACCTGATCTCGTCGGGCCTCTACATCCGCCAGCACATGGGCATCGACGTGAGTCCCGAACAGATCGTCGAGGAGCTCCTGGACGGCGTGGTCGCCCGCGTCGAGCGGGACGTGCCGTGGCGACCGGGGGCGGTTGCGCTGCTCGGCCGCATCCGGGACGCCGGCATCCCGTGCGCGCTCGTGACGATGTCCTACGAGCGCTTCGTCGCGCCGATCGTCTCCCACCTGCCTGCCGAGACGTTCCGCGTCGTGGTGACCGGTGACCGGGTGGAGCAGGGCAAGCCGCACCCCGAGCCGTACCTCACCGCCGCCGCGGCACTCGGCCTGCGCCCCGAGGACTGCCTGGCGATCGAGGACTCCAACACGGGTGCGAAGTCGGCGGAGGCCGCCGGGTGCCTGGTCCTGGTCATCGAGAACCACGTCCCCGTCCTGCCGGGCCCGCGGCGGGTCTTCGAGCCGACGCTCGAGGGTCTCGACCTCGCGGCGGTCTGGTCGCGAGGCGCTCCCGGCGACCGTGCCCAGGGGGACTAGTCGGTGACTAGTCATCGGTCCGGAAGGTCCTAGTACCACCGGACAATGGCGAGCCGCACTCGCGGCATCGGAGGATAGGGACATCTCGGGGGGAGCTGTTCCACCTGGATAGGTCCGAAAAGGTTCATCATGCTCGTCCGACGCGTTCCCGCCATCGTGCTCAGCCTCGTGCTGGGTGCAGCGGCCCTTGTCAGTGCTCCTATCGCGCTGGCGAGTGATGGCGGGAACGCAACGGACGTCCAGAAGGATCGCGACACCTGTGGTGCTGGTACATCCACCCGAGCCAAGCTCAAGGTCGGGACACTCGAAGGCAACGACTCCCGCCTCCTGGTCGTCGGCACGGTGTGGAGCAGCGACAGCGACGTCTGGGTCTGGAAGCTCAAGCACAACGGCGAGGTCTCCGACGATGGTCGGGCGCGCGGTGACGAGGAGCAGGACCTGAGCTTCCGGGTCATCCGCACCATGATCAACTTCTACGGCGCCGACGACATCGTGTTCCGAGCCGAGAACCAGCGCACCGGCGAAGTCTGCCGCACCTCGCTGTCGTATTGAGCTCTATCCTGTCTGGAGCCCAGGGAAGGTTCCACGCTTGAGAGTGCTCCGCAGTCCCGTGACGCTCTTTCTCGTCATCGGTCTCCTGACGGCCGCCGCGATCGTCTTCGGCACCAACCGCCTCGCAGCTCGCGCTGCGTCGGACGAGGCGATCGCCGAGGCGCGCAGCACCACCCAGCTGCTCGCCCAGTCGGTGATCGCGCCTGAGTTCCCGCCCGAGCTGGTGCATCTGCAGTCCGACAACGTCACCGGCTACGTGCGACCGCTGGAGAACTTCGATCGCGAGGTGCAGGCGCGACTGCTCAATACCGATCGCCCCTTCCGGATCAACGTCTGGACGCGGGGTGGTCGCCTCATCTACTCCAGCCAGCTCGACGTGCTGTTGCGCAACCTGGACCGCGGCAACAAGCTCGAGCTCGATGACAACCAGCGCACCATCTTGCAACGTGGCGGCGTCGGCTCTGAGATCGCGGACCCGGCGCGCCCCGAGGACCTCGCAGCCGCCGGGACCGAGGGCATGCTGCGCATCTACACACGCTTCGTGACGACCTCCGGGCGAGACACCAGCCCGAAGGCTCAGGCTGCGGCCGGTCAGCCGGTCCTCTTCGAGGCGTACTTCCCGCTCGACGAGCTCAGCAGCCGCAAGGCGCAGATCTTCGCCTCGTTCCGCTGGATCAGCGGAGGGGGACTGGCGCTGTTGATCCTGGTCGCGACCGCGATCCTGGTGGGCCTCACCCGCGAGCTGCGCAAGGGCGCGGCCGAGCGCGAGCGGTTGTTGCGATCTGCGATGGAGGCCTCCGACGCCGAGCGGCGCCGGATCGCCCGCGACCTGCACGACAGCGTCGTCCAGGACCTGGCCGGGACCGCCTTCGCCGTCAGCGCCATCTCACGCAACCCGGACACACCCGAGGACGCGCGTGAGACCCTCGAGGGTGCCGGTTCCTCGCTTCGCTCGAGCCTGAAGTCACTGCGTTCGCTGCTCGCCGAGATCCACCCGCCGGACCTGCGCGCTGACGGCCTGGCCGCCGCGCTCGCCGACCTCACAGCCCCGGCCGGAGCTGCGGGGATGCAGGCGTCGGTGAGCGTCGACGGCGTCGAGACGGCCTCCGACCAGCGCGCCGCCCTGGTCTGGCGGGTGGCGCAAGAGGCGGTCCGCAACGCGCTGCGCCACTCGAGCGCCTCGACGCTCGCGGTCACCGTGCGCGGCGACCAGGGCCGACTCACGCTCGAGGTCGTCGACGACGGAGTGGGGTTCGACCCGGCCGCCGTACGCGATCCTGACCGCTACGGTCTGCGCGGGCTCCGCAGCCTGGTCGCCGACCACGGCGGCACCCTCGACGTACGCTCCGCTCCCGGCGACGGGACCATCGTGCACATGGAGGTCGATGCCCAGTGACCACTCCCGCGACGCCCCCGGACCCGATCCGGGTCGTGCTGGTCGACGACCACGCCGTGATCCGGGCCGGCCTCGAGCAGCTGCTCGCCGGCACCGACGACATCGAGGTGGTCGGCACCGCGGCCAACGGCGCGGAGGCGCTCGACGTCGTCCGCGAGCTCCGGCCCGACGTGGTGCTCATGGACCTGCAGATGCCCCAGGTCGACGGCGTGGCGGCGACCCGGGCGATCATGTCCGAGCGGCTCGGTGTCGACGTCCTGGTGCTGACGTCGTTCTCCGACAGCGAGCGGATCATCGCCGCTCTGGACGCCGGCGCGGTCGGTTATCTGCTCAAGGACGCCGACCCCGAGGACGTGCTCCAGGGCATCCGCGCCGTCAGCCGCGGCGAGTCCCCGCTCCACCCGAAAGCCGCCCGCGCGCTCCTCGGCAACCGTGCCGGGTCGCCCCAGGTGCAGCTGACCACCCGGGAGACCGAGGTGCTGACCCTGGTGCGGGAGGGTCTGGCCAACAAGCAGATCGCCCGACGTCTCGACATCAGCGAGCGCACCGTCAAGGCCCATCTCACCTCCGCGTTCGCTCGCATCGGTGTCGCCGACCGCACCCAGGCCGCCCTCTGGGCCGAGCGCAACGGGCTCTGAGCCCCGCCCGTCATTGACCCGGCGCTCCGACCGGTCGCGGTTTGGTCACCAACGACATACGGGGAGCGCTCCCACATGCGGTTGGTGACCAAACGACGTCCCCGCGGCGCGTGTCAGTCGGCCGCCTCGTCGATCGAGAGATCGGGCGACGGCTCGCGTGCGGGCAGCGGCGGAGGGGTGCCTCCCCAGGCGGGGCAGATCGCGCGATGAGCACACCAGTCGCAGAGTCGGCCCGGGCTGGGGCGCCAGTCACCGGCCTCCTCGGCCCGTCGGATCGCCTGCCAGATCGCCTCGACCTTGCGCTCCGTGGCGAGAAGGTCCTGCTCGTCCGGCACGTAGCGGAGCATCTCGCCGTTGCCGAGGTAGACCAGCTGCAGCATCGCCGGGATGATGCCCCGGGTGCGCCAGATGACCAGGGCGTAGAACTTCATCTGGAACAGCGCCTTGGCCTCGAACATCTCGCCCGGCGAGCGGCCGGTCTTGTAGTCGACCACCCGGATGGCACCGTCGGGCGCCACGTCGATGCGGTCGACGAACCCGCGAAGGAGCAGTCGCGACTCCAGCAGCGTCTCGACGTACAGCTCGCGCTCGGCCGGCTCGAGGCGGCGGGGGTCCTCCAGCGTGAAGTAGCGGTCGAGCACCGCGCGGCAGGACGTCAGCCACTCCACCACCTCGGGACCCTCGCCGTCGGCCGGGAACATCGCGGCGAGCTCGGGGTCCTCGGCGAGGAAGCGGTCCCATGCCGGCTCGAGCATGGCTTGAGCCCGCTCGGGGGTCCGTGCGCAGGCGGGGAGGTCGAAGAGGTCCTCGAGCACCTTGTGCACCACCGTCCCGCG
>NZ_JANINT010000276.1 GCF_024509035.1 Nocardioides sp. | reverse complement strand
GAGCACGAGCAGCGGCGGCGGACCCATCCACCTGCGGGCGCGCGGGGACGCGTCACGGCGCCCGAGACGGACCCGTCGGACCACGCGGCTTCCCCTCGGCTCGGTCTGGCGGTTGGTGCGGCAGCGCCAACGCTAACCTCGCCCGTCACTCGAGCCCCGGAGGCCACGCCCGTGTCGCGCCGGCGTCAGGGTCGGGTCGCGGCCACCGCCAGTCGGTCGACGAAGTCGTTCATCACGTGGCCGGAGTGGCCCTTGACCCACGCGAAGGCGATGTCGCCGCGGGTCTGCACGAGGTCGACCAGCGGCTCCCACAGGTCGCGGTTGGCCACCGGCGTACGCGCCGAGCTGACCCAGCCACGGTCCAGCCAGCCGCGCCACCAGGCGTCGCGGAAGCAGTGGACGACGTACGTCGAGTCGCTCACCACCAGCAGCGGTCCGTCGAGCGAGCGGACCGCCTCGAGGGCCGCGCGGATCTCCATGCGCTGGTTGGTCGAGGGCGCCTCGTGACCCGAGGCGTAGATCGAGGTGTCGACGGCCCAGGCCCAGCCGCCGGGGCCGGGGTTGCCCGAGCACGCCCCGTCGGTGAAGACCTCGCGCGCACCGGGCGGGACGGGCATGGGCGGGCGGGGCGGGCGCTTGGTGCGTTGACGGGGCGGCACCGGAGCACCCTCGCACAGTGCCGCTTCTGGGAGGCCGTTGGCTACCGTCATCGGTCATGGGCCACGCCAGGGAGGACGCCGTGCTGCCCACCGACCTGGTGGGCACCTGGACGCTGACCCGCGTCGTGGACGACCGTCTCGCGGGCGAGCGGCGCGACGTCGTCGGCACCGCCACGCTCTCGCTCGAGTCGCCCGACCGGGTGCGGTGGAGCGAGGAGGGGACGATGAGCTGGGGCGGCCGGGCGGTCGAGGTGAGCCGCACGCTCTACGTGGAGCGGGGGGACGACGGGTGGTTCGTGTACTTCTCCGACGGGCGGCCGTTCCACCCGTGGTCGGTGGAGACGCCGGTGGAGCACCCGTGCGGCCGCGACCTCTACGCGGGTCGCATCTCGGGGGACGTGCAGCGGTGGACCGTGGAGTGGCGGGCGTCGGGGCCGGAGAAGGACTACGTGATGACCACGGTCCACACCGACCGGCGCGACGCCCGCCCCCGGTCCGGGTGAGGCATGGTCAGGCGGCCTGGCGCTCGACGACGGGCTGGCTGAGCGTCACCGGGGCGGCCATGCGGCTCCGGGCGGCGAGCAGGTCGCCGACCACGCCGACCAGGACGATGGCGGCCGCGGTGCTGGCGACACCGGCGAGGACGAAGAACGCGACGAGCGGGGCGGTGAAGTCGTACATGGTGTGCTCCTGGGATCGGTGGGTCCGAGGCTCTCTGCCTCGATGACCTCACCGTCCCGCAGAGCCCTTGGGGGCCACTGGGAGTCCGCTCGGGGTCGACTGGGGGCCGCTGCGGGTCTCGGCTGACACGTCGGGCGTCAGCGGCCCCGGGCGGCCTTCGCGATGGTCTCCTCGACGATCGAGTTGAGGCGCGCGCCGTTCGGCCAGCCGGCGTAGTGGCACACGAAGATCACGATCTCGCGCAGCGCCGCCTCGTCGAGCTCGCCGTTCGCGTACGCCGCCGGCACCTGGATGCCGAGGACGTCGGCGGCACCCTGGCCGGCGAGCATCCCGATCAGGATCAGCCGGCGGTCGCGGTCGGTGAGGCCGGGCCGGTTCCAGATGTCGGCGAACAGGTGGTCCGCGGTGTAGCGGAAGAAGTCACCGGCTCCGTCGGTCATGTCGAAGCCGTAGACCTGCTCCATCTTCTCCAGCCCGCGCCGCCGCGTCTCCGGCAGCCCCTCGAAGTCACCCAAGGCCGAGCCCCTCCCTCAATCGGTCCAGCGACAGTCGTGCGAGCGGTACGTCGACGGCTTGCTCGTCCGCGAGCGCGATCGCGAACGCCAGGTCCTTCTCCCCCAGGTCGGCCACGTGTCCGAAGACCCCGTGCCAGAAGTCGTCCGGCGCGATCGGCGCCGTGGTGTCGCGGTGCATGATCGCGCCCGGCCCGCCCGTGATCGCGTCGGTGTGCCGCACGACCTTGCCGAGCTCGACCAGGTCCAGGTCGGCCGCCTCCGCGAGCCGCTGGGCCTCGGTGACCGCGGTGAACGCGACGAAGTGGATGAGGTTGCGGGCCAGCTTCATCCGGGTGCCGGCGCCGAGAGGGCCCGCGTGCACGACCATCGAGCCCATCGCCTCGAGCGCGGGCCGGGCGACGTCGAACGCCTCCCCGGACCCACCGACCATGATCGCGAGCGATCCGTCGGCGGCGCCCATCGATCCGCCGGAGACCGGGGCGTCCAGCACGGTGTGTCCAGCCGCTGCCAGCTCTCCCGGGGTGCCGGGCGCCACCGTCGAGTGGACCACCAGCACCACACCGGGACGCACCTCGCCGGCCACCGACCGCACCTGGTCGTCGTCCCTGACCATCACGCAGACCACGTCGGCGTCGATCGCGCCGATGCTGCCGGCGGCTCGGGCCCCGGCCTCGACCAGCTCCGCAACCGGACCGGGCGCCACGTCGTACACCGTCAGGTCGATACCCTCGGCCGCGGCGAGCCTCAGCGCCATCGGCTTCCCGATGTTGCCGAGGCCGACGAACCCGACCCTCATGCGC
>NZ_JANINT010000275.1 GCF_024509035.1 Nocardioides sp. | reverse complement strand
CAAACAGAGAATGGCCCGGACCGCGTCTGTGTGTCCCGACTTGGTTCAGATGTGGTGCTCGGGGGTTGCGGGAGCAGCGCCCCCGGGAGAGCTGGCTCCGGGACAGTCACTCATCTGTCCCGGAGCCCGCCCGTGGTCGGACTACCGCGTCACTTGATCTTGCGGCTCTTGACGGCAGGACGCACAGCGTCGTTGCCCACGAGCTTCACGGTGTAGCGGGTGGCCTTGGTGCCGTTGCCGTCGTGGACGCGGAACGTGAAGTTGCCGGCGTCGTTGAGGACCGCGGTCTTGAGCTTCTTGAGCGAACCGTCAGCCTTGCGCTTGAACAGCTTGACGGTCGCGCCGGAAGCGGCGTCGATCGCGTTCACCTTGATCACGTCGCGCTTGCCCTTGTCGATGCCCTTGACCGCCATGTTCGGCGACACCGGCTCGACCGGGGGCTCCACCGGTGCATCTGCGACCGTCGTCGTCGCAGTCGCAGTGTCGGCAGAGACGGGCAGGCCCTTGCCGTCGTCCGTCGTGGACTGAGCGGTGAGGCGGTCCTTTGCAGCACCGAACTGGTCGACGCCACCGAGGAAGAAGACGTTGTTAACGCCCTTCACCTGGATGGTGACATCGCCCGCCGCACCCGGGTCGACGGCCACGTTGAGCTTGATGGCGCCGGTGGCGTCGGACTGAGCGTCACCGTCCTTGAACTGAGCCGGGCCGGAGACCTGGATGTTCAGCAGGTCAGTGCCCACCGCCGAGCGCGGGAACCCGACGACCGGGTTGCCGAAGCCATCGGTGATGACCGCGGTGTAGGTGATCTGCGACGCGCCGTGCTCGACCTCGGCAGGGCCGCTGACGGTCACGTTGCGCGCCGTGGTCGGGTCGTTCTCCGCGGTGACCGTGAACGCGGCGGTCTCGGTCCGGTTGGCCGCGCTCAGCGTAGCGGTGACGACACCGGACTTGGTGCCGATGATCCGGTAGCCGGCCGGGAGGGCGCCAGCTCCGCTCAGGGTCGCGGTCACGCTGGCCTTGCCCTCGGACAGCGCGGTCTGGCCCGGGGCCAGGATGAGCGCGCCGTTGTCGACCGAGATGGTCATCGCCGCGTTCGGCTCGCCGCCGGTGACGGTCAGCGCAGCGTCCTCGTTGCTGCCGCTGTCGTCGTCGGCGACCGTGTCGGCCAGCGGAGCGACGTTCACCTTGGACGCGTTGTAGCCAGCGGCCTCGGTGTTGGTGCCGTCGAGGCTGGTGACGTAGTTCGCGCCCATACCGTCGGTCGTGTACTTGATGATCGCGGCGTTGGGAGCGTCGACATCCGGGCTACCGGCGGGCGTGAACTGGTCGGCGTAGTACTTGACGTCGACGTTCTCGGTGGTGCCGTTGGTGGCCTTGGTGTCGGTGAACGTGAAGGTAACGGTGCCGTCAGCCCCGACAGCCTTCTTCTGCGGGGTCGCGTCCGCGGCGGCGTTGGCGCCGTCACGAGCGGCCGTCACGAAGCCCGAGGTCACCGGCAGACCGAACTGGTCGACGACCTTGAAGGTCGCGTCGGTCGAGCCGCCCACCTTGGAGAAGTAGGTGCCGGCGGTCGGCACCACAGCAGTGGCGGTGCCACGGACAAACTGAAGCGTCTCGGCGAAGGAACCCGAGAGCGCGATGGTGTCGTTGACCTGAACGGTGCCCGCGTCGGGGGTGATCGTCAGCGAGCCGTTGCCCGAGGCGTCGAGCACAGTGGCCGCGGTCGTCGAGGCCTTGCCACCGAAGGTGATGCCGGTGCCGGCCACGTTCAGCGAGACGGTGCTGTTCGCGTTGCCCGCGCCGCCCTTGACGTCGATCTTGATCGTGCCCTGGTCCACGCGGACCAGCGTGTTGGCGCCGCCGAACGCACCGCCGCCGAAGCCGTTCCACGAGTCGGCGCCGGTCACGATGTCGACCATGCTGGCGGCCAGCGTGGCCGACTTGGTGACGTTCAGGGTCGCCGTGGCGTCGACGCTGCCGGGACCGTTGAGGGTGATGGTGTGCGCGCCGAGAGCGGCAGTGCCCGTCGGGGTGGCCGTGAAGGTGTCGGAGCCCGAAGCAATCTCGTCTGCCGTGATTGCCCCGCCGGACTCGTTCACGGTGACCTCAGCATCCGAGGTGAGCCCGATGTTCTGGCCCGACGCAAGCTGCGTGGTGCGGCCCGCGGCGTCCTTGACGGTCACGGTGTACTCGCCGCTCTCAAGGCCCTGCGGAGCGGACTGCGAGCTCGGAGCCACGACGAGCGAAGCCGCCGCGCCGGCGGTCGAGATGGAAACCGGCTGACGAGCCTCGCTGGCGTCGAGGGTGCCCGCGTTGGTGTCGTCCTCAAAAAGGCGGAACGCGGCGGTGTCGCCCGGGTTCGTCGTCGTCACCGCGACACGCACCTGGATGAACTCGTAGGCCGAGTCGGCGGTGTCGTTGACGGGGCCGGCCGTGCTGACGACCTCGACGTTCTGCGCGTCGTTGTCCTCAGTGCCGAGCGTGGTGCCGCTGGTGCCGACAGCCTTGATGAGGCCCGGCGTGATGACGCCGTCCTTCGCGCGAAGCGTGACGAGGGCACCGTCGGTGCCGCCATTGAGGGCGGGTCCGGCCGAGACGACCGTGAAGGTGTCACCCACGGCCGCACTGGCCGAAGAAGCGAGGGCCGGGACGCCGGCCACCGCGAGAGCGGAGACGGCGGAAACCGCCAGACCCCGCTTGATGCCGC
>NZ_JANINT010000274.1 GCF_024509035.1 Nocardioides sp. | reverse complement strand
GCGTCGAAGAGTCGCGGCACGAGGTTGACCAGCGTGGACTTGCCGGCTCCTGTCGAGCCGATGATCGCGATCGTCTGGCCGGGCCGGGCCGTGAGCGAGACGTCGCTGAGCACCGGCGACTCGGCCCCGGGATAGGCGAACGTCACGTGGTCGAGGTCGAGGTGACCGCGCCGCGACGGGTCCGGGGCGACCGGGTCCTCGGGCAGCGGGACCGACGTGTGCGTGTCCAGCACCTCGACGATCCGGTCGGCGCAGACCGACGCACGCGGGATCATCATCAGCATGAACGTCGCCATCATCACCGACATCAGGATCTGCATGAGGTAGGTGAGGAACGCCGTCAGCGCTCCGACCTGCATCTGCCCGTTGTCGACCCGGTGGCCGCCGAACCAGATCACCGCGACGCTCGAGGCGTTCACCACCAGCATCACGAGCGGGAACATCGTGGCCATCCACCGTCCGGCACGCACGGCGACATCGGTCAGCTCGTCGTTGGCCGTGCCGAACCGGCTCGCCTCGTAGGGCTCGCGCACGAAGGCGCGCACCACCCGGATGCCGGTGATCTGCTCACGCAGCACCCGGTTGACCTCGTCGATACGGGTCTGCATGGCGCGGAAGCTCGGCACCATCTTGCTGACGACGAAGCCCACGCTCGCGAACAGCGCGGGGACCACGACGGCGAGGATCCACCCGAGTCCGAGGTCCTCGCGCAGGGCCATGAACACTCCCCCGACCATCATGATCGGCGACGACACCGCGATCGTGCACGCCATCAGGACCAGCATCTGCACCTGCTGCACGTCGTTGGTGCTCCGCGTGATGAGCGACGGCGCCCCGAAGTGCTGGACCTCGCGGGCCGAGAACGTCCCGACGCGGTGGAACAGCGCGGCGCGCACGTCGCGACCGAAGCCCATCGCGGTGCGGGCACCGAACCAGACGGCGCAGACCGAGCAGACGATCTGCACCAGCGAGACGCCGAGCATGATCGCGCCGACGCGGACGATGTAGCCGGTGTCGCCCCGGGCCACGCCCTCGTCGATGATGTCGGCGTTGAGGCTGGGCAGGTAGAGCATCGCCACCACGCCGACGAACTGGAAGACCACCACCAGCGCGAGCCAGCTGCGGTACGGCGCGAGCCGCTCGCGCAGGAGTCGCAGCATCATCGTGCGTCACCGCCTCTCGTGTCGCCGCTCTTCAGGACACCGTGGAGGATCACGTCGACGATCTCCTCCGGCGCGAGCGGTCGTTGGTCGGAGAGGTGGGGGTGGCTGCCCGAGAACGTGAGCAGCCGGACGAAGTCGACGACGCGCTCGACCGGCACGGTGAACCGCTCGGCGTCGGGGGCGAGCAGCATCGCCAGACCACCCTGGGTCAGCCGCTCGCGGACCTCGGGGTCGCGCAGGTTGTCGGGCGGCTTGCGCATCCCCATCGCCGACATCAGGCCGAAGATCCCGACGAAGCGCCGCTGGAGCAGCGTCGTGAAGGCCACCAACCGCTCGCGCAGCTCGAGGTCCGGGTCGATCCTCATGACATCGTCGAGGAACGACGTCGGGTCGAACTCCGCCTCCAGCACCGCGTCGAAGAGCTCCTCCTTGGACGCGAACGCCCGGAAGATCGTCCCCTCGGCGATGCCGGCGGCCTCAGCGATCAGCCGCGTCGTCGTCGCCCGTCCGTGCTCGTAGAGCAGCGGCCGGGTCGCGGCGATGATCTCCGCCCGTCGCTCCTGTGGCGACAGCGGTCGCGCGCGCTCCCTCTTGGTGTCCACGATCCACGAGCGTAAGTGAGTGAGTACTCACTCACAAGTGGGTTTCGGCACGGGCGATCGAGCTCGTCGAGTCCCTCACAGCGGCACCGTTGGTCGAGCCTGTCGAGACCCCCGCAACCCATGCACCGAGCCGGATGTACGTCGGGCTGCGGGCTGCTTCCGGTGCGGTCCTCGGCAGCAAAGCGGGAGCGGTCCGCCGTGGCATCGGCCTCTTCCCGGCTTGCGGGCCGCCGCCTCGCCGGAACATCACACCTGTCTGTTGACTTTCCGAGCACACGTGCGATAGACTGCGGCCACGCTTCATCTCGGGAGTGGCGATGACCGCACAAGCTCACCCTTCACACCGGGTCACGCGCGCCGTCACCGAGATCTCTCACAGCCTCCTCGAGGTGGCTGATGCGTCGCTGTGGTCCATGGAGGCTCACGAGACCGCCGCGACGATCGTGGAGCTCACCCGTGTCGCCGCCCGGGTCACCGAGCTGCAGGCACGCCTGGCCACCCACGCCTCCTCCGCCGGGGTCGCTGAGCAGGTCGGGGCGACCTCGGTGCCGAACTGGTGGGCCCACCAGACCCGGATGAACCGCGCCGAGGCCCACCGGATCGCCCACCTCGGCGCCGGCCTCGAGGAGCACCCCCTCACCCACGAGGCGTTGAAGACCGCAGACGTGCTGCCCGACCAGGCCGCGGTGATCATCAAGGCCGTCGAGGACCTCCCCGACCACGTCGACCCCGCAGTGCGCGACCGGGCAGAGGCCCACCTCATCGGCGAGGCAGCCCACTACAACGCCAAAGAGCTGGCCAAGCTCGGCAAAGGCCTGCTCCACGTCATCGACCCTGAAGCCGCCGACGCCCACGAGGCGAAGCTGCTGGAGCGTGAGGAACGCGCCGCCAGCATGGCCACCCGGCTCACCATGCGCGAGGACCCCGACGGGATCACCCGCGGCACCTTCGCCC
>NZ_JANINT010000273.1 GCF_024509035.1 Nocardioides sp. | reverse complement strand
GTCCGGGCGGGCTGGACTCGTGCCTGGTCGACCACCCCGACCGGGTCGAGTGGGTCGAGGGCACCCCCGATCCGACCCCGGCACACCGGCGCGACGCCGGCTTCGCCGTACGGCTCGGGCTGGACGCGGTGCGCGGCATCAGCACCGAGGTGGCCGAACGCATCGTGGCCGCGCGTGCCGAGCGGCCGTTCGCCGACCAGGTGGACCTGTCGCGGCGGGCCGGTCTCGACGCCCGCCAGCTCGAGGCGCTCGCGACCGCCGGGGCGTTCGAGGACGCGTTCGCCGGCGTCCGGCTCTCACGACGGCAGGCGCTGTGGAACGCCGGGTGGACCGAGGGCGAGGAGCACCTCGAGGGCCTCCGGGTCGCCGGGCCGGCGCCGATGCTGCCCGAGATGGAGGACGTCGAGGTCACGATGGCCGACCTGTGGGCCACCGGCATCACCCCGGCGGCCCACCCCTTCGCGCATCTGCGCGACCTGCTGCGCGGTGCCGGCATCACGTCGGTGGCCGACTGCGCCACGTCGGAGCCCCACCGGCGGGTGCACGTCGCCGGGCTGGTCACCCACCGCCAGCGGCCGGGCACCGCCGGAGGCGTCACGTTCCTCAACCTCGAGGACGAGACGGGGATGCTCAACGTGGTGTGCACGGTCGGGGTCTGGCGTCGCTACCGCGCCACCGCGGCCAGCGCCGCCGGCATGATCATCCGCGGCATCCTCGAGCGCCAGGACGGTGTCACCAACCTGGTGGCCGACCGGCTCGCCCCCGTCGAGGAGGTCTACCCCGAGGCCGGCCAAGCCCTCCGCGCGCGCCACCGCTCCCGCGACTTCCACTGATGTGATGGGTCGTCCGCCTCTGGCACCTCAATACGCCGCCCTCAGGCGGACGACTCGAGGACGCCAAGCGCCAGGAGGTCACGGACGATGCGCTCGGGGTGCTCGCGCACCTCGATCGCCGTGCACCTGACCACGATCACACCTGCGGCCACGAGCTGGCGGTGCCGCTCGATGTCCGCGCTCCAATGCTCCACCACCATGTGGAAGCCGCCGTCGATCTCCAGCACCACCACACGGCCGTCCGCGAGTCGCCACTCCGCGTCGGTGAACCGGACCCGCCCGGCGGAGTCGGTGCGCCGGGTCTGCCGGAACGGACGCGGTAGCCCGAAGCTGTCGCACATCGTCAGCACGTCGCGCTCGGCGAGTGATTGGGTCCCCTCGGCCAGATCGCCCAGCAGCCGCCGGAACGGCTTCGCCCGCCGCAGCGGCCGCATGCGGGTGATCCACGAGTCGAGGCGGTAGGGCGTGGTGAGCCCCTGCTGCACGCACGCGGAGAGGAGTCCGTAGGCCGACCGCGTCACGGGTTCATAGCCGGCCCACAGGAGGGCCGCGGGCTCCACCCGCCACGTGGCGAGCGGCTTCGGGGCGGTCAGGAGCTGGATCGGTCGTCGGGTCTCGACGAATCGCACTCCCTCGATCGGCTCCAGGTTGTGGGACTTGGCGACCAGGACGGTGATCTCATCGCGATGCCAGCGATCGAGCCCGTGGCGCTCCAGAGCGGTGAGTCCGCCGAGCGCGCTGACCGGTCCGGCGTGGAGGGTGCCGGCCCACATCAGCTGGGTCCGGGTGAGATGGCCCGTCGTGGTCGCCAGCACCGTGCTGCTGCTCTCCTGCCACCGGCCGGCGTCCAGCTGGGTGTCGACGTAGTGGTGGTCGAGCCCGAGCCGGCGGAGTTGACGCCGGGTGAGCAGGCCCTCCTGAGCCTTCGCGGCCGGAAGCCATGCGGGTGGTCGGTTCGCCATGGCGCGACGATGCCCGAATCGAGCCGCCGACGTGGTCCGTCATCCACAGGGACCGGGTCGTCCGCCTGAGGGTGGGGCATACAGGTGCGAGAGGCGGACGACCCGGTGGGTGGGAGGATGAGGTGGTGCCCCCGCCCCCGTCTGCGCTGCCCTCTGGTGAACCGGTGCCCGAGGACGGGTCGCTGCCGGAGTCGGCGTTGGCGCACGTGGGGGAGCGCGGGTTCGGCTTCTACGTGCACGTGCCGTTCTGCCGGGTGCGGTGCGGCTACTGCGACTTCAACACCTACACCGCCGAGGAGCTCGGGCCGGTCGGCGGCGCACCCGGCGCGAGCCGGGCGACGTACGCCGAGGCGGCGATCGCCGAGGTGCGCCGGGCCCGCCGGGTGCTCGGTGACGTCGACCTGCCGGTCGACACGGTGTTCTTCGGGGGCGGGACCCCCACGCTGCTCAGCCCGGCCGACCTCGGGTCGGTCGTGGCCGCGATCGGTGCCGAGTTCGGGCTGGCCGAGGGCGCCGAGGTGACCACGGAGGCGAACCCCGACAGCGTCGCGCTCTGGGATCTCGAGGAGCTCCGCGCGGTCGGGTTCACCCGCATCTCCTTCGGCATGCAGTCCGCGGTCGACCACGTGCTGCGGGTGCTCGATCGCACCCACGACCCGCTGCGGGTGCCGGCCGCCGTCGACTGGGCGCGGCAGGCGGGGTTCGCCCCCTCCGACGGCGGCAGCATCAGCCTCGACCTCATCTACGGCACGCCGGGGGAGTCCATCCCCGACTGGGAGACCAGCGTCGAGGCGGCGCTCGCGTGCCGGCCCGACCATGTCTCGGCGTACTCCCTGATCGTCGAGGACGGCACCGCCCTGGCCCGACAGGTCAAGCGCGGCGAGCTGCCGATGCCCGACGAGGACGACCTGGCCGACAAGTACCTCCTGGTCGACGAGCGGCTCCGTGCCGCCGGGCTGGAGTGGTACGAGGTCTCCAACTGGGCTCGTGATGAGCAGAGCCGCTGTCGGCACAACATGCTCTACTGGACCGGCGGCGACTGGTGGGGCGTCGGTCCGGGCGCGCACTCCCACGTCGGCGGGGTGCGCTGGTGGAACGTCAAGCACCCCGCGGCGTACGCCGACCGCATCGCGTCCGGGCTCAGCCCGGCCCACGCCCGCGAGGTGCTCGACGACGAGAGCCGCCGGGTGGAGCGGGTGCTGCTGGAGCTCCGGCTGCGCGACGGGCTGGCGACCGACGTGCTCGACGACACGGGTCGAGCGGCCGTCGCGGGCCTGGTCGAGCAGGGGCTGCTCACCGACCGGCCCGACCGGCTCGTGCTGACCCAACGCGGCCGGCTGCTCGCCGACGCGGTGGTCCGTGACCTCCTGCCCTGATGTCCCACGCGGGGTGAGCGCCGGTCACTAGGGTGTCGAGCATGAGTACTGGCCCCGAAAACCCCGATCCGTCCCAGCAGCCTGACGGACAGTCGGTCCCGCCGCCCTACGGCTCACCGACGCCGCCCCCGCCCGGCCAGACGCCCCCTCCGCCGCCCTACGGCGAGTCCGCGCCCCCGCCCCCGCCCCCGCCCCCGCCGGCCGGTCAGTCCTACGGCCAGCCCTACACGCAGCCCAGCGGCTACCCGCCGCCGCCCACCGGCGGAGTGCCGTACGGCGCGAGCGCGGCTGCACCGTACGGCGTGCACCCGGTCACCGGCATCCCCTACTCCGACAAGTCCAAGCTGGTCGCGGGTCTGCTGCAGATCCTGATCCCGCTCGGCATCGGCCGGTTCTACATCGGGGACACCAAGACCGGTGTGTGGCAGCTGATCGTCACCGTCCTGACCTGCGGCATCGGCGGCCTGTGGCCCTTCATCGACGGCATCATCATGCTGGCCACCGACAGCACCGACGCCCAGGGGCGGCCGCTGCGCAGCTGAGGTCCTACGCAGTCACGAAGTCGATGAGCTCCTCGACCCGGCCCAGCAGGGCCGGGTCGAGGTCGTTGTAGGACGTGACCTTGCCGAGGATGTGCTTCCAGGCGCGGGCGATGTCGGCCTGGTCGCGGTGCGGCCAGCCGAGCTGCTGGCACACGCCCTTCTTCCACTCGATGGTGCGCGGCACGTCGGGCCAGCGGGTCAGCCCGAGCCGGTCGGGCTTGACCGCGGCCCAGATGTCGATGAACGGGTGGCCGACGATCAGCACGTGCTGGCCGGCCGGGGACTTCGCGATCGCCTCGGCGATGCGGCTCTCCTTGGAGCCGCGCACCAGGTGGTCGACCAGGACGCCGACCTTGCGCTCGGGGCCGGGCTTGAACTCGCGCAGGTGGTCGGCGAGGTCGTCGACGCCGCCGAGGTACTCCACGACCACGCCCTCGATGCGCAGGTCGTCGCCCCAGACCTTCTCGACCAGCTCGGCGTCGTGGCGGCCCTCGACGAAGATACGGCTGGCCCGCGCGACCCGGGCCTTGGCGCCATGGACCGCCACCGAGCCCGAGGCCGTGCGGGCCGGCAGGGCCGGAGCCCCGCCCCGCGGCGGCGGCACGAGGATCACCGGGCGTCCCTCGAGCAGGAAGCCCGGCCCGAGCGGGAACGTACGGCGCTTGCCGCGCCGGTCCTCCAGCGTCAGCGTGTCGAGGTCGCGGTCGACGGCCACGATCTCACCGCACCAGTCGGTGGTGACCTCCTCGACGACCGCGCCGAGCTCGGCGGGCGCCTCCACGGCACGGCCGCGCTTGGGTGCGCGCCAGTCGGTGGCCAGGACGTCGGAGCCGTAGCGGTCGTTCACTCGCGCCAGGCTAGGTGCGGCCGCCGACACCACCCGGGAGGGCGCGCCGTCAGCTGTCGGACTGCCCCTCGCCCTCGGCCTCGGAGTCATCTCCGGACGAGCCGCCGTCCTCGGACTGCTCGGGGGTCTTGCCGCCCTGCATGTCCAGCTCCTCGGGGGACTTCGCCTCCTCAGGGTCCAGCGGCTGGGCCAGCGGGTTGTCCTCGCTCGGGCGCAGGTCCTCGGGCAGCTGCTCATCGGAGATGCCGGTGGTCTCCTCGGCCGCGCTCTCCTGGCTGTTCTCGCTCATGGCGGGGTCGTACCCCACTCAGACGAGCGGCAACCGCTTCTGGCTGCGGGGCAGCTGCTCGTAGCCGCGGCGGACGGCGTTCGGCAGCTCGTCGCGGGGGTAGGGCCACTCGCCGACCTCGAGCGCCTGCGCCAGCGGCACGCCCCGGCTCGCCAGGTCACGGATCGTCTCGGCGACCACGCCGATGACCGTGCGCTGCTCCTCGACGAAGTCGCGGTCCACGACCGCGCCGTGGCCGGGCACGATGCGCGACGACGGCCCGGTCAGCGCCAGCACCACGTCGAGGCTCAGCGGCCAGTCCATCGGGTAGCAGTCCTCACCGAACCCGGGCACCGAGCCGCGCTCGGCCGACTCCTCGACGAGGTCGCCGGCCAGGACCACGTCGGCGTCCGGGATGCGCACGATGACGTCGCCTGCGGTGTGCCCGCGCCCGGGGTGCACCAGCTCGATCATCCGGTCACCGAGATCGAGGGCGAGCGCGGAGGAGAACGTCGTGTCGGCCGCGACGATCTCCGTCGCCTGCACCTCCTCGCGGTGCGGGTCGTCGGGCTCGTCGTCGTAGAGCGCCTTGATCCGCTCGCCCGCGGCCACCGTGCGCTCGGCCGCGGTCTCGTGGGCGAGGATCGGGACGGCGCCGTACGCCGCTCGCAGCTCGCCGTTGCCGAAGGTGTGGTCGAAGTGCTCGTGGGTGTTGACCACGCGCACCACCTCGCCGGCGCCGAGGCGCCGGATGTCCTCGACGACCGCCCGGGCTGCGCGGGCCGAGGCGTGGGTGTCGACGACGAGCAGGCCCTCGCCGCCGCCCACGAGGGTCACGTTGACGTCGAACCACTCGTAGCGCGCGACCCAGACCCGGTCGGCGACCTCCTGGAATCCTGCTGTGGGAGCCACCGGTCCACCCTAGGCGACCGGCGTCGCCACGATGTGCGGCGGTGGTCCCTCCTAGTAGTCTTGGCACTCAGGACTTTCGAGTGCCAGCGAGAGCTCAGGTGAGCTCGGGTGAGGAGGTGGGGCGGGTGCAGGAGGAGCGCAGGCTCGCCGTACTCCGCGCGATCGTGGAGGACTACGTCGCGACCGAGGAGCCGGTCGGCTCCAAGGCGCTCGTCGAGCGGCACGGGCTGGGCGTCTCGCCGGCCACCGTCCGCAACGACATGGCGGCCCTGGAGGACGAGGGCTACATCACCCAGCCCCACACCAGCGCCGGGCGCGTGCCGACCGACAAGGGCTACCGGATGTTCGTGGACCGGTTGACCACGATCAAGCCGATGAGCGCGGCCGAGAAGCGCGCGATCGCGACGATCCTCGACGGTGCGATCGACCTCGACGACGTCGTCCAGCGCTCGGTGCGGCTGCTCGCCCAGCTGACCCGCCAGGTCGCCGTGGTCCAGTACCCCACGCTGTCGCGCTCGACCGTGCGCCACATCGAGCTGGTCGCGCTCACCCCCGCCCGGCTCCTCGTCGTGCTGATCCTCAGCACCGGACGCGTCGAGCAGCGACTCGTCGACCTGAGCGCCGAGCTCGGCGACGACGAGCTGGCCGACCTGCGCAGCCTGGTCAACCGGGCCGCGATCGGCGAGATCATCGCCGACGCCGCCACCGCGCTGCGCGGCCTGGTGCCCGAGGAGGGCGCACCGGTCACCCGGGCCGTGGTCGACGTGCTGGTCGAGGCGATGTCCGACCACCGCTCCGACGAGCGCATCGCCGTCGGCGGCGCGGCCAACCTGGCCCGCTTCGGCGACAGCTTCGACTCGGCGGTGCGGCCGCTGCTCGAGGCGCTCGAGGAGCACGTCGTGCTCCTCAAGCTGCTCGGCGAGGCGACCTCCGGCGAGGTCCTCACCGTCCGGATCGGCCACGAGGGCCCCTACCAGGAGCTGTCCTCCACCAGCGTCGTGGCCACCGGCTACGGGCCGGGCGAGGAGGCGTTCGCGCGCCTGGGCATCGTCGGCCCCACCCGCATGGACTACCCGGGCTCGATGGCGGCGGTGCGCGCCGTGGCGCGCTACGTCTCGCGCATCCTCGACGAGGCCTGAGCCCCCCGAACACCAGCAACCCCGAAGGACACATCTTGAGTCAGGACCTGTACGAGCTTCTCGGTGTCGGCCGCGACGCGGACGCCGACGCCATCAAGAAGGCCTACCGGCGACTGGCCCGGCAGTACCACCCCGACGTCAACCCCGACCCCGAGGCACAGGAGCGCTTCAAGGAGGTCTCGCTGGCCTACGAGGTGCTCTCCGACCCGCAGAAGCGTGCGTCGTACGACCGCGGTGGCGACCCGTTCGGCGGCGGCGCCGGCGGCTTCGGCCAGGGCGCGGGCTTCTCGTTCACCGACATCATGGACGCGTTCTTCGGCGGCGGCGCGGCCGGCGCCGGCCGCGGCCCCCGGCCGCGCGAGCGGCGCGGCCAGGACGCGCTGATCCGCCTCGAGGTCGAGCTTGCCGAGGCGGCGTTCGGCGTCACCAAGGAGCTCAAGGTCGACACCGCCGTGCGCTGCGGAACCTGCGGCGGCGAGGGTACGGCGGCCGGCACCCACCCGATCCCGTGCGAGACCTGCCACGGCGCCGGCGAGGTCGCCCACGTGCAGCGCTCCTTCCTCGGCGAGATCCGCACCCTGCGGCCCTGCCCGGCGTGCCGCGGCTTCGGCACGATCATCCCCGAGCCGTGCCGGGAGTGCTCCGGCGACGGCCGGGTGCGCTCGCGCCGGACGCTGACCGTCAAGATCCCCGCCGGCGTGGACAACGGCACCCGCGTCCAGCTCTCCGGCGAGGGCGAGGTCGGCCCCGGCGGCGGCCCGGCCGGCGACCTCTACGTCGAGATCCACACCGCGCAGCACGAGACGTTCACCCGCCACGGCAACGACCTGCACTGCACGGTGACGCTGCCGATGACGGCGGCGGCCCTGGGCACCACGCTGACGCTGCCGACGCTCGAGGCGGACGTCGTGTCCGACGGTGAGAACGAGACGGGTCTGGAGACGTCCTTCGAGCTCGACGTGCGACCCGGCACCCAGTCCGGCACCGAGCAGGTGCTGCGCGGCCGCGGCGTCCCGGGGTTGCGCGGCGGTCGTGGCGACCTGGTCGTCACCGTCGTCGTGGAGACCCCGACCCGCCTCGACGCGGAGCAGGAGGCCCTGCTCATCCAGCTCGCCTCGCTCCGTGGCGAGGAGGCTCCGACCGGTCAGGTGCGGCCGAGCTCCAAGTCCGTCTTCGGCCGGCTCCGCGACGCGTTCAACGCGCACTGATCCCCATGTCGCTGCCCGTCCACCTCGTGCCCGACCTCGCCGGGGCCGACGTCGGTTCGCAGGTGAGCGTCGAGGGCGACGAGGCCCACCACGCGGTCGCCGTACGCCGGCTGCGAGTGGGGGAGCAGGTCGTGCTCACCGACGGCGCAGGCACGTCGGTCCAGGGGCCGGTCGCCTCGACGGGCAAGCGGTTCTTCGCCGTGACCGTCGAGTCGGTCCGCGTCGTCGACGCCCCCACGCCGGCCGTCGTCGTCGTGCAGGCGATCCCGAAGGGCGACCGGGGCGAGCTCGCCGTCGAGGTCCTCACCGAGATCGGCGTCGCCGAGATCGTCCCGTGGGCGGCCTCGCGGAGCGTGGCCGTCTGGAAGGGCGAGCGCGCGGCCAAGTCGCTGGCGCGCTGGCGCTCGACCGCTCGGGAGGCGGCCAAGCAGGCACGTCGCGCCTGGTTCCCGGCGGTGGCGGAGCCGGCGAGCACCACCGATGTCGCCGCGCTCGTCGCCGACGCCGACCTGGCGGTCGTGCTGCACGAGGAGGCCTCGGCGCCGCTCGCGTCGGTCGCGGTCCCGGCGGCGGGCCGGATCGTGGTCGTCGTCGGCCCCGAGGGCGGGCTGGCGCCCGACGAGGTCGACGCGTTCGTCGCGGCCGGGGCGGTGTCGGTGCGGCTGGGCGCCGAGGTCCTGCGTACGTCGACCGCGGGGGTCGCCGCCGTCTCGGCACTGCTCGCGCGCACGGCGCGCTGGCGTTGACCCGCCCGAAAGTTTCGGGCGGGTCAACGTCGGTCAGGCGCTCAGGGGCCCCTCGACCCGGGCGACCTCGTTGTCGAGACCGCCTGCTGGCCGCAGCTCCAGGGCGTCCTCGGGGGTGAGTAGGTGCGCGACCACCGCGTGTGGCGAGAGGCCGACGCGCTCGAGAAGGTGCTGGCGCTGCAGGAGCGTCCGGTTGAGCTGGCGAGGGGTGAGCCTCACTGCACCGTGATCGTCTTGGAGTCCTCGGTCGGTCCGGTGCCCTCGCCGCCGGAGGGGTCGTCGGTCATCGCGACGAAGGTGTAGGTGCCGGGCTCGAGGTCGGAGACGTCGACCTCGGTCTCCCACGGGTAGAGCTTGTCCATCCAGCCCTCCGCGGTCGCGAAGCCCTTCGCGACGACCGTGCCCTCACCGGACCGGATCTCCCACGGCGTGGTCGCCTCGAACGAGCTGGACACGCCGCTGGCCGTGAACGTGCTGCTCACGGTCGCGCCCTCCTCGGGGGTCGTGACGTTGACCAGCGCCCGGACGTCGATCTCGGGCTCGTCGGACAGCTCACCACCGAGACCGAACAGGTCGGCGGGCGCGCCATCGAGCTGGACCTCCACGGCCGAGCGCGCCTGGGCCACGCCCTGCAGCGTGTAGACGAGCTGCTGGGCGGCGAGCCGAGCGTCGTCCTCGGACATGCCGTCGGGCATCGTCGTCCAGCTCTCGTCGGGCAGGCTGACGACGATCGGGTCCGCGTCGACCTGCGCGCTCGGGGCGTCCCCACCCGGGAACAGGGTGCGGTAGTCGGGGTCGAGCGCCTCGCCGGAGGTCAGCAGCGCCAGCGCGCCGGCCGCCGGGTCGCCGGCCGGCACCTGGCGGAACTCGCGGTAGAGCCGCGGTCCCTGCGGGGTGTCGCCGACGAAGTAGATCGGCACGGCGACGGTGTCGGCCGCGTCGTCGGAGGACTCCGACGGCTCGGAGGGCTCCGTCGATCCACCGGCGTCCTTCGTCGAGCCGCTGGCCGGCCGCTGGTCCTCGGCCGTCGTGTCGCTGCCGCAGCCGGCGACGGCGACCAGGCCGAGGGCGGCGACGGACAGCAGGGCGACGAGACGCGTGCGGGCACTCATGGCCCAATCCTCCCGGTCCCAGGTCCTCAACGGACGGTGATCGTGCGCGTGTCGACGAACGGCTCGGCGCCCTCGGCACCGCCCGACGGGTCGTCGGTCATCGCGGCGAACGTGTACTCGCCGGGCTGCAGGTCGGAGACATCGATGGTCGTCTCCCACGGGTAGAGCCGGTTCATCCACCCCTCGGCCGTCGCGACGCCCTTCTCCACCACGGTGTCGCCGTCGCGGATCTCCCAGGGGACGGTCGCCTCGAACGAGCTCGCCGCGCCGCGTGCCGTGAACGAGCCGGTGACCTCCAGGCCCTCGACGGGGTCGCTGATCTGCACCAGGCTCAGGACGTCGGTCTGCGGGGCGTTGGCGAGCGGCTCGGACGTCGGGACCCCGTAGACCTCGTTGATCGGGTTGCCGTCGAGCAGGAACTGCACGGGCACCCGTCCGTGGGCGGCGGCCTGGACCGTGTAGACGACCTGCTCGATCGCCAGTCCGGCCTCCTCGGGGCTCATGCCGGCCGGGCGGTCGTGCAGGGACGCGTCCCCGATCTCCACGGCGTAGACGTCGCCGCGCCGCGTGATCGAGGTCAGCGATCCGGCCGGCCACAGCGTGCGGTAGTCGGGGTCGTCGGGGGCCTCCTGCAGCTCGGCGAGCGCGTCGCCGAGGCCGGCGGTGCCGGTGCGGACGTCGAACTCGCGGAACAGCCTCAGGCCACGTGGCGTCTCGCCGACGAAGTACGCCGGCACCGAGTGCGCCGACGGCGTCGGGGTGGGGTCCACGGCGTGGCTCTGGTGGCTCGGGGCGGGCTCGGGGGCATCGCCACGGTCGAGCAGCGCGAAGGTGCCGGTGGCGGCTGCGGCCACCAGTGCGGTCGCCGCGGCGGCGTAGAGCCACGGGCGCGCGGCGGCGCGCTGCTGCCGGGCCGTGCGCGCCCGGATCGCGGTGAGCCGGTCGGACGGCTCCACGTCCGCGACGGCGTCGCGGAGCAGCTCGGAGAGGCGGTCGCCAGACAGGGGAGTGGTCACAGCTCCTCCTCGAGGAGAGCTCGCAGGGTGGCGGCGCCGCGTGAGGCATGGCTCTTCACGGCACCGCGGCTGATGCCGAGGGTGTCGGCGATCTCGGCCTCGGACAGGTCCAGGTAGTAGCGCAGCGCGAGCACCTCGCGCTGCCGTTGGGGCAGGGCACGCAGGGCCGCGAGCACGGTGCCGCGGCGGTCGGCGGCGAGCGCCGGCTCGTCGGCACCGGGGACCTGGGTGGTCTCGGGCGCGGCCGCCTCGCGGGCGGCGTACCGGCGCACGACACCGCGGTGCCGCAGCGCCGAGCGCGACCGGTTGACCACGGTCTGGCGCAGGTAGGCCAGCGCCCGGTCGGGGTCGCGCAGTCGCGACCAGCGGGCGTGCACCGCGACGAACGCGTCCTGCACGATCTCCTCGGCCATCCCCTGGTCGTGCACCAGCAGCACGGAGAGGCGGACCAGCCGGCGCCAGTGCGCGGCGTACAACGCCTCGAGCGCCTCGTCGGCCGTCCAGACCGGTTCCACGGTCACCGTTGTCACACTAGTGGCACGCTCGGGGGCGCCATCCGGTTTACGCTCGGGACCCCGAGTATTGGAGGTGTCGTGGAGGACTGCCTGTTCTGCAAGATCGTCGCGGGGGAGATCCCCGGGGACGTCGTGCACGCCACGGAGCGCACGGTCGCGTTCCGCGACGTCAACCCGCAGGCGCCGACGCACGTGCTGGTGGTGCCGCGCGCGCACCACGCGAACGCCGCCGAGCTCGCCGCCGAGGACCCGCAGGCCTCCGCCGAGCTGCTGACCACGGCGGCCGCCGTCGCCGCCGCCGAGGGGTACGCCGACTACCGGCTCGTGTTCAACACCGGCGCCGGCGTGGGCCAGACCGTGTTCCACACCCACCTTCACCTGCTCGCGGGTCGGCCGATGACCTGGCCCCCTGGATGAGGCCTGCGCAGCTGAGACGGAGCACCCTCACCGTGCTCGTCGCGGTCGTGGCGCTGCTCCTCGCGGGCTGCGTCTCCGAGGACGACGACCGTCGCACCGGGTCACCCACCGAGGTGCTCGAGCCCGCCGATCCGCCCGCCGTGGTGGGCGACCAGCTGGCCGCCGTACCCGCCGGCAAGCTGCTGCCGCTGCGCCGGGGCGAGCGCCGGATGACGCTCACGATGCCGGAGGCCTACACGCCGTCCGCACCGACGGGCGTCGGCACCGACGACTACCGCTGCTTCCTGCTCGACCCGGGCCTGGACCGCGACGTCTGGCTCACCGGCAGCAACGTCCTGCCCGGCAACCCGCAGGTCGTGCACCACGTGATCCTGTTCCGCATCCCGCCCGACAAGGTCGCCGAGGCCCAGCGGCTCGACGCCGACCAGGACGGCGAGGGCTGGACCTGCTTCGGCGGCACCGGCGTCTCGGGCGACTTCACCAACGTCGACGACGCCTCCTGGCTGGCCGCGTGGGCGCCGGGCGGTGACGAGACCAGGACCCGCGACGGCTACGGCGTGCGCATCGAGGCCGGGTCGCGGATCGTCATGCAGGTCCACTACAACCTGCTGCAGGGCGCCGCGCCCGACACCTCGAGCACCCAGCTGCGCTGGATGAGCGGCGCCCGCGACCTGACTGCCCTGCACACCTACCTCACCCCGGCGCCGGTCGAGCTGCCCTGCCGACCCGACCACGACGACTCGCCGCTCTGCGACCGCGACGCCGCGGCCGCCGACGTGATGGCCCGCTTCGGGACGGCCGGCAACACCAACAGCCTGCTGCACCTGCTCTGCGGCACCGAGGCGAAGCCCTCGGCCACGACCTCGTGCACCCGCACGCTGGGCCGGCCGATGACGATCCTCGGCGTGGCCGGCCACATGCACCTGCTGGGGCGCACGCTGAAGATCGAGGTCAACCCCGGCACCGAGCGGGCCCGCACGCTCCTCGACATCCCGATGTGGAACTTCGACGACCAGGGCACCCGGCCGATCGACCCGGTGCGCCTCGAGCCGTTCGACACGGTGCGGATCACCTGCAAGCACGTGCAATGGCTGCGCGACATGCTGCCGGCGTTCGAGAGCGCGCGCGAGGACCGCTACGTGATCTGGGCGGAGGGATCCACCGACGAGATGTGCCTGGGGATGCTGCAGGTCGCGTTCGACGACTGAGCGGTCATCGGCCCGTCACCACGGCAGCGTCAACGCCCGACTCGCCTGCTCGAGCTCGGCGTCGCGGCGCTCGTCGCTCCAGCCCAGCTCGGGCGCGACGACGGCGGCCACCGCCTCGAGCACGGCCTCACCCGGGTGTCCGAGGGTCCCCAGACCGGTACGCCGCAGCAGCACGTCGGTCAGCGTGCGCGCCGACTCGTGCCGCGCCGCGACCAGCGCCTGGGCCGGCAGCTCGCCGTCGGCGTCCAGCGGGCGGGCGAGCGAGCGGTCGGTCCGGGCCAGGTCGAGGACCGCGTCGAGCTCGGTGCCATGGTGCAGCGCCAGGTAGCGCACGGTCTCGGGGGAGAAGTCGGCGTGCCGCGCGAGGCCGGCGGCGACGTGCGCCTCGATCGGACCGGTGTCGCTCCCGTGCAAGGGGGTGGTGGCCGTCCGGCTCGCCGGGAGCCGGCGGCCGAGCTTGCGGCCGACCCGCTTGACCACGTCCGCGGCGAACCCGCGGCTGGTCGTGTACTTGCCACCGGCCGCGGTCAGCAGGCCCTCCACCCCGCCCTGGTCGGCGTCCGCGTGGTCGACGACCTCCGCGGCCCGCGACGCCTCGTAGGTGTCGTCGCCGACGTCCTCGGTGAGCGGCCGCAGCCCGCCGTACGCGTGCTGGACGTCGGCGAGCGCGAGCGGCACCGGCAGCAGGCCGGCGGCGTTGATCGCGGTGAGGAACTCCTCGACGCTCTCGCGGGTCAGGTGCCAGTCGGAGACCGGGCCACGGTAGGGCTTCTCGGTCGGTCCGATCATGCTGTGCCCGCGCCACGGGGCGCAGGAGAAGTGCCCGTAGGGCGTGACGTGCAGCGTCATCACGTCGGTCAGCTGTCGGGTGATCAGGTAGATGCCCTCCGAGCGGACCGACGGCGCCGTCCCGGCGGACCCGCTCGTCAGCGGCGAGCCCGCGAGCGTCTCGAACGCCCACGGGCCGGTCGCGTTGACGACGGCGCCGGCGCGCACCTCACGGCTGCGGCCGGAGAGCAGGTCGCGGACCCGCGCGCCGACGACCCGGCCCCCCTCGGTGAGGAGCTCGTCGGCCCGGGCATGGTTGGCCACCAGCGCTCCGAAGGCGGCTGCGGAGCGCACGAACGCCAGCGTCAGCCGCTCGGGGCTGATCATCAGGCAGTCGTGGTAGAGCAGCCGGCCCTCGTCGAGGCGGCGGTGCCGCGGGATCCGCTTGGCGGGGTCGTCGACGCGGTTGCGGTCGAACGACAAGACGTCGTACGCCGTGAGGCCGGCGCGCACGACGAGCCCGCTGTCGGGGATCACGATCGGATAGACGGTGACGAGGTTGGGGGCGATGTTGCTGAGGATCCGGCGCTCGCGCAGGGACTCGCGGACCAGCCCGATCTCGAGCTGCTTGAGGTAGCGCAGCCCGCCGTGGATCAGCTTGCCGGTGGCGGCCGAGGTCGCCCCGCCGAAGTCGCGCTCCTCGACCATCGCGACCAACAGGCCGCGGCTCGCCGCCTCGTAGGCCACTGCGGCGCCGGTGATGCCGCCGCCGACCACGAGCACGTCGACGCCGACCGGGTCGTCGCCGGGCCGCTCGACGAACCGGCCGAGGGTGTACGGCGCGCTCCTCGGGGTCATCGCGCGGCGCCGAGCATCGCGGTGAGCTCGCGCACGAACGCCGGGCGCTCGCTCGCGATGTCCAGCGTGCTCATCCGCAGCACGACGGCCGGCAGCCGCCAGGCCGCGATCTGCTCGGACGTCATGCCGGTCACCGACCGGTACTCCGCGAGGTAGGTCGAGAGCACGAGCCTGCGCACCGACTGCACGAGGATGCGCTTGAGCAGCGGGGTCCCGGGCCAGAGCTCGGCGTCGCTGAGCAGCAGCACGGTCATCGCGACGTCGGCGGCAGGGTCGCCGCGCAGCGCGGTCTGCCAGTCGATCACGGCATGTCCGCCGTCGTGGGCGAAGACGTTCTCGGTGTGGAAGTCGAGGTGCAGGACGCGGTCGCCGGCCGGGAGCGACCGGATCGCTTCGCGGGCGAGCTCGCGCTGCCCCTCGGTCAGGAACGCCAGAGGCGGCGTGTCGAGCGCGGTGTCGGCGGCGTCGCGGATCTCCGGGAGCGCGCTCGTGGCCGCCTCGTGCACCCGGGCGTGGGTGCGCGCGAGGGTGCGCGCGCCCGAACGCAGCGTCAGCGGGTTGCGCTCGGCCAGCCGGGTCAGCGAGTCGCCGTGCAGCCGGTCGAGCAGCAGGCCCGGCCGGTCCTCGACCTGGACCTGGCCGTGGCAGGCGATCGTGGTCAGCCCCAGCCGGTGCGCCTCCGTGCTGGCGACCACCTCGGCGGCGACCAGCCCGGCGTCGTACGTCGCCGGGAAGAGCTTGATCACTCGGTCGGCGTCCCCGGGCCAGCTCAGGATCTCGGCGCTGCGGCCGACGGCGAGCGGCTCGCCCAGGTCGGCGCGCCGCACGCTCATGGCTCCTCCGTGGTGGCGGGTCGGGGCGAGCCGTAGCCGGTCCTGAGCGCGACCTCGATGACCGCGACCTGCTGGGCCTCGCTGAGCGCCCGCGGGGTGCCGAGGGCGGCTGCCCGCCAGTAGAGGTCGGCCGCCCACTCCAGGAGCAGCGCGTTGTCGGCGGCCTTCGTGAGGTCGGAGCCGAGGGCCACTGTGCCGTGGTGGGCGAGGATCGCCGCCTGCTTCCCGGCCAGTGCGGATCGCACCGCGGCCGCCAGCTCCGGCGAGCCGAAGACCTCGAACGGCGCGACCCGGATGGCGCCGCCGATCGCGAGCTGCTGGTAGTGCACGCACGGCAGCTCGTCGACCACCAGGGACACGGCGGTGGCCGCCGGGGAGTGGGTGTGCACCACCGCACCGCCGCGCTCGCGCAGGGCGTCGAGATGCAGCTCGAGCTCGGAGGTGGGGGCCAGGTCGCCCGCGAGCTGGTGCCCGTCGACGTCGAGCACGCTCACGCCGGCGGGGTCGATGTCCGCGAGCACGACCCCGGTCGCCGTGATCGCGACCTCCGGGCCCGTCGGACCCTCGAAGCGCAGGCTGACGTTGCCGGCGGTGCCGATCACCAGGCCGGCCTCGGCCAACCGGCGGGCGGTGGCGGCGACGCCCTCGCGCGCCCGGTCGCGGGCGTCGCTGCTCGTCGTCGCAGGGGACGTGGTGGTCATGGCGGTATCGTCGGTCCGACCAGAACCAGTATCAACTCTGATTCGGGGTCCGATGCGACACAGTCCTCCTGACGACGCCCTGCGCCGGGTGCCGCGGCAGGCGCGCGCCCGGGACAAGGTCGAGCGTGCCCTCGCGGCGGCCGAGAAGCTCCTCGAGCGCGAGGGGGTCTCCGCGATCACGTTGATCCGCGTCGCCGACGAGGCGGACGTGTCGGTGGGCGCCCTCCACCAGTACCTGCCCGACCGCGAGTCGATCCTCGCGGCGCTGTCGGCCGACTACTACGTGCGCCACGAGGCGCTCATGGACGACCTCGTCTCGGGGCTGGTCGCCGATCCGGTGTCCGCCGACCCCGTCGCATCGGTGGTGTCCGCGGTCGCCGTGCTGTACCGCGAGCAGAGCGGCAGCCGTGCCCTCCGCGCCGGTCTGCAGAGCGCCGCCCAGCTGCGGCTGGCCCGCGAGCACAAGGAGCGCATGGTCGCCAAGGTGCACCGGCTGCTGGCGGCGTACGAGATCGTGGCGCCGACGGACGACGACCGGGTCGCGCGCACCGTCTTCTTCGCGGCCGACGCGCTGATGCACGAGGCGTTCGGTGCCGGCGAGGACGGGGATCCGCGACTGCTCGCCGAGCTCGAGGGGCTGCTGCGGGCCTATCTGTCAGCGTCCGTCCAGGCTGTGACGCCTCACCAGACGTAGAGCAGCCGCAGCGCCGAGAGCAGGACCGGCAGGCCGAACAGCACCAGCAGCGCCCAGGCCGTCACCCGGTGCCCGAGCTTGGTGGAGTCCAGGCGCCCCGCGAAGTCGAGGATCGCCCCGTCGGGGACGTGATGGGTCAGCCCCATCCGGCGAGCGTCCGGGGGCAGGGTCTGCCCGGCGAACCAGTAGGGCGGCGCGACCCGGTCGGGGGGATCGTCGAGCCCGTGGTCCTCGGCGTACGGGTCGTCGCCCTGTCCGCCCTCGCCACGACCGCCCCGATCCATGTCGCCACGCTACCTGCGCGCCCCGGCGGGACGGGTACAAGTCGCTGGGCCCGCCGCGGACCAGCCCGTACGATGGACAGGCACGATCACCTATCGGAGAGGTGCCCCCACCAGGGCTTCCATGACTGACAGCAACCACCAGGGGGACCGCCCCGCGACCGCCACCCGGCACACGGTCGTGATCCCCAACAGCATCAACATGGTCAGCGTGCTCGGACCCGGTGACGAGTTCCTCGGTGTGATCGAGGGCGCCTTCGACGCCGACATCCACGTGCGCGGCAACCGCGTGGCGCTCTACGGCGAGCCGGGCGAGGTCGCCCTGGCCGAGCGGCTCATCGACGAGCTCGTCGCGATCATCCGCACCGGTCAGGGGGTCACCTCGGAGACCGTCGAGCGGGTGATCTCGATGTTGCGCGCCGAGACGACCGAGCGCCCCGCCGACGTGCTCAGCATGAACATCCTGAGCAACCGCGGCCGCTCGATCCGGCCCAAGACGCTCAACCAGAAGCGTTACGTCGACTCCATCGACAAGCACACGATCACCTTCGGCATCGGCCCCGCCGGCACCGGCAAGACCTACCTCGCGGTCGCCAAGGCCGTGCAGGCCCTGCAGTCCAAGAACGTCAACCGGATCATCCTGTCCCGCCCGGCGGTGGAGGCCGGTGAGCGGCTCGGGTTCCTGCCCGGCACGCTCAGCGAGAAGATCGACCCCTACCTCCGGCCGCTCTACGACGCGCTGCACGACATGCTCGACCCCGAGACGATCCATCATCCTCGACGAGGCGCAGAACACCACGCCCGAGCAGATGAAGATGTTCCTGACCCGCCTGGGATTCGGGTCCAAGATCGTCGTGACCGGCGACGTCACCCAGACCGACCTGCCCAGTGGGCAGAAGTCCGGCCTGCGCGCGGTCGAGGACATCCTCGACGAGGTGGAGGACATCAGCTTCAACCGGCTCACCAGCCACGACGTCGTACGCCACAAGCTGGTCGGTCGGATCGTCGCGGCCTACGACGACTACGACGCGCGCTCGGGGCGCTCGCAGGACCTCAAGCAGGCCAACCGGCCCGGGACCCGCAGCTGAGCGCCCGACGATGACGATCGAGATCCTCAACGAGTCCGGCCGCGAGCTGGACGTCCAGCGGCTGGCCGCGCTCAGCCGCTTCGTCATGGACCGGATGCGCGTGCACCCCATGGCCGAGCTGTGCATCAAGGCGGTCGACGAGCCGACGATCGCCCAGCTCAACGAGCAGTGGATGGAGAAGGAGGGCCCCACCGACGTGCTGGCCTTCCCGATGGACGAGCTGCGACCCGGACTCCTCGACGAGGAGCCCGAGGAGGGCGTGCTCGGCGACCTGGTGCTGTGCCCCGACGTGGCCGCCCGGCAGGGCGAGACCGCCGGCCACGGCACCGAGGCCGAGATCGAGCTGCTCACCGTCCACGGCATCTTGCACCTCCTGGGCTACGACCACGCCGAGCCCGAGGAGCACAAGGAGATGTTCGGTCTGCAGGACGAGATCCTGGCGGCGTGGCGGACCCGGTGACGGGGCCCCGTGATGGCGCGGTGATGGCGCAGTGATGAACCGGTGAGCGTCTGGCTGCTGGTCGCGGCGGCGGTGCTCGTCGTGCTCGCCGGGCTGTTCTCGGCGGCCGACGCGGCGCTCTCGACGTTCTCGCGGGCCCGGGCCGAGGAGCTGCTCGACGACGCGCGGCCCGGAGCGAAGCGGCTCGTCGAGCTGCTCGAGGACCTGCCGCGCTACCTCAACACCGCGCTCCTGCTGCGCCTGCTGTGCGAGATCGCCGCGATCACGATCGTCGCGCTGGAGACCAACGACGCCTACGACGCACGGTGGTTGCCCACGCTGTTCACCGCGATCGGCGTGATGCTGGTCGTCTCGTTCGTCGCGATCGGCGTCGCCCCGCGCACCCTGGGCCGGCAGCACGCCGACCGGGTCGCGCTGCTCTCGGCCGGCCCGCTCGCGACGGTCACCGCGGTGCTCGGACCGGTGCCCAAGCTGCTGATCCTGGTCGGCAACGCGCTCACGCCCGGGAAGGGCTTCCGTGAGGGCCCGTTCTCCACCGAGACCGAGCTGCGTGAGCTCGTCGACTTCGCGGAGGCCTCCGCGGTGATCGAGTCGGGTGAGCGCAGGATGATCCACTCGGTCTTCGAGCTCGGCGACACGATCGCGCGCGAGGTGATGGTGCCGCGCACCGACGTCGTCTACATCGAGCGCTACAAGAACCTGCGCCAGACGCTGTCGCTGTTCCTGCGCAGCGGCTTCTCGCGGGTCCCGGTCATCGGCGAGAACCTCGACGACGTCGTCGGCATCGCCTACCTCAAGGACATCGTGCGTCGCGACTTCGAGGCGCCGGACGTCGAGTTCACCCAGCGCATCGACGAGGTGATGCGACCGGCCCACTTCGTGCCGGAGTCCAAGCCGGTCGACGCCCTGCTCTCGGAGATGCAGGCCATGCGCCAGCACATCGCGGTCGTCGTCGACGAGTACGGCGGCACGGCCGGCCTGGTCACGATCGAGGACGTGCTCGAGGAGATCGTCGGTGAGATCACCGACGAGTACGACGAGGCCGCGGTCGAGGTCGAGAACCTCGACGACGGGGCGGTCCGGGTGTCCTCGCGCTACCCGGTCGACGACCTCGACGAGCTCTTCGGCTTCGAGGTCGAGGAGGAGGAGATCGACAGCGTGGGCGGCCTGATGGCCAAGCACCTGGGCCGGGTCCCGATCCCGGGCTCGATCGTCGAGGCCCACGGACTGCGGTTCGAGGCCGAGGGCGTGTCGGGTCGGCGCAACAAGATCGGGACCGTCCTGATCAAGCGGGTCGAGTCCCACCCCGAGCCGGAGGAGAGCGATGAGTGACGTGACCGAGCCCGCCGACCTCTCGGCCGAGGACCGCAAGCTCGTGACGCTGGCCCGTGCCACCCGCGCCCGCACCGGGGCGGCCGAGGGCGCCGCCGTACGCGATGCCGACGGGCGCACCTACGCCGCCGCCACGGTCGACCTGCCCTCGCTGCAGGTCTCGGCTATCGGCGTGTGCGTCGCGATGGCCGTGGCCAGCGGCGCGAAGGGCCTCGAGGCCGCGGTCGTGCTGACCGACGGTCGGGAGGTCGCGGCGGCGGACCTCGACGCGCTGCGCGACCTCGGGGGCGTCGGCGTGGTCGTGCACCGCGGTGACGCGCGCGGGACGATCGCCGGGACCGTCACGACCTGAGGCGCCGCCGACCGGCGCCCCGGCCGGGACAAATCGGACATGTGCCCGTCACACGGGTGGAGTACGTTCTACCTTCGTGAGTCTGCGAGGCCAGGCGGCGCACGCCGCCGCCGTCGAGCGTCTGCGGTCCTCCTACGCCGCCATCCCCGCTGGTGCCCCGGTGCGGCTGGCGAAGAGGACCTCCAACCTGTTTCGTCCGCGTACGGCGACCGACGCGCCCGGGCTGGACGTCTCCGACCTGGACGGCGTCATCTCCATCGACCTGCAGGCGCGCACCGCCGACGTGCAGGGCATGTGCACCTACGAGCACCTCGTGGATGCCACGCTGCCCTACGGTCTGATCCCGAAGGTCGTGCCCCAGCTGCGCACGATCACGCTCGGTGGCGCCGTGACCGGCCTCGGCATCGAGTCCACGAGCTTCCGCAGCGGACTGCCGCACGAGTCGGTCCTGGAGATGGACGTCTTCACCGGCGCGGGCCAGGTCGTGACCTGCCGGCCCGGACCCGACGGTGAGCACAGCGACCTCTTCGACACCTTCCCCAACTCCTACGGCTCGCTCGGCTACGCCACCCGCCTGCGGATCGAGCTCGAGCAGGTGCCGGCGTACGTCGCGCTGCGCCACGTGCGGTTCGACGACGCAGGCCTGCTGGCCAAGTCGATCGCGGAGATCACCGAGACCGGTTCCTACGACGGCGTGCGCGTCGACGGCCTGGACGGCGTCGCGTTCGCGCCGGGGGAGTACTACCTGACTCTCGCGACGTGGACCGACGAGCCCGGTCCCACCAGTGACTACGCGGGACAGCAGGTCTACTACAGGAGCATCCAGCAGCGGGAGACCGATCTCCTCACGATGTACGACTACCTGTGGCGCTGGGACACCGACTGGTTCTGGTGCTCGGGCGCGTTCGGCGCCCAGCACCCGCTGGTGCGACGGGTCTGGCCGCGGCGCTGGCGCCGCTCGGACGTCTACCACCGGCTGCTGGGCCTGGACCGGCGCTTCGGGATCGCCGACCGGCTCGACCGGCGCGCGGGACGACCGTTGCGCGAACGGGTCATCCAGGACATCGAGGTCCCCGTCGATCGGCTGCCCGACTTCCTCGACTGGTTCGACGAGGCCATCGGGATGCGCCCGGTGTGGCTGTGCCCATTGGTCGCGAAGCGGGACTGGCCCAGCTACCCGCTCGAGCCCGGCGCGGTCTACGTCAACGTCGGGTTCTGGGGGACCGTGCACGTCGGCCCCGAGGCGCCCGAAGGGCCGCGCAACCGTGCGATCGAGGCCACGGTGCACGAGCTGGGCGGGCATAAATCGCTCTACAGCGAGGCTTTCTACGACCGCGACACGTTCGACGAGCTCTACGACGGCGACAACCTCGCCACGGTGAAGGGTCGCTACGACCCCGAGGACAGGCTGACCAGTCTGTATGACAAGGCGGTGAAGAGACGATGAGCAAGACCTACACCATCGGCACGGCCATCGAGTCGCTGATGCGCGACGGGCTGCCGCTGCGCTTCACGGCGTACGACGGCAGCAGCGCCGGCCCGCCCGACGCGGAGTTCGGCATCGAGCTGCTCAACGAGCGCGGCCTGTCCTACATCATGACCGCGCCCGGTGACCTGGGCCTGGCCCGCGCGTATGTCTCCGGCGACCTCGACCTGCACGGCGTCCACCCCGGCGACCCGTACGCCGCGTTCAGCCTGATGATGAGCCACACGAAGTTCCGCCGCCCCTCGCCGCGCGAGATCGTCGACATCGTGCGGTCCCTGGGCATCTCCCACCTCAAGCCGCCGCCGCCCCCGCCGCAGGAGCACCTGCCGCGGTGGCGCCGCACCGTCGAGGGCGTGCGCCACTCGCTGCAGCGCGACGCCGAGGTCATCCACCACCACTACGACGTGTCGAACACCTTCTACGAGTACGTCCTCGGCCCGTCGATGACCTACACGTGCGCGCTCTACCCGACCGAGGACGCCACCCTCGAGGAGGCGCAGTTCGCGAAGTACGACCTGGTCGCCCGCAAGCTCGACCTGCAGGAGGGCCAGCGGCTGCTCGACATCGGCTGCGGCTGGGGCGGCATGGTCCGCCACGCGGCGCGGGAGTACGGCGTGAAGGTCCTCGGCGTGACGCTCTCGCGCGAGCAGGCGTCGTGGGCGCAGCAGGCGATCAAGGAGGAGGGCCTCGACCACCTCGCCGAGGTCCGGTTCATGGACTACCGCAAGGTCGAGGAGACCGGCTTCGACGCGATCTCCTCGATCGGCCTCACCGAGCACATCGGGGTGAAGAACTACTCGGCATACTTCGGCTGGATCCGCGACCACCTGCGCCCGCAGGGTCGGCTGCTCAACCACTGCATCACGCGCCATGACAACAAGCCGCGCGAGACGGGGGCGTTCATCGACCGCTACGTGTTCCCCGACGGCGAGCTGATCGGGTCGGGCACGATCATCACCGAGGTCCAGGACGCGGGGCTCGAGGTGCAGCACGAGGAGAACCTCCGGGTCCACTACGCCAAGACCCTGGCCGCCTGGTGCCGCAACCTCGAGGAGAACTGGGACGCCTGCGTCGCCGAGGTCGGCGAGGGCACCGCGCGCGTCTGGGGCCTCTACATGGCCGGATCCCGGATCGCCTTCGAGCGCAACGACATCCAGCTCCACCACGTCCTCGCCACCAGGACCGACGAGAACGGCAACAGCGGCTACCCCCTCCGCCACACGTTCTGAGAGGTTGACCCGCCCGAAACTTTCGGGCGGGTCAACCTCTAGATTGGGCGGGTGAGCACACGGGCCCGGCAGTACGAGGCGCAGGTGGTGCGGCGGGAGCAGATCTCGGCGCACCTGGTGCGGCTGACGGTCGGCGGGCCCGGGCTGGCGGAGTTCGAGAGCACCGGCATCCCCGACGAGTGGGTGGGCCTCATCGTGCCGGGGCAGTTCCAGAGCCGCTACTACACCGTGCGGTCCTGGGCCGGCACCGAGACCGGCGGCGAGCTGACGCTCGACGTCGTCGTCCACGAGACCGGGCTGGTCACCGAGTGGGCCGCGCGCGACTGCGTGGGCGACACCGTGACGATCACCGAGCCCAAGGGCTCGTTCGCGCTGCCCGAGGGTGCGCGCTGGCTCATCCTCGTCGGTGACCTGACCGCGATGCCGGCGATGGCCCGGATCGCGGAGACCC
>NZ_JANINT010000272.1 GCF_024509035.1 Nocardioides sp. | reverse complement strand
CGGCGGAGGACGGGCTGGTCACGATCACCACCGACTACCCCGACTCGGTGCCGGTGCGGATGTTCGCCCGCGACGCCGCCGTGCGGCGCGACGTCACGGTCGCGTTCCTCGAGCGGGGCTGGCCGCACAACGAGGCGCTGCTGCGCGAGATGTTCGCGCTGCGCCACGAGCTGGCCACGCTCGTCGGCTACGCCGACTGGGCGTCGTACGACGCCGCGGTGAAGATGATCGGCGACGGACCGGAGATCCCGGCCTTCATCGACCGCATCGCCGCCGCCGCCGAGGAGCCGATGCGACGCGACCTCGCGCTGCTGCTGGAGCGTTACCGCCGCGACGTCCCCGGCGCGACGGCGATCGACACGGCCGACTCGCTGTACTACGAGGAGCTGGTGCGCCAGGAGCGCCATGACGTCGACGCCCAGCAGGTCCGCACCTTCTTCGACTTCGCGGCGGTCCGGCAGGGGCTGCTCGAGGTCACCGGACGGCTCTTCGGGCTCGAGTACCGCCCGGTCGACGTGCCGGTCTGGCACGAGGACGTGGCGGCGTACGACGTCGTGCGGGACGGGGCCGTCATCGGCCGGATCTACCTCGACCTGCACCCGCGGGAGGGCAAGTACAAGCACGCCGCGCAGTTCACGCTCGCCGACGGCCTCGCCGGTCGCCAGCTGCCCGAGGGCGCGCTGGTCTGCAACTTCTCGCGCGGGCTGATGGAGCACGACCACGTCGTGACGCTGTTCCACGAGTTCGGCCACCTCGTGCACCACGTGCTCGGCGGGCACGGGGAGTGGGCGCGGTTCTCCGGTGTGGCGACCGAGTGGGACTTCGTCGAGGCGCCCAGCCAGCTGCTCGAGGAGTGGGCCTGGGACGCCGACGTGCTGCGCACCTTCGCGGCCTCACCCGAGGGCGAGCCGATCCCGGCCGACCTGGTCGAGCGGATGCGCGCGGCCGACGAGTTCGGCAAGGGCTACCACGCCCGTACGCAGATGTTCTACGCCGCCATGTCCTACTGGTTCCACACCTCGCAGCCCGAGGACCTCACCGCCGCGATGCGCGACCTGCAGGCGCGCTACTCGCCGTTCCCCTACATCGAGGGCACCCACATGTTCGCCAGCTTCGGCCACCTCAGTGGCTACTCCTCGGCGTACTACACCTACATGTGGTCGCTGGTGATCGCGAAGGACCTGTTCTCGGCCTTCGACCCCGCGGACCTCTTCGACCCGGCCGTCGCCGGTCGCTACCGCGACCACGTCCTGGCCCCCGGCGGTTCGAAGGACGCCGCCGACCTGGTCGCCGACTTCCTCGGCCGTCCCTACACCTTCGACGCCTACGCCGCCTGGTTGGCGCGGTAGGGGTCGGTGTCGGGATCCCCGGCCCGCCGGGGATCCTCCTTGTCCGGTACGGCCCGTCGGCGTACGCTCACGATATATCGCGACATGATGGCGACAGGTCTACGACTGATCGTCGCGCGACCACCTACAGACGCAGACGGCGAAGGAGTCCTGGCATGGGACAGCGTGGCTACAGCCGGCAGTGGGCCGGCCATGTGGATCAGGAGTGGCACCAGCACGGCGGACGCCGCGGCGGGCCGTGGGGTGGCCCGTGGGGTGGGCCGGGCGGCTTCGGCCGGCCCGGGCACCCGGGACCGCCGCCGTGGGTGGCGGGGCTGTTCGGGCTCGCGCAGGGGGACCGGCAGCGCGGTCCGCGGGTCCGGCGCGGCGACGTGCGCACCGCGATCCTCGACGTCGTGCGCACCGCGCAGTGGAACGGCGAGACCGTCAACGGCTACCAGGTCATCCAGCAGATCGCCGAGCGCAGCAACGGCGCGTGGCGCCCGAGCCCCGGCTCGGTCTACCCGACGATCCAGCAGCTCGAGGACGAGGGCCTGATCGCCACCGACGACAGCGCCGGCCGGCGCAGCCTGCGGCTCACCGCGGAGGGCGAGGCCTACGTGGGCGAGCACGCCGACGAGCTGAGCGCGGTGTGGGCGCCGTTCGAGGACCCGCAGCGCGAGGACGAGGACGGGTACGCCGACCTCAAGCCCGAGATCGGCCAGGTCATGAGCGCGGTCTGGCAGATCGTCACCAGCGGCAGCGACCGGCAGCGCCGCGCCGCCGTCGCCATCCTCGTCGACACCCGGCGCCGGCTCTACGGCGTGCTGGCCGACGGCGACGTCGAGACCGAGGACGAGTCGTGACCGGTCGGGGTCCGGCCGGCTGGATGCCGGCCGGGTGGGGCTCCGGCGAGGACCAGCTGCGCATCGGCGACGCCGAGCGCGAGCAGGCCGCCGCGGCCCTGGGCGAGCACTACGCCCAGGGGCGGGTGACCACCGAGGAGCACGCCGAGCGTCTCGACCGCATCTGGGCGGCGCGCACCCGAGCCGACCTGCGACCGGTGTTCCGCGACCTGCCGGGCTGGTACGGACCGGCGGCCCCGATGCGCGCCGGCGCGGCGCGTCGCACGACGTACTGGGCCGGCGGCGTGGCACCGTTCCGCCGCGGGATCCCCTCGCCGCTCGTGGTCGTGCTGATGGTCCTGCTGGTGCTCACGGTGCTCACCCACCTGCCGCTGATCCTGGCCGGCGTCCTGGTCATGTTCTTCGTGCTGGGCCGCCACCGCAGACCGGCGCGCGCTCGTCACTGGTCCAGATGAGGACGTCAGACCAGTGTCGTAGACCACTGTCGTAGACCAGTTGTCTCCTTGCCGGGCTGTCGACCTAACCTGACGCGAACCGGGCTGGGGGGGCCGGAGGAACGCTCTCGGGAGAGACGTGCTCAACGCCCCATTTCCTGTCATAGCAAGGAGATCGTCATCATGACGGCTCAACACCGGTTCCGCATCGCGGCCGCCGTCGGAGCGCTCGTCGCCCCGCTGGCGTTGGTCGCCACTTCCGTCGCTCCCGCAGACGCCGCCGGCGCGAAGCACAAGCACGACGTGTACATCTACAAGGCCGAGAAGAACCTGAAGCTGAAGGGCGTCGGGACCGACACCGTCGGCGACACCACGATGCCGACCCTCAGCTGCAACAGCGGCGACGTCGTGCTCGACGGCATGTGGGTGGTCAAGCACGTCGACCAGTACCAGCCGCCGCAGGCAGACCCCGATGAGGACCCTGACTTCCCGAGCACGGACACGACGGGCGGCATCTACAACGATGAGCGTGATGTGCACGTGGTCGCGTCCTACCCCGACCAGGTCGACAGCCGGAAGTGGAACTTCCAGATCGAGAACCGCGCGTACGGCGACGCCCAGGTCAAGCTGTATGTCACCTGCATCCGCGGCTACACGGAGTACACCAACTCGCACCGGCACCAGGTCAAGGTCACCAACGCGACTCCGATCGCGACGTCCACGATCGACCACCCGAGCTGGCCGGGGAGCCGTAGCTACTACGAATGGGGCGGGGCCCCGTGTGCCTCGGCCGCGGGCGTCAACACCGAGTACTTCGTCGCCCCGGGCTTCAAGCTGGACAGCGCTGCTACCGACCACCGCCTCGTCGGCAGCTACCCGAAGTACGGCAGCAACGGCCTCGCGTGGACCTGGGAGTTCGGTGGGACCGGGCTGACCTCGGGCACGTTCTACGGCAAGTGCATCAGCCGCAAGGTGCTCAGCGGGGCTTCGCACGTGCATGCGCTCGGCATGGCCCACATGCCGAGCTCCAACCCGACGGCCGGACACCTCACCAGTATCCCCGCCGGTGACCCGTACGAGGTCCAGTACTCCTGTGACCAGGACAACGACAGCTGGTCCGGCTACAAGGCCGCGGTCGGATGGTTCTGGATGGGGAACTACTGGCAGCACAACTGGTTCCTCGGCATGGAGCCGCGACCGAAGACCCGCGCGTACTCCTTCTGGAACGGTGGAGCGGCGAGCGCGTCGGTCACGATCGGGACGCTCTGCATCAACAGCCGGACGGCCAACCCGATCTTCTAGCGGCCACCGACCTGCGCTCCACCGACTGACCCGAGCCCGTCCCGCGTCCGGGGCGGGCTCGGGCACGCCTGGAGTGCTCCCCGAGCCCCCCGCCGGGCGCGGCGTGCCTGACAGGAGCACGCCCGCCCGGCGAGGTCTCGCGACCCCGCCCCTCCAGCGCCCGCAGGTGTCGTCACCCGCCGATGTGGGAACGTGACCGGCGTCACGACTGTTCGTCCATCTCGGGAGGTTGTCATGACGTCGAGACGCCGCTGGATCCTGGTCGCCGCGCTGCTCGCGCCGGCGGTGGTGCTCCCGTTGTGGGTGCCGCTCTACGACCGGGAGGACCCGACGCTGCTCGGGTTCCCGTTCTACTACTGGTTCCAGTTCCTGCTGATCGTGGTCGCCGTGGCGCTCACGGTCCCGGCGTACGTGCTCGCCAAGGGCGTCGACCGCGCCGAGCGCGTGGCCCACGGCCTGCCGCCCCAACCGGACGGCACCGGAGCCCACCGCGACGAGAGCCGGCGGTGAGCGGGCGATGATCGACCACGTGGACGGCGTCGTCTTCGGCGTCTTCGTCTTCCTCTTCCTGGTCGTCACCGTGCTCGGCTTCGCCGCCGCCCGCTGGCGCCGCGCCCAGGACCTCGACAGCCTCGACGAGTGGGGGCTCGGCGGCCGCGGCTTCGGCACGTTCATCGCCTGGTTCCTCATCGGCGGCGACATCTACACCGCCTACACCTTCATCGCCGTGCCCGCGACGCTGTACGCCGGCAGCGCGGTCGGCTTCTTCGCCGTGCCCTACACGATCGTGGTCTACCCGCTGATCTTCGTCTTCCTGCCCCGCCTGTGGTCGGTGAGCCACCGGCACGGCTACGTCACCCCCGCCGACTTCGTGCAGGGTCGCTACGACAGCCGCCCGCTGGCGCTCGCGGTCGCGCTGACCGGCATCCTCGCGACGATGCCCTACATCGCGCTGCAGCTGGTGGGCATGCAGGTCGTGCTCGAGGTGATGGGCATCGGCACCGACAGCGACAACTGGCTGGTCAAGGACTTCCCGCTGCTGGTCGCGTTCGTGGTGCTGGCGGCCTACACCTACTCCAGCGGCCTGCGCGCGCCCGCCCTGATCGCGTTCGTCAAGGACACGCTCATCTACCTGGTGATCATCGTGGCGGTGATCTACCTGCCCTCGCAGCTGGGCGGCTGGGACCACGTGTTCAGCACCGCCAAGGACAGCTTCGCCACGTTCAACGCCGACAACGCCGACGCGATCGCAGCCGGTGACAAGGCGCCGCAGGCGATGATGCCGCCGGGCCCGGCCCAGTGGGCCTACGCCTCGCTCGCCCTCGGCTCGGCGCTGGCGCTGTTCATGTACCCGCACTCGGTGACCGGCGTGCTCTCCACGCGCAGCCGCTCGGTCATCCGGCGCAACGCCGCGCTGCTCCCGGCGTACTCCTTCCTGCTGGGCCTGCTGGCGCTGCTCGGCTTCGTCGCGATCGCCGCCGGCGTGAAGGTCGACAACCCGCAGCAGTCGGTACCCCAGCTCTTCGAGAACGAGTTCAGCCCGTGGTTCGCCGGCGTCGCGTTCGCCGCCATCGTGATCGGCGCCCTCGTGCCGGCCGCGATCATGTCGATCGCCGCGGCGAACCTGTGGACCCGCAACATCTATCGGGCCTTCATCAACCGCGACGCGACGCACGCCCAGGAGGCCCGGCAGAGCAAGATCGCCTCGCTGTTCGTGAAGTTCGGTGCGCTCGTCTTCGTGCTCGCCCTGTCCAAGTCGTTCGCGATCAACCTCCAGCTGCTCGGCGGCGTCTGGATCCTGCAGACCCTGCCCGCGATCGTCATCGGGCTCTACACCCGCTGGCTGCACCGGTGGGCGCTGTTCGCCGGCTGGGCGGTCGGCATGGCCTGGGGCACCTGGCTCGCGTACGGCGTCGCCTCGCCCCAGCAGGACCACTTCGGCGGCCCGCTGGTGAACTTCCCCGGCACCGAGACCAAGGTCTACATCGCCCTCATCGCGTTCCTGGCCAACCTGCTGGTCGCGGTCGTGCTCACCGTCGTGTTCCGCGCGATGCGCCTCGACGAGGGCGTCGACCAGACCCGGCCACAGGACTACCACGCGGACGCCGGCGACCCCGGCGTCGAGGCCGAGCTCGAGCCGCACGAGCACGTCCGCGCGTAGGGTCGGCCCGTGACGCCGTCCTTCGACCTCGACCAGGACCACCTCGACCTGCGCGCCTGGGTCCACGACTTCGCCGCCGATGTGGTCCGCCCCGCGGCCGCGGTGTGGGACGAGCGCGAGGAGTTCCCCTGGCCGGTCGTCGAGGAGGCCGCGAAGGTCGGCCTCTACTCGGTCGACTTCATCGTCACCCAGGCCCTCGACGAGACCGGGCTCGGCTTCCCGATCACCATGGAGGAGCTGTTCTGGGGCGACGCCGGCATCGGTCTCTCGATCGTCGGCACCTCCCTGGCCGCAGCCGGCGTCCGGGCGAACGGCACCGACGAGCAGGTCGCCGAGTGGGTGCCCGCGATGTACGGCACGCCGGGCGACCTCAAGCTCGGGGCGTTCTGCTCCTCCGAGCCCGACGCCGGCTCCGACGTCGGCGCGATGCGCACCCGCGCGACGTACGACGAGGCGACCGACGAGTGGGTGCTCAACGGCACCAAGACCTGGGCCACCAACGGCGGCATCGCCGACGTCCACGTGGTGACGGCGGTCGTCGACCCCGACCTGCGCACCCGCGGCCAGGCGAGCTTCGTCGTGCCACCCGGCACGAAGGGTCTCAGCCAGGGCCAGAAGTTCCACAAGCACGGCATCCGCGCCTCGCACACCGCCGAGGTCGTCCTCGACCAGGTGCGGGTCCCCGGACGCTGCCTCCTGGGTGGCAAGGAGAAGCTCGACGAGCGGATGGCGCGCGCCCGCGAGGGCGGCGGGGCGCGGGGCAACGCCAGCATGGCCACCTTCGAGCGCACCCGCCCCGCGGTCGGCGCCCAGGCGATCGGCATCGCCCGCGCCGCCTACGAGGTCGCGCTCGACTATGCGAAGACCCGCGAGCAGTTCGGCAAGCCGATCATCGAGAACCAGGCCATCGCGTTCACGCTCGCCGACATGGCCACCTCGATCGAGGCCTCCCGCCTGCTCGTGTGGCGAGCCGCGTGGATGGCCCGCCAGGGCAAGCGGTTCGAGCAGGCCGAGGGCTCGATGTCCAAGCTGTTCGCCGGTGAGACCGCTGTCCGGGTGACCGGCCAGTCCATGCAGATCCTCGGGGGCAACGGCTTCACCCGCGAGTACCCCGTCGAGCGGATGGCGCGCGACGCCAAGATCTACACGATCTTCGAGGGCACCTCCGAGATCCAGCGGCTGGTCATCGCGCGCACCGTCTCGGGGGCGCCGATCCGGTGACGGGCCCACCCCCACGACCGAGCAGGTCCCGCTTCCGCGGTGCGATCGCCGGCGTCGGCACCACCAGCGGGATCCGTGTCGTGGTCGGGCGCTGGGAGGAGTCGCCGTACGGCGCGTTCGCGGACGCGATGGTCGAGACAGCGACCGGGCACCGGGTGCTGCTCGCGCCGACGCAGCCGGTCGCCGACTTCGTGGCGTCGACCTACTCCTTCGACGAGGTGCGGATCGAGCCGGTCTCGGTGGACGGTTGGCGGCTCCGCTCGGCATCGCTCGAGCTCGACCTGACGCTCGGACGCCGCACGCCGCTGGGCCGGCTGCTGCGCGTCGTGCCCCGTCGGCTCGCCGAGAGTCCCGCGTGGTGCACCGTCACCGACCCGGTCGCGCGCGTGCTGCTGCGCGGCGTGCGCACCCGCGGCTCGGCCGGGAACGACCGGCGTGAGTGGTACGGCGCCACCGACGCCCACGAGGTGGTGGCGGCGAGCGGGGTCCTCGACGGCGTCGACCTCGGCCGCCTCGCGCCGGTCACCCCGCCGCCACGGTTCGGGTTCTCCTCCACCCCGCCGCGGCCGTCGGTCACGACGGTCGTGACCACCGTCGAGGGCTGATCCCCCGGCCGCGACGAGGTGGTCGAGACCACCTCGTCGCGGCGGCGAACCGTTCGGGCGCCTCGATGGCACAGTGAAGCGTGACCGTCGACCCCGCGCTCCGCAGCGACCGCGAGCTGCTCGCGGAGATCGCCGAGGGCGACCGCGGAGCTCTCCACGAGCTGTTCACGCGCCACCAGCCATGGCTCGCGGCGCGCGTGCGGCAGCGCTGCTCCGACCCGGCGATCGTCGCCGAGGTCGTCAACGACACGTTCCTGGTCGTCTGGGACAAGCCCCAGAAGTACGCCGGCCAGGGCGAGGTCGCCGCCTGGCTCTGGGGCATCGCGATCCGGACGCTGCTGCACCGGCTGCGCCCCCGCAAGTCGGTGCTCGAGCGGCTCGCCGGGCTGCGCCACGAGCACGAGCCGTCGGCCGAGGAGGCCGTGCTGCTCGCGGTCGAGCACTCCGACGTGGGTCGTGCGCTCGGACGGCTCTCGCCGGAGCTGATCGCGGTGGTGCAGGCGACGGTCATCGACGGCCTCAGCACCCGCGAGGCCGCCGCCCTGCTCGGCATCCCGAGCGGCACCGTCAAGAGCCGGATGAGTCGAGCCCGCACCGAGCTGAGGGAGGCACTCCTATGAGCACCCACCGCGAGCCGTGGCACGCCGCGGACGGCGACCTGGCGGCGTACCTCGCCGGCGACGGTCCCCCGGTCCTGAGCGCGTCGCTCGAGTCACACCTCACCTCCTGTGCCGCCTGCCGCGGTCGCCTCGCGTCGCTCGCCGACGACGCCGGGCGCGACGAGGCCTGGGCACGGCTCGCCGATGCGATCGACCGGCCCTCGCGCCGGTCCTGGCTGCTGCGCCCCGCGGTCGCGACCCCGGCCACGCTCCGCGCCGCCCTGGCCGCGGTCCTGCTCGTGGGGCTGGTGCCGCTGCTGACGGCGGCGCTCGTCGGTGACGCCGGCCTGGTGGCGCTGCTCGTCGCGGCGCCGCTGGCCCCGGTCGCCGCGGTCGCGCTCGCCTACCGCGACGTCTCGGACCCGAGCGGCGAGATCAGCCTCGCGACCCCGGCCGCCGGGCTCCGCCTGGTCGCCCTGCGCGCGCTGCTCGTCGCCGCCGTCGCCGTACCGGTCGCGCTGCTCGGGCTGCTCGCCGTGGACCTCGCCGTCGAGGACGTCCCGGTCCGGCTGGCGTTCGCCTGGTGCCTGCCCGGCCTCGCGCTCGCCGCCGTCACCCTGCTCGCAGGCACCACCCGCATCGACCCGCTGCACGTCGCGCTCGGCGCGGCCGGGGGCTGGGCCCTGCTGGTGCTCACCGCCGTGACCACCCGCCAGACCCTGCGGCCCGAGGCCTTCGCCGACGTCGTCGCCGCCCCGGCGACCCAGACGCTCGCGCTGGCGGTCGGCCTGGCCGCCGTGGTGCTCACCGTGGCGCGCCGCGACGCCGTCGTCTACCGGAGGACCGCATGATCGAGGCCGTCGAGCTCACCAAGGCCTTCGGCCGCACCCGCGCGGTCGACGGCGTCTCGCTGAGCGCCGGTCCCGGGGTGATCGGGCTGCTCGGACCCAACGGGGCCGGGAAGACCACCCTGCTCCGGATGGCCGCCACGGTGCTGGCCCCCGACGCGGGCCGGCTGCGGGTGCTGGGCCTGGACCCCGCGCGGCCCGACGAGCGCCTCGAGATCCGTCGCCGGCTCGGCTACCTGCCGCAGAGCCCGGGGCTCTACCCGGGTTTCACGCCCTACGACATGGTCGACTACGTCGCGATCCTCAAGGAGCACAGCGACCGCCGTGCCCGGCAGCAGGAGGTACGCCGGGTCCTGGCGGCGGTCGAGCTCGAGGACGTGATGCACCGCAAGATCCGCAGCCTGTCCGGCGGCAAGCGGCAGCGGGTCGCCCTGGCGACCGCGATGCTCGGCAACCCCGACCTGCTGGTGCTCGACGAGCCCGCCAACGGCCTGGACCCCGACCAGCGGCTGCGGCTGCGGTCGCTGCTGTCCCAGGCGCCGACCGTGCTGATGTCGACCCACAACATCTCGGAGGTCACGGCGCTGTGCCACCAGGTCGTGGTCGTCTTCGACGGGCGCGTGCGCTTCGCCGGCACGCCCGCCGACCTGGCCGGCCTGGCCGCCGGACGCGTCTGGGAGGACGACCGCCAGGACCCCGAGGCGATCCGCAGCTGGCTGACCGCCGCCGGGAGCTACCGCCACCTGGGCGACCCGCCGACGGGAGCGTCCGTCGTCGACCCGACGCTCGACGACGGCTACCTGCTCCTCGCGCGCGAGGAGCACACGGGATGAGCGCGGTGTGGTGGCCGACGGTGCGAGCGATCAGCTGGGCCCCGTTGGCCGGGGCAGTGGTGTGCCTGCTGGCCGTCACGGCCGTGCTGTCCCCCCTCGGCGCCCGCGGCTGGCCCGCGGGCCTGGTCGGCATCGGTGCGGCAGCGCTCGCCGGCGCCCAGGTGGCGGGGATGCGCGACCCGGCCGCGCCGTTGCTGGCCGCGGTGCCGACCTCGGCAGCCGTACGCCGGGGTCGCCGGCTCGTGCTGCTCGGCCCCACCGGCCTGGCGGTCTGGCTGGTGACGGCGGGCGGCCCGGTGCTCGGGCTGCTGGCGCTGCTGGCCTGCGGGCTCGCCACCGCGCTCTGGTGCGGCGTGGCCGCCGGCGCCGCCGTACCCCTGGCGTGGGCGGTGGTGGCCTGGTCGGCCGGTTGGGACTGGGAGGTCCACGCGGCGCTGGTGGGCGCTGCTGCTGGTGTCGTGATCGTGCTGGGGAGGAACCGATGAGCGCAGCGACGAGGGAGCTCGCCCGGCTCGAGGGCCGCCGGATGCTGCGACACCCCGCGCCCTGGGCGGGCCTGGCGCTGACCCTGCTGGTGGCCTGGGACGTCTGGGGTGAGGACTGGTCGGGCCAGCGCTACACCGGCCTGGTGGCGGCGCTGACGCCGCTGCTGCTCGGCGTCTCGGTCGCGAGCGTCTCGGCGTTCGGGCGCGAGCTCGTGCCGGTCGCCGAGGCCGCGCCGCTCGGGCCGTCCGAGCGCGCCCGCGCCCGGCTGGCCGGTGGGCTGCCCCTGGTCGCCCTGGTCGCGCTCGTGGTCGCCGCCGGGGCGGTCGGCCTGCGGCTGGTCGGCGGCGTGCCGCTCGGCGACGACCCGGGCCGCACCCTGCACGCCCACCACACCCCGCCCGAGCTGCTCCAGCCCGTGCTCCTCGCCGCCGTCGCCGTGGTCGTCGGGGCCGTGGCCGTCCGCGTCCTGCGGCACACGCTCGCGGCCGCGATCGTGCTCACCGTCCTCTGGTTCCTCGTCGGCGGGACGTACTGGCTCTTCGCCGGACCCGGGACGCGGTGGGTCGCCGTCGTGCAGGTGCAGCCGTTCTCCGTGGAGGTCGGCCCGATCCGGACCGACCCGAGCACGTTCCCGGCCGACTGGCTGCTCTCCGCTCCCGGCGAGTACCAGGACCACTGGGCGCGGCTGGTCGTCTCGCCCCTCGTCGCGCTGGCCCACGACGCCTACCTGCTCGGCCTGGTGCTGCTGCTCCTCGGCGTGGTGCTGGCGGGCGCCGCACGCCGGGCGCTCCTGCCCCTGGGGCTCGCCGTCGCGATCGGCGCGGTCGCGCTCCAGCACGTGGCAGCGCCGTACGACGACGGCGAGCGCGTCGAGGCGGCGGCTCCGCTCGGCATCGCGCCGGACGACGCCGACGCGACGCCGATCGTCGTGGACACCGACCTCGCCGGGGACGACCTCGCGGCGCTCGCGTTCCTGCTGCGCCGGACCGACGTCCGCGTCGAGGCGGTGACGATCGCCGGCACCGGGCTGGTCGGGTGCGACCCGGGGGTGGACCTGGTCGCGGACCTGGTGCTCGGTCTCGGCGCCGCGCCGCTCCCGGTCGCCTGCGGGCGGGAGGACGCGGCACGGCCGTGGCCGGAGGACTGGCGGCGGTTCGCCGTCGCCGGCAGCGGGATGGCTCGGCGGGACACGACGTTCACTCCGGCACCGGTCGCGGCGCCGGAGCTGATCGGCCGGCTGGCGGCCAGGCACGCCGGCCTGCGGGTGGTGGCGCTCGGACCGCTCACGAACCTCGGCGACCTGGCGGCCGACGACCCCGCGGCGTACGCCCGGATCGCGGACATCACCTCGATGGCCGGGGCGGTGGAGGTGCCGGACGTCGACGGCGTCGCCGAATGGAACGCCGCCGCCGACCCGGAGGCGTTCGCCACCGTGCTCGCGGGCCGCGTCCCGCTGACCGTGGTTCCCGACGACGCCATCCCCGCTGCCGTCCCGCCGGTCGCATGGCTGGTCCCGACCTACAGCCCGCCGAAGTGGTGGGACAGCGCGACCGCCGCCGCCTCCGTGGAGCCGGACCTGGTCACGGTCGAGCGAGGCAGCTGGACCGTGGACGGGTCCGGGCGGCTGCACCGCGACGGACCGGGGCCGGTGCGGGTCGCGACCGCGCTGGACCACGATCGTCTGGACGCGGCCTTCGAGGACGCCTTGGGCTAGAAGGCAAGCGGTCCCGCATACCTTCTAGAGACGGATCGCGCGGTTCACCCAGGTGGAGTGCACCCGCATCCCGACCTTCTCGTAGAGGCTGAGCGCGCCGGTGCGCGAGTCGGTGTCGAGGCCGGAGGACGTGGCGCCGTGGGCGGCGGCTGCGGCGAAGGCGTCGACCAGCATCGCCTGCGCGATCCCGCGGCCGCGCTGGTCGCGCCGCGTGGCCACCTTGTTGACGTAGCCCTCCTCGCCGCCCGCGATGAACACCTGGGTCACACCCACGACCGCGCCCTCGGGGTCGGTCACCACGCGCAGGTTCCACGGCTCGAAGCCGGGCCGGCCGACCACGGTCGCCAGCCAGTCGTCCAGCGGCATGCGATCGCGCTCCGACCACTCGAGGAACGCGTCCTCGACCACCGTCCAGCAGGCCTCGTGGTCGGCAGGGGTCGCCTCGCGGAGCGCGTAGCCCGCGGGCAGGTCGCGCGGCGGCACCTGGGCGTCGGCGGGCACCTTCAGCACCCAGCTCTCCCAGCGCACGTGGTAGCCGAGCGCCTCGAGCAGCCGGTCGCCCGGCGAGCCCTGGGGCACCGGCATGCCGATCACGCTCGACCCGGCCTCGCGGGCCTTGTCCTGCATCCAGCCGGCCAGCGCGGTCCCGATGCCGCGGCCCCGGTGGTCGGGGTGGACCGCGGCATCGCCGCGGTCGCCGCCCATCATCTCGGCGTAGGCGACCAGGCGGTCGCCCTCGAGGACGCCGACGGTGTTGGCCGACACGTCGTACGACGGGCGTCCCCAGTCGCCGAGGATGTCGGCCTCCTCGATCGACACCGTCCCGGTGTCGTGCTCCTCCTGGGCGGCCATCACCGCGGTCACCGCGGCGGCGTCGGAGATGGTCAGGGGGCGCTGGACGAGGCCGTCGGGGAGCGGGAGAGGTGCAGGCACGGGGGACATCGAAGCAGGAGACGCCGAACGGGGCCGCCGATTTTCCGGCGGCCCCGTTCGAGGCGGTGTCACTGGTCGAGACCAGTGAGGGTGAGGCTCAGGCGTTGCGGATCGCGGAGACGTCGAACTCGAGCTTGACCTTCTCCGAGACCAGGACGCCGCCGGTCTCGAGCGCGGCGTTCCAGGTGAGGCCCCAGTCCTTGCGGTTGATGGCGGTGCCGCCCTCGAAACCGATGCGCAGGTTGCCGAACGGGTCGCGCGCCGAGCCGGTGGGCTCGAAGGTGATGGTGACGGGCTTGGTCTCGCCCTTGATGCTCAGGTCGCCGGTGATGACCCAGTCGTCGCCGTCGCGCTCGACCTTGGTGGAGGAGAAGGTGATCTCCTTGTTGTTCTCGGCGTCGAAGAAGTCGGCGGAGCGCAGGTGGCCGTCACGGTCGGCGACGCCGGTGTCGATGCTGGCGGTCTGGATGGTCAGCTGGACGGTGGAGTTGCCAGGGTTGGCGGCGTCGACGTGGGCGGTGCCGGCGAAGTCCGTGAACTGGCCGCGGACGGTCGTGACCATCGCGTGCCGGGTGCTGAAGCCCAGGCGGGTGTGGGTCGGGTCGATCGTGTAGTCGCCGGAGATGTCCTCGACGGCGGCGGTCGGGGCGTCGAAGGTCTGCTCGGTCTTGCGGCTGAAGATGGACATGGGGGCTCCTCGGGGTGGTCTCAGTTGGTTGAACCTTTGATCACCTTAACCGGACTGCGGTCCGGTTCATTCCCGCCGGAGCGAAATTCTTCGCGAAATGGCCGCGGCCCGCCAGAGCTCTCTGGCGGGCCGGGCGGGAGCTGGATCAGGCGGCGTGCGGCGCGTGGACCGCGTGCACGGGCGTGCCGGTCTGGAGGGGTGCCGTCCACCGGGCTTCGAGGCGGGTGCGTCCCTGGGCGTCGATCACGGGCACCCAGGTCTGGACGAGGTTGCTGGTCATGCTGGTGTCGTTCATCGGATGCCTTTCGTTCACCTTCTGTTCACCTAGCGTAGCCCAGTTCCACCTGGGTGTCACGAAACCGGCCGATCCGGGGTCTCGTGCTCCACTTCCACCCCAGGTCGCGCGGCCAGGAGCCGCTCGTGCTCCACTTCGCAGGCCGGCGCGCGTCCGCGGCATCCGGTGGCACCCTGGCCCGGTCGGTCTTCGTACCCAATATCTGCCCGATTTCGGGCAGGAAGTTGTCAGTGGGTCGCCGATACGCGCACGATCGGTCTGTGAGCGAGTCGCCCGCGATCCCGGACCCCGAGCTCGTCGGCCGGATCGCCGCCAGCACCGGCCTGTCCGCGGCCGAGGCCGCGCGGGTGATCCAGGACGTGGTCGCCTTTCACGCGGAGCCGGTCGAGGACTACGTCCGGCGCCGGCACGCCCACCTCAAGACCTACGGCGCCCGCAACGACGAGATCTTCGCCCGGCTGATCGCCGAGCTCGCCGGTCGCGTCGTCGCGGCGCCCACCCTGAGCGAGCGCCAGCTGCGCCGCATCGTCTACGGATAGAAGAGGACACCCCACCATGTGCGGAATCGTCGGATACGTCGGTGCCCAGCAGGCAGCCCCGATCCTCGTCGAGGGACTGACCCGGCTCGAGCATCGCGGCTACGACTCGGCCGGCGTCGCGGTGCTCGCCAGCGGTGGCATCCGGGTCGCCAAGCGCGCCGGTCGGGTGCGCGACCTGGCCGAGGGCCTGCCCAAGCGCTTCGCCGGGAAGGTCGGCATCGGACACACCCGGTGGGCCACCCACGGCGCGGCGAACGACGTCAACGCCCACCCGCACACCGACGCGCCCGCGGGGCAGGCCCGCGTGGCCGTCGTGCACAACGGGATCATCGACAACGCTGCGGCCTTGCGCCACCGGCTGACCGAGCAGGGCGTCGAGCTGGTCAGCGACACCGACACCGAGGTGCTCGCGCACCTGATCGCGCTGTCGGGCGCCGACACCCTCGAGGGCAAGGTGAGCGAGGCGCTCGCCGCGATCGAGGGCACCTACGGCATCGCGGTCGTCCACGTCGACTTCCCCGACCGCATCGTCGCGGCACGCAACGGGAGCCCGTTGATCGTCGGCGTGGGGGAGCGGGAGATGTTCGTCGCCTCGGACCTGGCGGCCATCGTGCGGCACACCACCACCGTCGCCCTTCTCGACGACGGCGAGATCGCCAGCGTCACCGCCACCGGGTTCACGACCTACCGGCAGGACCTCACGTCGACCGCCAAGACGGCCACGGTCCTCGACGTCGACCCGGCGGCGTACGACGCCGGCGAGCACGAGTCGTTCATGAGCAAGGAGATGCACGAGCAGCCCGCTGCGGCCGAGCGGGCGCTGCGCGGGCGGCTCGACGAGCGGTTCGGCACCGCCCACCTGGGCGGGCTGAACATGGACGCCCGCGAGACCCGGGCGATCAGGCGGGTCAAGATCCTGGGCTGCGGGTCGGCCTACTACGTCGGGCAGATGGGTGCCGGCCTGGTCGAGGAGCTGGCGCGGATCCCGGCCGACGCCGAGGCGGCCAGCGAGTTCCGCTACCGCAACCCGATCATCGAGCCCGACACCCTCTACGTCGCCGTCAGCCAGTCCGGCGAGACCATCGACACCCTGCTCGCCGTCCAGGAGATCCGTCGCAAGGGCGGGCGCGTGGTCGGGCTGGTCAACGTGGTCGGCAGCGCGATCGCCCGCGAGTGCGACGGCGGCATCTACCTCCACGCCGGGCCGGAGGTCGCGGTCGCCTCGACCAAGGCCCTGACGAACATGTTCCTCGGCTTCGCCCTGCTCGCTCTCCAGCTCGGCCGGGTGCGCGACCTCTCGATCGCCGACGGGCGGCGCCTGATCGACGGCCTCAACCGGCTGCCCGCGCAGATCGAGGAGGTGCTCGCCCAGGAGGGCGCGCTGGCGGGACTGGCCGAGCGGCTCGCCGAGGCGGAGAGCCTGTTCTTCGTCGGACGGGTGCGCGGCTTCCCGGTCGCCCGCGAGGGGGCTCAGAAGTTCAAGGAGATCTCCTACCGGCACGCCGAGGCCTACCAGACCTCCGAGCTCAAGCACGGGCCGCTGGCGCTGATCTCCGAAGCCGTGCCGACGGTGGCGATCGTGCCGGCCGACGAGCTGACCGACCGCAACGTCGCCGCGCTGCACGAGATCGCCGCCCGGCGCGGTCCGCTGGTCGTCGTGACCCACGCCGACGTCGACCTGGGGGACCTCGAGGGCCGACCGGACGTCGAGCGCGTCGTCGTACCCCGCAACGAGCGCGAGCTGGACCCGATCCTCCTCACGGTCCCGCTCCAGCTGCTGGCCTACCACGCCGCCCTGCACCTGGGCCACGACATCGACAAGCCCCGCAACCTCGCGAAGTCCGTCACGGTGGAGTGAGCGGTGGTCCGGCGCCGAGCCGGGGTGACCCAGCCCACCGCGACGACGAATCAGCGCGTGGTCCGCGGACCCACTACCGTTGACGGGTGAGCACTGACGAGAACGACGACACGACCACCACCGAGGTGACGTTCGCCGACCTCGGGCTCAGCGAGCCCGTCCTCAAGGGCCTCGCCGACGTGGGCTACGAGACGCCCTCGGCGATCCAGGCCGCCACGATCCCGCCGCTGCTGGCCGGACGCGACGTCGTCGGCCTCGCCCAGACCGGCACCGGCAAGACCGCGGCGTTCGCGCTGCCGATCCTGTCCCGGCTCGACCTGTCGCAGAAGACCCCGCAGGCGCTGGTGCTGGCCCCGACCCGCGAGCTCGCGCTCCAGGTCTGCGAGGCCTTCGAGCGCTACGCCGCGCGGATCAAGGGCGTGCACGTGCTGCCCGTCTACGGCGGCCAGGCCTACGGCGTTCAGCTGAGCGCGCTGCGCCGCGGCGTGCACGTCGTGGTCGGCACCCCGGGCCGGATCATGGACCACCTCGAGAAGGGCACGCTCGACCTCACCGAGCTGCGCTTCCTGGTCCTCGACGAGGCCGACGAGATGCTCAACATGGGCTTCGCCGAGGACGTCGAGACGATCCTGGCCGACACCCCCGCGGACAAGAACGTTGCGCTGTTCTCGGCGACGATGCCCGCGCAGATCCGGCGGATCTCCAAGCAGTACCTCACCGACCCCGAAGAGATCACGGTCAAGAACAAGACCGCGACCGCGCCGAACATCACCCAGCGCTACCTGATGGTGTCCTACCCCCAGAAGGTCGACGCCCTCACGCGCATCCTCGAGGTCGAGAACTTCGAGGGCATGATCGTGTTCGTCCGTACCAAGAACGAGACCGAGACGCTCGCCGAGAAGCTGCGAGCGCGCGGGTTCTCGGCGATGGCGATCAACGGCGACGTCGCCCAGGCGCAGCGCGAGCGCACGGTCAACCAGCTCAAGTCCGGCAAGCTGGACATCCTGGTCGCCACCGACGTCGCCGCCCGCGGCCTGGACGTCGAGCGGATCAGTCACGTCGTCAACTACGACATCCCCACCGACACCGAGTCCTACGTCCACCGCATCGGGCGCACCGGCCGCGCCGGTCGCAGCGGCGATGCGATCTCCTTCGTCACGCCGCGCGAGCGCTACCTCCTCAAGCACATCGAGAAGGCCACCCGGCAGCCGCTGACCCAGATGCAGCTGCCCACGGCCGAGGACGTCAACGCCACCCGGCTGTCGCGGTTCGACGACGCGATCACCGAGGCGCTCGCCAACACCGCGCGCATCGAGCGCTTCCGCGACATCGTCTCCCACTACGTGCGCGAGCACGACGTGCCCGAGGTCGACGTCGCAGCTGCGCTCGCCGTCGTCGCCCAGGGCGAGACGCCGCTGCTGATCGACCCCACCGCGGAGAAGCCGGTGCGCGAGCCGCGCGAGGAGCGCGACCGCCCCGAGCGCTCGGCCAGCCGCGAGCGACGCACCGCGCGCTCGGACGTCGAGATGGCGTCGTACCGGATCAATGTGGGCAAGCGCCACAAGGTCGAGCCGCGCCAGATCGTCGGCGCGATCGCCAACGAGGGCGGCCTGCGCCGCGCCGACTTCGGCCACATCCAGATCCGGCCGGACTTCTCGCTCGTCGAGCTCCCCGCCGACCTCCCGGGCGAGGTCTGGGACGCCCTGCGCAACACCCGCATCTCCGGCAAGCTCATCGAGCTCCAGCGCGACTCGGGCGGCCCCCGCGCCGACGGCCCCCCGAGGAAGCCCCGCCACAAGAACCGTTGACTCGGGGACTCCGTCCTCGGTTCAAGGCCGCGGTCGAGGACATGGTCGGAGGCGGCTGGTAGAACCGACCCCATGCGTTCGGGTCGCCGCGTCTCCCCAGTCATCGCTGCGTTGCTGCTCGTGGGCACGGCCCTCTCCGGGTGCGACGCGGCCGAGAAGGTGACCGGTCCCGACCCCGACGAGGCGGCCGATGCCCTCGCGGACGCGTTCGTCGGGGGCGACTTCGGCGACGTCGCGTTCACGCAGGCATCGCCCGAGGAGGTGACGGCGGAGTACGCGAAGGTGATCGAGGGGATGGGGGAGACCACGCCGGCCGTCACGGTCGCCGAGACCGCCGACGACGGCGAGGACGCCGCGATCGCGACCCTGTCCTGGAGCTGGCCGGTGGCCGGCGAGGAGTGGTCCTACACGACCGAGGCGCCGTTGACGAAGGTCGACGACGCGTGGCAGGTCGACTGGTCGCGCGCGCTGGTCGAGCCCAGCCTCGGAGCGGGCACCGTGCTCGACATGACACCGATCGGTGGCGGTCGCGGCCCGATCATGGGCGCCGACGGGGTCGCGCTCGTGACCGCGCGGCCGGTCGTGCGCTTCGGCATCGACCGCTCGCAGGTGCCGGCCGGCCGGGCCGCCGGCTCCGCTCGCCGGCTGGCGCGGCTGGTGGACGTCGACGCGGCGCCGTACGCCAAGCAGGTCGCGGCCGCGGGTGACAAGGCGTTCGTCGAGGCGATCGTGTTCCGCAAGGACGACGTGCCGACGGCGGTCGCCCAGGGCTACGACGCGATCCCGGGCGCGCTCGCGGTGCCCGACGACATCCCGCTGGCGCCGACGCGCGAGTTCGCGGCGCCGATCCTCGGAACGGTCGGTCCCGTCACCGCCGAGATGGTGAAGAAGGACCCCGAGCGCTACCAGCCGGGCGACCAGGCCGGTCTGTCCGGCCTCCAGGCGCGCTACGACGAGCAGCTGCAGGGCACCGACGGCATGGTCGTCGACGCGGTCGCCTCCGACGGGCGCGAGCGCCAGCTGTTCCGCGTCGATGCCAAGCAGGGCACGCCCCTCGAGCTCACGCTCGACGAGCGGCTGCAACTGGCCGCCGAGCGCGAGCTGGCCGCGGTCGGGCCGGGCAGCGCACTCGTGGCGATCCGGCCGTCGACCGGCGCGATCCTCGCGGCCGCCAACGGCCCCGGCAACGACGGCCTCAACCTCGCGACGTACGGACAGCTGGAGCCGGGGTCGACGTTCAAGAGCGTGAGCGGCCTGGCGCTGCTGCGGGCGGGGCTGACGCCCGACACGGTGGTGCCGTGCACGCGGTCGATCGTCGTCGACGGCAAGCGGTTCGAGAACTACGACGACTACCCCAGCAGCGCGATCGGCAACGTGCCGCTGCGTACCGCCATCGCCAACTCGTGCAACACCGCGGTGATCTCCCAGCGGGGCAAGCTCGCCGACGGCGATCTCGCGGCGGCAGCGGCCTCGCTCGGCCTCGGCATCGACCACGACCTCGGCTTCCCGTCCTACTTCGGCAGCGTCGAGGCGCCCGCGTCGGAGACCGAGGCGGCCGCCGACCTGATCGGCCAGGGCAAGGTCCTCGCCTCACCGATGGCGATGGCGACCGTGATCGCCTCGGTGCAGGCCGGGCACACCGTCGTGCCGCGGCTGGTGAGGTCGGTCGACGTCTCGGTGCCCGACGACGCCCCGCCGCTCAAGCCGGGGGAGGTGGCCGCCCTGCGCTCGATGCTGCGTGCGGTCGTCACCTCCGGCAGCGGCACCGGCCTGCTCGACGTGCCCGGCCCGCCGGTGATCGCCAAGACCGGCACCGCCGAGTTCGAGCGCGACGGCAAGCTCCTCACCCACGCCTGGATGATCGCCGCCCAGGGCGACCTGGCCGTCGCCGTGTTCGTCGACGTCGGCTCGTCCGGCTCCGGCACGGCCGGCCCGATCCTCGAGGCGTTCCTGCGGGCCGCTCGCTAGATCGCCGTTGACCCGCCCGAAACTTTCGGGCGGGTCAACGGGAGCCGGCCCTCAGCCCTCCCGCGGCGTCACCGTGCGGGCGACCTCCTCGGGCATCGGCTCGTAGTGGGCGAACGTCCGGGTGAAGACGCCGGCGCCGTGGGTGGAGGAGCGCAGGTCGACCGAGTAGCGGACCAGCTCGGTCTGCGGGACCTCGGCCAGCACCTGGGTGCGGTCGTCACCGACCTTGTCGGTGCCGAGCAGCCGCGCCCGTCGCGCCGACAGGTCGCTCATCACGCCGCCGACGAGGTCGTCGGGGACGACCACGGTCACGGTGTCGTACGGCTCGAGCATCGTCACCGTCGTGGCCGCCGCAGCCTCGCGGAGCGCGAGCGCCCCGGCCATCTGGAAGGCCATGTCGGAGGAGTCGACCGCGTGCGCCTTGCCGTCGAGGAGCGTGACCCGCAGGTCCACGACGGGGTAGCCGTTGCGCACCCCGCGCTCCATCTGGGCGCGCACGCCCTTCTCGACGCTCGGGATGAACTGGCGGGGTACGGCGCCACCGACCACCTTGTCGACGAACTCGAACCCGCCGCCCTCGGGCAGCGGCTCGACCTCGATCTGGCACACGGCGTACTGTCCGTGCCCGCCGGACTGCTTCACGTGCCGGCCCAGCCCCGCGCCCTTGCCGGCGAACGTCTCGCGCAGCGACACGACGAACGGCACCTGGTCGACGTGCACGGCATACCGCTCGGTGAGCCGCTCGAGGGTGACCTCGGCGTGCGACTCGCCCATGCACCACAGCACCAGCTGGTGGGTCTCGGCGTTGTTCTCGATCCGCAGCGACGGGTCCTCGGCGGCCAGCCGCGACAGCGCCTGCGACAGCTTGTCCTCGTCGGCCTTGCTGCGCGCCACGATCGCGGTCGGCAGCAGCGGCTCGGGCATCGACCACGGCCGCAGCACCCGCGGCTGGTCGACCGCCGAGAGCGTGTCCCCGGTCTCGGCGCGCGAGAGCTTGCCGACGGCGCACAGGTCGCCCGCGACCACCCGCTCGGTGGGGAACTGGAGCTTGCCGAACGCGTGGCCCAGGTTGCCGATCCGCTCGTCCTCGTCGTGGTCGGCGTGGCCCGCGCCGTCGCCGAAGAACGACGTGAAGTGGCCCGAGACGTGGACGGTCTGGTCGGGCACGAGCGTTCCCGAGAACACCCGGACCAGGCTCAGCCGGCCGACGTACGGGTCGCTCGTCGTCTTGACGACCTCGGCGACCAGGGGGCCGTCGGGGTCGCAGGCGATCGCGTCGGCCGCGGCGCCCGAGGGCAGGAACACGTCGGGGGAGGGGTGCTCGGCCGGCGACGGGAACGCGCGGATCGCCAGGTCCAGCAGCTCGGCGCAGCCGACACCGGTCATCGAGCAGACGGGGACGACGGGGAAGAACGTGGCCCGCGCGACGGCGCGCTCCAGGTCCTCGACGAGGACCTTCTCGTCGATCTCCTCCCCGCCGACGTAGCGGTCCATGAGGGACTCGTCCTCGGACTCCTCGATCACGGCCTCGATCAGGTCGCCGCGCAGCCCGGTCGCCTCGGCCTCCTCGCTCGGCGGGAGGAGCCCGGTGAGACCGGTGACCTCGGCCCCGTCGCGGACCGGCACGTAGAGCGGCATCACCCGCTCGCCGAAGGCATCCTGGGCCTGGCGCAGCACGCCGTCGTAGTCGGCGCGCGCCTGGTCGAGCTTGGTGACGACGACCGCCCGCGGCATGCCGACGGCCGCGCACTCGCGCCACAGGGCGCGGGTGGAGTCGTCGACGCCGTCGTTGGCGGCGATCACGAACAGGGCGCAGTCGGCGGCCCGCAGACCGGCGCGGAGCTCACCGACGAAGTCGGCGTATCCCGGGGTGTCGACGAGGTTGACCTTCACGCCCTCGTGGACGAGCGGGGCGACGCTGAGGGAGTTCGTGCGCCCGTGGGCGTGCTCGGACTCCTCGTGGTCACAGACGGTGGTCCCGTCGCGGACGGAGCCGGCGCGGGGGATCGCGCCCGAGGCGGCGAGCAGGGTCTCCGCGAGGGTGGTCTTGCCGGAACCGGCTGGTCCCACCAGCACCACGTTGCGGATCCGGTCCGGGCTGCTCGCCGCCAGATCCTGTCCCGATGCTCTCCTGTTCGTGCCGCCCTTGTCTGCCATGACCACTCCTGGTGCCACGGGTCTCGCTGATGGGACCTCCGTCCTCCGACCAAACCCCTCATCGGTCCCAGGCACAAGGGCTGTTGGTCATGGTTTGCGTCGCCTACGCTGGGGGTTCCATGTCTCGGGTGGTGGGTCGTCTCACCCTGCTCTCGGAGGTGCGCGACCTCCTCGGGCGGGGCCGCGCTGTCGCCCTCCACGGCCCCAGTGGCATCGGCAAGAGCGCGCTGCTCGACGCGCTCGAGGACGACGTCCGTGACGAGGCGCGCAACGACGTCCGCACCGGTCCGGGACCGGCACCGCTGATCCTCCGCGCAGCCGGTACGCCGTCGGAGCGGTCGGTCCCGTTCACCGCGCTCCAGGACCTCCTCGACCAGGTGCCGGCCGAGCTCCGTGGCCCGGACCACGAGCCGCCCCGACCCCCGGCCGTTCGGCTGGCGGAGGGTCTCTCCACCGATGCGTTGAGGACGGTGCTGTGCGCGGAGTTCCGCTCGCTGCTCCACGAGCTCTCCGCGAGCCGGCCGGTGCTGCTGCTGCTCGACGACGCCCAGTGGCTCGATGCCGACTCGGCCTGCGTGATCGGCTACGGCCGGCGACGGCTCCCCGGCCGGGTCGGCCTGGTCGCGACCGTCGGCGCCGAGGAGGCCACGCTCGCCCTGCCCGACCTCGACCGCGTGGACGTGCCTCCGCTCGACGCCGGCGACACCATCGAGCTGCTCGGCCGCCACGGCCTGCCCGCCCACCTGGCCCAACGCGTCTACGCCGAGTCCGGCGGCCTGCCGTCGGTCGCACTCGCCCTGTGCGGCGCCATCGGCGCGCACCCGACGCTGCTCGGTCGGCCCACGCCGCTGCCCGCGACGATCGAGGCCGTCCTGCGAGCCCGCTTCCTCGGCCAGCCCGAGGAGGTCCGCGAGACCCTGGCGTGCGCGGCCCTGCTGCACCGGCCCACGGTGCGCCAGCTCGAGCGCGCCGGACGGATCGGCGCCGAGGACGACCTGCGCGAGGCCGCAACGGCCGGGCTGGTCGCCCGGCCCGGCGAGACGGTGCGGTTCACCCCGCCGGTGCTGCGCCGGGTGATCGCCGAGGCGACCCCCGCCGTACGCCGAGCCGAGCTGCACCGCGCG
>NZ_JANINT010000271.1:2461-2770 GCF_024509035.1 Nocardioides sp. | reverse complement strand
GCCCGCCGGGCCGCCGCCTCGAGATCCTGGCGGGCGAGCGCCACGAGTACGGCGGTGCGGGCGACCCGCCCCGGATGACGCCCGGTCGCGTCGACGTCGCGCAGCAGGGCCTCGGCGGCGGCCACGTCGCCCTCGCCGAGGCGGGCCTCGGCCAGCTCGAGGCCGGCCAGCACGTCGACGTACGTGCTGGGATAGCAGGCCCCCGACCGCAGCGCCCGCAGCCCGGCCTCGGCGGCCTCCCGGTCGCCGAGCTCGCGGGCGGCGACCGCGTCGGCGAGGTCGAGGACGACACGCAGGGTGGCCATCTCG
>NZ_JANINT010000271.1:1625-2451 GCF_024509035.1 Nocardioides sp. | reverse complement strand
GCGGCCAGCACCAGGGGCCGTACGCCGGCCGCGACCCGGACCGCGTCCAGGGGGTGACCGGCGAGCGCGAGCCCGACGGCGCGGGCGCACTCGTGGGCGAGCCGCCGGTCACTCTGGCCGGCCACAGCCGCCCGTGCCTCCTCGACCGCAGGGTCGTCGTCGCTCCAGGCCTCGGTCGCCGCGATCGAGTGCGCCACGACGCTCCAGCCGTACCGGCCGATCGGGTCGTCCATCGACCCGGACCGCCCCAGGTCCATCGCCGTGCGCCAGTCGCACCGGGTGTACGCGACCAGCGCCCGCAGGACGGGCGGGCCGGCGGCGATCGCCTCGCCGGGGACCGGAGCGCCGACGAGCAGCCGGCACCAGGCGTCCTGCGTCCGCGTGACCTCCGTGGATACGGCGACCTCGGACGGTCACCGGCTCCCCGGTGCCCTCGAACCACCGCGCGGCCCGCAGGTGCTGCTCCCGCAGCCGCTCCGGCCACCGTCGTTCCAGGTCGGTCAGCAGCATGTCGCGCACCAGGCCGTGCACGCCGAACCAGCCACCGGCGTCGAGGCTCGTCACGAACAGGCCGCGCTCCTCGGCCTCGCCGAGCAGGTCGCCGGCGTCCGGCCTGCCCGTCAGCGCCTCCGCCAGCCCGTAGTTCAGCCGGTCCACCACCGCGGTCGAGAGCAGCAGGCCCACCAGCTCGGCCCGCTCCGCGCCGAGCACCTCGTGCCACACGTAGCTGTCGACCAGCCGGTCCGGTGCCGACGGCAGGCGGCGCCGGGACCGGACGGCGAGCGCGGCGAGCTGGAGTGCGGCGGCCCAGCCATCCGCCCACTCG
>NZ_JANINT010000271.1:0-1615 GCF_024509035.1 Nocardioides sp. | reverse complement strand
TGAACCTCAACGCGTCGAAGTCGACGTCGGCCAGGGCGCCGGTGGCGCGCAGGCGGTCCACCGGCAGGGGCGGGCGCCGGCGTCCCACCAGCAGGAGGTGCAGCCACTCCGGGCGCCGGTCGACGAGGTCCTCGAGCGCCCCTCGCGACCCGGTGTCGTCGATCCGGTGCACGTCGTCGAGCACCAGCACGCTGCCCGGCCGCTCGGCCAGCTCGTCGACCGCCGCGACCACAGCCGACCAGAACCGGGTCGGGTCACGGTCGGCGTCGTCGAGCGTCAGCCACGCGGTCGGCCGGGGCGTGCCGCGCACCCAGTCGGCGACGAGCGCCGTCTTGCCCGCGCCGGCCGGCGCCACCACCGCCGCGACCGGGTACGCCGCGAGGTCGTCGAGCAGCCCGGTCAGGCGGGCCCGGTGCACGAAGTGGTCGGGCGGCGTCGGGACGCGGAACTTCGAGCGGAAGAACGGCGAGTCGATCCGCCCGCGCTGGACCAGCACGTCAGCCAGCCAGGAGCTTCGCCTTCTGGGCTGCGAACTCCTCGTCGGTGAGGATGCCCTTGTCGCGGAGCTCGCCGAGCCTCTCGAGCTGGGCGATCATGTCGTCGCCTCCGGCCGCGGCCGGCGCAGGATGCGGGGGCGGGGGTGCAGCGTAGGCCGGCTGGGCGTACTGCTGCTCCTGGTACGCCTGGGCGTCCGCCTGCTGCTGCCAGCGACCCGCCTGGCGGCGGGAGACCCGGTTCGAGACGGCCGTCGCCGTGCCGGCGACCACCGCGGTGCGCGCCATGCCACCGACAAGACCCATGGCTCAGCCCTCCTCTTCGAGCGCGTCGAGCGCGGCGATGACCTCGTCGGCCGGGATCCGCCCGCTCGCGATGACGTCGGCGCCCTGGCGCCGGAGGGCGGAGACGAACGGTCCCGCCCAGGTGTTCTCGTACAGCAGCACCGCGACCGCGTCGCCCTCCCCGACGAGCGCGGCGCTCTCGGCGAGGTCGTCGTCGTCGAGCAGTCCCGACTCGACCCCGGAGAACACCGCCAGGTCGAGCGTCCCGTCGCCGTCGAGGTCCGTGATGGCCATCGCGGTGAACTCGCCGTCGGCGGTCACCATGGCCACCCGCAGGTCGAGCACGCGGATGATGCCGCGGTCGGCGAGGTCGACGAGCGCCGCCAGGGCCTCGCCGGTGAGCTTTGCGCCCGGGAACTCGACGACGAGGTAGTCGACGGGTCCGACGTCCACGCTGGTCTCGGTCATGAGTCCCTCCTCCGGATCAGGTTGGTCCGACCGTGTCACCCGGAGGCGGGCGGCGGTTCACCCGCTTCGGGTGGTTGCCCGACCCACCCCGTCCGGGGTGAGGCGTCACCACCCGAGGCGCCTGCACGATCGGCCCATGGCAGTCGTGGACGCCGTCGCCTCCGACGTCGAGCGGCTCTCGCGTGAGCTGGGGGTCGACCCGGCCGTCGGCCTCTCGGCCGAGGAGGCGCGGTCGCGACTCGCATCGCAGGGCCCCAACCGGCTGGCCGCCGCGAAGCAGGAGCCCGGGTGGCGCGCCTTCCTGCGCCAGTACCAGGACTTCATGCAGGTGATCTTGCTGGCGGCGGCGGTCGTGAACCAGGTGGTGA
>NZ_JANINT010000270.1 GCF_024509035.1 Nocardioides sp. | reverse complement strand
CGAGGTCGGGGAACGCCTCGATCAGCCGTTCGGGCTGGACGTGGGCCAGCCCGAAGGAGCGGATGCCCGGGGTGTCGATGATCCAGCCCGCGTCGCCGCCGGCGGGATCGTGCGGGAGCGGCAGCATGTAGGCCGAGGTCGAGGTGTGGCGGCCGCGACCGGTGACGGCGTTGACGACGCCGACCTCGCGGCGTGCGTCGGGCACCAGCGCGTTGACCAGCGTGGACTTCCCGACCCCGCTGGAGCCGACGAGCACGCTCACCCGCCCGGACAGCCGCTCGCGCAGCGCAGAGATGTCACCGCCGCGTCGGGTGACCACCCAGGGGACGCCGAGGGAGCGGTAGGTGACCAGCAGGGTCTCGGGGTCGGCCAGGTCGGACTTCGTCATGCAGATCAGCGGCTGCATCCCGGCGTCGTACGCCGCCACCAGAGCACGGTCGATGAGCCGCGGCTGAGGGTCGGGGTTGGCCAGGGCGGTGACGACGACCAGCTGATCGGCGTTGGAGACGATGACCCGCTCGACCGGGTCGTCGTCATCAGCCGTGCGTCGCAGGGTGGTGGAGCGCTCGCGCACCTCGACGATCCGGGCGAGCGACCCGTCGGCCCCCGAGGTGTCGCCGACGACGCGGACCCGGTCGCCGACCACGACCCCCTTGCGCCCCAGCGGCCGGGCCTTCATGGCCAGGACCGTCCGGTCCTCGACGAGCAGCGTGAACCGGCCCCGGTCGACCGTCACGACCACGCCGTCGACAGCGTCGTCGTACGTCGGGCGCTCCTTGGTGCGCGGACGGGTGTGGCGGCGCGGACGGTCGTAGTGCTCGACGTCGTGGTCGGAGTATCGTCCCCGCGCCTTGGGGCTCATCGCCGCTTCATCCTCGGGTCACCGTGACTCAGTCGGCGATCAGCCCGGACCAGAAGCCGGCGAAGTCGGGGAACGTCTTGCCGGTCGTCGCGACGTTCTCGACCAGGACGTCCTCGACGGCGGCGCCGATGATCACGCCGGCGTGGGCCATCCGGTGGTCGGCGTAGGTGTGGAAGACGCCGCCGTGCAGCGGCGCGGGCCGGATGCTCAGGCCGTCGTCGTGCTCGGTGACGTCGGCACCGAGCCCGTTGAGCTCGGTGGCGAGCGCCGCGAGGCGGTCGGTCTCGTGGCCGCGGATGTGCGCGACGCCGCGCAGGTGCGACGGTGCCTCGGCGAGCGCACAGAGCGCGGCGATCGCGGGCGTCAGCTCGCCCACGTCGTGCAGGTCCACGTCGATGCCGAGCAGGGTGCCGCTGCCGGTGACGCGCAGGCCCTCCCGATCGAATGCCACCTCACACCCCATCGCCGTGAGGATGTCGCGCAGGGCGTCGCCGGCCTGGGTCGTCTCCCGCGGCCAGTCCCGCACCACGACGGTGCCGCCCGACACCGCTGCGAGCGCCAGGAACGGCGCCGCGTTCGAGAGGTCTGGCTCGATGAGGTGGTCCACGGCGCGGACGGGGCCGGGAGCCACCCGCCAGCGGTCGGCGTCGGACCCGTCGACCTCCACGCCGTGCTGGCGCAGCATCGCCACGGTCATGTCGATGTGGGGGAGCGAGGGCACGGGCTTGCCGTCGTGGCGGACGTCGACGCCCTGCTCGTAGCGGGCACCCGCCAGCAGCAGCGCGGACACGAACTGCGAGGACGCCGAGGCGTCCACGACGACCGTCCCGCCCCGCACGGAGCCCGAGCCGTGCACGGTGAAGGGAAGCGCGTCGCCCGCCACGTCGACCCCGAGCGCACGCAGCGCGCCCAACACCTCGCCGATCGGGCGGGTGCGCATGTGCGGGTCGCCGTCGAAGGAGACCGCACCGCTGGAGAGACCCGCGACCGGCGGGACGAAGCGCATCACGGTGCCTGCCAGGCCGCAGTCGATGCTCGCGTCGCGGTCGAACGCCCCGGGAGTCACGACCCAGTCCTCGCTGCTGGTGTCGACGTGGGACCCCAGCGCCGTCAGGGCGGTCGCCATCAGCGTGGAGTCCCGCGAGCGCAGGGCGCGGCGGACGACGGAGGGGCCGTCGGCGATCGCGGCGAGCACGAGCGCGCGGTTGGTCAGCGACTTGCTGCCCGGCAGCGTGACGACGGCGTCGACGGGACGACGGGCACGGGGCGCAGGCCAGGGCTCAGTCACCCGCGCAGCCTAGCGACGTACGCCGGCGGCAGTCCTCAGGCCACCTTCGCCTTCGCGAGCTTGGCCTCCTGGCGAGCCGCGGCGGCGAGGTGCTTGGCCTCGCGGCGGGCGTCCTTGGCAACCCGGCGCGCGCGCCACGCCACACCCGGCTTGCCGTCGGTGTCACCTGCGGCGATCACCAGACCGCCGAGGACCGAGAGGTTCTTGAAGAAGTGCAGCTTCTGCTGGGTGCGCTGGGTCGGGTCGGAGACCTCCCAGAAGCGGTGGCCGGCGGCGGTGGTCGGCACCAGAGACGCGGCCAGGACGGCGGCGGAGAGGCGCGGCGCACGCCCGGTGGCCAGCGCCAGTCCGGCGCCGAGCTGCACCCCGGCGTTCAGCTTGACCAGCGTCTCGGGGTCCTCGGGCAGCGGGATGCCGGCCCGCTTGGCCAGCGGGACCAGACGGCTGGTCACCGGTTCGGCCTTGCCGGCGGGCACCGAGGTGTTCTTCAAGGCGTTGGTCGCGCCGACGACGAAGATCGAGGCGAGCATGGGGCGGGCGAGGAGTCTGCTGATGCTCATGCCTCCTTCTTACCCGTCCGGCCCAGGGACCAGTCCTGGGTGAAGGTCGAGATCAGGGGAC
>NZ_JANINT010000269.1 GCF_024509035.1 Nocardioides sp. | reverse complement strand
TCGGCCAGTCCGGGGTCAACCGGATGATGGTCTACCTGCCGCGCGACGACGTCACGGAGACGCGGCTGAGCGAGCTCGTCGCCTGGGGCGAGAGCCGTCGGCTCAGAGCGGGGTGACGGCCACGACCGCGCCGGGCGCGATCGCGCCGTACACGTGCGGGAACGTGACGCCCGCGCCCGGGGCCGGCTCCTCCTCGACCACGGGGTTGTCGAGGAGGCCGGTGTCGATCTCGAGCAGCACGAGCGGCTCGGTGACGTCGGCGTAGAACGCCTCCCGCACGCCCTCCCACTGGTCGGCCCGGCTGGCGTGGATGAAGCCCTCCTCGGCGAGGGTGCGCCCGCGCGTCGAGGTCGTGTAGGCGCCCGTCTCCTGGGCGGCGGTCCAGTCGGCGAGCGTCGCGATATGGAAGATCCTCACGCGCTCATCGTGGCAGCCGCCCGACCTGGTCGGCGTACCACCGGATACCGGTGAGGTGGTCGGCGATCTCGCGCAACGACCAGTTCTCACCGCGGGGGAGATCCCACGAGGACTCGCCGGCTGCGGCCAGCCGCAGGGAGAACGTGCGGCCCAGCCGGCGCAGCCGCTGGCGGGCCTCGTCGAGGTCGAGCTCGGTGAACCGAGCCCAGTCCGACTCGAGGGTGACCAGGCTCGCGTGCCAGTGATCCGGCTCGGTCGGGACGCCGGCGAGGAGCGCCTCGACCTCGGCCAGGTGGTCGACGAGATGGTCACCGATGCGCCGAACGGCCTTGTGTGGGGTGTAGATCCGCTCGCCGTCCTCGCTGAGGGCTGGGCGGCCGCCCCAGACCAGCCAGGTGGCGGCGACCTCCAGGCAGTGCTCGACGGCGGACTCGACCTGTGCTCCGGGGCTCTCCATGGCCGTGACGGTAGGGGCGTCACGCTTCGGCCGCGGCCGCACCGTGCGCGTCGTAGTCTCGCCGGATGCACGACACCGACCTCGCCTCCGTGGGCGCCCTGATCGGCGATCCGAGCCGCGCGCGGATGCTCGACAGCCTCATGGGTGGACGGGCGTTGGCGGCCGGGGAGCTGGCGAGGGTGGCCGGGGTCGGTCCGTCGACCGCGAGCGAGCACCTGGGCCGGCTGCTCGCCGGTGGGCTGGTGGAGGTGGTCGCCCAAGGGCGGCACCGCTACTACCGCATCGCCGGCCCCGCCGTGGGTGAGGCGCTCGAGGCGCTCTCGCACGTCGCACCGCCCCAGCCCGTGCGGACCCTGCGCCAGGCGGGTCACGCCCGCTCGCTGGCCTTCGCCCGCACCTGCTACGACCACCTCGCAGGACGGTGTGGGGTCCTCCTCCACGACGCGCTGCTCGCCCAGCGGTGGCTCTCCGAGGCGTACGACGTCACGCCGGCCGGCTCGGCCGCGCTGGCCGCGTGGGGGGTCGACGTCGAGGCCGCGCGCGGGCGGCGGCGGTCGTTCGCCCGGCCGTGCCTGGACTGGACCGAACGTCGCCCGCACCTCGCCGGGGCGCTCGCCGCGGACGTCGGCGCAGCGCTGATCGACCGCGGGTGGTTCGTGCGCAGAGCCGCGGACTCCCGTTCGCTCCGGCTCACCGAGACCGGCCGGGCCGGTCTGCGCGACCTGGGCTGCGACCTCAGCCCGGCTTGACCCAGACCGAGACGTGCTTGGCGCTCTCGGCCGTGAACGGTCTGCGGTCCCAGTCGCCCCAGCGGTGCTCCAGACGCAAGCCGGCGATGCGCGCCATCAGGTCCAGCTCGGCCGGCCAGGCGTAGCGGAACGGGATCGAGCGGCGCCGGAAGGTCTCGCCGTCCTCGGAGGAGTAGTGGTGGGACCAGGTGCGCTGGGTCGCCACGTCGTACTCGTCGATGCCCACGTGAGCGCCGGTGTGCCCGAAGACGGCGAAGCGCTCGCCGGCCGGTAGGCGGCGTACGCCGGGGACCAGCGTCTCGACGAGGAACAGCCCGCCGGGCTCGAGGTGGGCCGCTGCGGTCTCGAACACGGCGACCTGCCCGTCCTGGGTGGTGACGTTGCCGATCGTGTTGAAGACCAGGTAGGCCAGCCCGAACCGGCCCTCGACCCGGGTCTCGGTCATGTCGCCGATCGCGACCGCGATGCGCTCGCTCCCGGGCTTGGTGCGCAGCTGGTCCACCATCGCCTCGGACAGCTCGATCCCGTGCACCCGGACGCCGCGCTCGCTCAGCGGCAGCGCGACCCGCCCGGTGCCGATCGCCAGCTCGAGCGCGGGCCGTCCGTCGGCGAGGTCGGCCAGCAGGTCCACCGTCGGCCCGAGGACCGCGGGGGAGAACATCGGGTCGTCGAGGTCGTCGTACCGCTCGGCCACGTCGCGGTCGAAGTAGTTGGTCGTCACAGGTCCATCGTGGTCGGCCGGCCCCCACCGGGCCACCGAGTTGGTCGTGCGCGAGCCGGCCCTCGGTCATGTGCCTCCCGCTGGCCGAGCTCGTCGAGCCCCCGCAACCTGCGCAGGGCGGTGGAGGTACGTCGGGCTGCGGGCTGCTTCGGGCTGCGGTCTTCGGCAGCAAAGCGGGAGCGGTCCGCCGTGGCATCGGCCTCTTCCCGGCTTGCGGACCGCCGCCCCAGGGAACGTGAATCTGCGTGTTGACTTTCCGAGCACACGTTTGATAGACTGCCGCCACGACTTCATCTCGGGAGTGGCGATGACCGCACAAGCTCACCCATCACATCGGGTCACGCGCGCCGTCAACCAGATCCACGCCCTCCTCGACGACATCTCCGACGTCTCCATGTGGTCGATGGGCACCGACGAGACCGCCCACACCCTCAC